>JAPVSX010000001.1:0-4617 GCA_047519495.1 Armatimonadota bacterium
CGAAGGCCGAGCGGATGCCAGCCGTCGCCTACGGCCACGACCCGGCGGAGCGCGGCGCCGCTGTGACCACCGATCCAGATCGGGATGTGCGGCCGCTGGATCGGATGGGGCAGGACGCCGCCCGCCTCGGGCACGTGCGCGAACCGGCCTTCGAAGACCACACGGGGCCGGGTCCAGATCTCCTTCATGATCCGGAGATACTCGACGGTCCTCGCTCCCCGGTCCTCAAACGGCACGCCGGCCGCGACGAACTCCTCTCGGAACCAGCCGACGCCCGCACCCAGGATGATCCGTCCGCCTGAAAGGTAGTCGGCGGTCGCAAGCGCCTTGGCGGTAAACACGGGGTTCCGGTAGGGGATCACGAGGACGCTCGTGCCGACCATGATTCGCCGGGTGACGGTGGCCAGGTAGGTCAGCGCGGTGAGCGGCTCGAGCCACGGCTCGTCCGGGCCGATCGGCAGGGTGCCGGTCGGCGAGTAGGGGTAGACGGAGGTCGTCGCTGTAGGGATGAGCAGGCGGTCCGTGACCCAGATCGAGTCATAGCCGAGGGCGTCGCAGCGCCTCGCCAGCGAGGTGATCGCCTCGCGATCGGCCAGCGCGCCGCGTCCTTGCAGCGAGAACCCGAACTTGACCGTCATCGCGGTGGCCCGTCCCCGGGCGTCGAAACGGTTTCTCCGGCTGCGCAAGCGTTCCCTCCGTGCGCCGTGTGACCGGGCAGGCGGTGCGGGCCGCTATGACATTGACGCCGTGACGACAGCGGTGATACATTGTGGTTACAGCGAACAATGGGGAGTACCCGCAGGTACGCCGAAGTATCGCAGCGTTCCCCTGTTCTTCCCCCGGAAGACGAGCGCCGGAATCCGCTGCACGCCCGCGCGCCGAGCCTCCTCCGCCTCGCTCACGAGATCGTGCAGGCGGAGCGTGATCCGCGGGGACGTGCTGCTGCGCGCGGGCCGGATCAGGAGCCAGGCGGTGGGGCGGCCCGCAGCAGGTACTTCTGGACCTTTCCGGTTGCCGTCCTTGGGAGCGCTTCTACGAACTCCACGATCTTCGGAGCCTTGAAATGCGCCAGCCTGTCGCGGCAGAAGACGATCAACTCATCTGCCGTCGTCCGCATGCCGGGCCGAAGCACGACGAATGCCCGGGGCACCTCTCCCCACGTTGGGTCGGCGGCGGCCACAACGGCAGCCTCCAGGACAGCCGGATGCTGGTACAGCGTCCCTTCGACTTCCACCGAGGAGACGTTCTCGCCCCCGCTGATGATCAAGTCCTTCTTGCGGTCGACGATCTGGATGTAGCCGTCGGGATGGACGACCGCGAGGTCGCCGGTGTGGAACCAGCCGCCGGCAAACGCGTCCTCCGTAGCCTGGGGATCCTTATAATAGCCGAGCGTCACCGTCGGGCCGCGGACGACGATCTCGCCGACCTCCGTGCTGTCGCGGGCCACGTCGGCCAGATCGGAGCGGACGACGCGCACCTGCCCCGTGAGGAGCTGCCCGACCCCCTGGCGCGCCTTGATCCGGGCGCGGTCTTCCACCGGGAGACCCTTCCACTCACGCCGCCACTCGCAGACCGTCAGCCAGGGCCCGGTCTCCGTCAGGCCATAGACGTGCACGATCTCAAAGCCGAGTTCCTCCTCCATTCGCTGGATGAGCGCGGCGGGCGGCGGCGCCCCGCCCACGTACCAGCGTACGACCTGGCGGGGACGCCAGGTACGCGTGCACGGATCGCTTCCGAGCATCACGAGCACGGTGGGCGCCGCGAACGCCGTCGTGACACCGCACGCGTCAATGAGCCGGACGATCGCCGCAGGCTCGACCGTCTGAAGGCAGACGT
Organism: Armatimonadota bacterium; assembly: GCA_047519495.1. Taxonomy (GTDB): domain Bacteria; phylum Sysuimicrobiota; class Sysuimicrobiia; order Sysuimicrobiales; family Segetimicrobiaceae; genus JAPVSX01. The sequence continues at coordinate 1,837 of JAPVSX010000001.1, forward strand.
GCGTCGCCCCCACGGCCGTCACCGCCCACACGCCGCCCCATCCGTTGACGTGAAACATCGGCAGCGTGTGGAGGTAGACATCGTCCACGGTCAGCCGGGCGTGGATCACGACATCGAGGACGTTCAACGCGGTGATGCGATTGGTGAGCACGACCCCCTTGGGGTGCGCGGTCGTACCGCTTGTGTAGTTGATCGTGACCGGCGCGTCCTCCTCGATCTCATCGATCCCGCTCGCGATGCGGCCGGCTGCTGCGTCGCCTGAGGACGCGATCACCTCATCGGAGGTCATCCAGGGCGCATCGCCCGGCGGCCGGTCCGCGAGCGCGAGGATCTGCAGGAGCGCCTCCCTCGCGAGCGCCTGCGCCGTTTCCGTGAACGCCGGGTCGACGAGAAGGATGCGGCTGCCGGAGTGGTTGAGGATGTACCGGTAGTCCTCCAGGCGGAGGCGCGTATTGAGCGGGACCAGGACGCCGCCCGCGAGCGGAACCGCGTAGTAGCATTCGAGCGCGCGGTGGGTGTTCGGCGCAAGCACGGCCGCGCGGTCACCCGGCGCCAGTCCCCATGCCCGGAGGCCGGCGGCGAACCGCAGGCAGCGCTGCGCAAACGCGCCGTACGTGAACCGGGCGTCGCCGTCGACGACGGCGGGCCGATCGTGGTACACCTGGGCCGACCTGCGGAAGTACTGGAACGGCGAGAGCGGCGTCCGACCGCCGGTCTGACTGTGGCGCGCCGGGTTGCCGCGCTGCTGACTCATCGAGCGGATCTCGCCATGGGCCCTTACTCGTGTTCCGAAGCGCCCTCGACGGCCAGGTAGCGCTGCAGCACTTCAGGGTGCGCGCGGATGTAGGGACCCGCTTCTTCGAGTGAAATCCGCCCGTTCTCGATGATGTACACCCGGTCGGCGATCCTCGTGGCAAACGAGGCGTTCTGTTCGGCCAGAAGCATGGTCACACCCTCCGCCCGGATTCGCCCGATCGCATCGGCAAGCGCGCGGACGACGGCCGGCGCGAGGCCCTCCGACGGCTCATCGAGGAGGAGCAGGTCCGGGTTTCCCATCAGTGCCCGTCCGATCGCGAGCATCTTCTGCTGCCCTCCACTGAGATGGTCCCCTCTGTGGCGCTCGAGGGCGGCCAGGCCGGGAAACAACTCCCACACCCGCGCGAGGTCCCACTCGCCGCCCTGTCCCCCATTGGAGACGCTTCCGGGCCGGGCGGACGTCTTCTGCGGGGCGGACGCCGCCCGCCGCCCCGGACGCGCGGCGATAAGAAGGTTGTCGCGGGCTGTGAGGTCCCGGAAAATTCGCCGGTCCTCCGGGACGTATGCGACGCCGGCCGCGGCGATCTCGTAGGGCGGACGCCTCGAGATCTCTCGGCGCCGCAGCAGCACTTGCCCGGAGCGCGGCGGCGTCAGGCCCATCAGGCTCCGCAGCGTGGTGGTCTTTCCGGCGCCGTTGCGGCCGAGGAGTGCCACCACCTCCCCTTCCCGGACGATCATCGAGACGCCCTGGATGATGTGGCTTTGGCCGTAGTACGTGTTCATGTCCGAAACGGCCAGCAGGGGCTCTCCGGAGGAGACGCCGCCGCTCCCCGCGGGCGCGGACGCGGCCGGGGCCGCCCCCAGGTACACTTCCTGGACCACCGGATCTCTTCGGATCACCTCGGGGGCGCCGTCGGCCAGAATCCGGCCCCGGTGCATGACCACGATCCGATCGGCCAGTGAAAAGACGATGTCCATGTCGTGCTCAACGAGCACGAACGTTATCTCCCTCGCGGCGGCCACACGGCGCAACTGCGCGAGGACTTGAGGCTTTTCCGCGGGGCTGAGCCCCGCGGTCGGCTCGTCGAGGATGAGGAGCCGTGGACGCGTCGCGACCGCGATCGCGATCTCCAACAGGCGCTGGCTGCCGTGAGAGAGGGCCGCCGCCGGCATCTGGCGCTCCTCCTCCAGGTGCCATTCGGCAAGGAGTCGCTGCACCGCGTCCTCGAGGCCGGAAACGTGATCTGCGCGTCGCAGCATTGCCCCGCTGCGGCCGAGGCGGGCCAGGGTAGGAATCGCCAGATTCTCAGCGACGGTAAGGTGGGGAAAGACGCTGTTGATCTGAAATGACCGGCTCAACCCGAGTTGCACGCGGGCATGAGCCGGCATCCGCGTAATCTCCCGGCCGTTGAAGTCGATGCGGCCGCCATCGGGGGCAAGGCGGCCTGTCAGGAGATTGACCAGCGTGGTCTTTCCGGCTCCGTTCGGGCCGATGATGCACGTCAGCCGGCCGAGAGCGAGATCCAGGCTTACCCCGTCCACGGCGCTCACTTCGCCGAAAGACTTGCGCAGGTCCTCGACGCGGAGGAGCGGGGTCATGTACGCTTCGGCCAAAGCGCCTGCAGGCTGCCCACGATACCGCCGCGGAAGCCGAGGACGAGGACGACGAGCACGATGCCCATTGCCAGCAGCCAGTACGGAGTGTATCGTTCCATGATCTCCTTAATGACGACGAGCAGGACCGCGCCGACAATGGGCCCGGAGAATGCGGAGGCGCCGCCCAGGAGGCTTGCCAGGACAGGTTCCCCGGACGTCGCCCAGTGGGCGCTCTCCGGACCAACGGTGTTTTCGAGCGGGCCGAGGAGCGTCCCGGCGAGCCCCGCGATCGCGGCGGAGAGGACGAACGCGATGAGCCGGTACCGGCGCATTGGGATGCCGGCAAACTCGACACGCTCAGGATTGTCGCGCATCCCCCGGAGGATGACCCCGAACGGTGAGTGGACGATTCGCCAGAGCAGGGCCAGA
>JAPVSX010000002.1:0-3630 GCA_047519495.1 Armatimonadota bacterium
ATCCCTGCCCGGCGATACCTTCCCGCCCGCGGCACGCACAGGATCCCGGCGCGGCGGGCGCCAATACTGAGACGGTTTCAACAGGAGGGCGGCGATGCCGGCGACCTATGAGATCTACGCCCTGAGCCCCGGTGGGCGCACCGTGGACTGGTCGACCCGCCTGTACATGCAGCCGATTGGGGAAACGACGACCTCCGCGTTTTTCCTGTGGCTGCTGCGCGGCCCGGGGGGGTCCGTCCTCGTCGATACCGGCTTCACCCACCGGCTGGGCAAACTGAAGGGCGTCGCGGTCAACCAGATGCGGACACGCGAGGCGCTCCTTGCGACCGCAGGGGTAAACCCGGACGAGATCTCGACCGTGATCCTCACCCACCTCCATTGGGACCACTTCGACCTGGAAGGCTTCCTGCCGCGCGCGACGTTCTGGGTCCAGCGCCGGGAGGTGGACTTCTGGACCGGCAGCGGCGGGAAGGATCCCTGGCTCCGGCGCTTCCTGAGCGACTGCTTCGAGCAGGACCTGGACAGCCTCCGGTCGAGCAAGCGGCTCCGCGCGATCGACGGGCGCGCCGGGGCCAACGGGGTGCAGCTCGAGTGGGTCGGCGGCCACTCGCCCGGGATGCAGATCGTCGTCGTCCCGACGGCGGCGGGCCCGTTCGTCATTGCGAACGACGCGCTGACGACCTATCGAAACCTCCGCGACTGGTCGCCGCCGGCGATCCACATCAACAGCATCCCCGAGTGCCTGGAGGCGATGCGGCGGATCAAGGAACTGGCCGGTGGAGACGAGACCCGCATCTGTCCGGGCCACGACGGCGAGGTGTGGGCGAAGTTTCGCGAGGTCGCCCCCGGCATGTACCGGCTCGCGTAAGCGTCCGCGCCTGGGCCTCGCGCCTACGGCGTGAGCCAAAACGCGCGTGAGCCAATACGTCCGGACCGGGGGCCCGTTCGGGACGGCCGTTCGCGGTCGAATGCGTTCGGCAGCCCCCTGCGCACCGGGATCTGCGGTCATGTCGCCTCCTGCGTCTCGCGTGTGTCAGGAGACGGCTGGGGAGCGCCGCAGCGCGGGCGACGAGAGGACGCCGGGGTCGAGCACCCGCACGGGGCTTCCGGCGAGAAACGCCCGCACGTCGTCCAGGGCGTCCCGGTAAAACACCTCGTAGTTTTCCCGCGTCACGTACCCGAGGTGCGGCGTGACGACGACGTTCGGGAGGCGCCTGAACGGGTGCTCCGGCGGCAGGGGCTCGTCGTCGAAGACGTCCAGCGCGGCCCCGGCGATCCTGTCCCGCACGAGCGCGTCGAGCAGCGCCCGCTCTTCGACGATCGGCCCACGCGACGTGTTGACCAGGAACGCCGTGCGCTTCATCATCCCCAGCTCCCGCGCGCCAATCAGGCCTGTGGTCCTCGGGCTCAGCTTCAGGTGAATGGTGACGACGTCGGACCGCGAGAGGAGCGCGTCCTTGGTGACGAGCTCGGCGCCGCACTCGGCCGCGCGCGCGGGGGTCAGGTGCTGGCTCCAGGCGAGGACAACCATCCCGAACGCGCCCCCAACCGCCGCCGCCTGCGAGCCCAGCCGTCCCAGGCCGATCACCCCGAGCGCCTTGCCCCGCAGGCCCACGCCGAGCGTCGTCTGCCAGCGGCCTTCGCGCGTCGCCTGGTGCTCGTGCGGAATGCGCCGCGCCAGCGCCAGGATGAGCCCCCACGTCAGCTCCGTCGTCGGGTAGCCCAGGCTCCCGGTTCCGCACACGACGATGCCCAGGCGGGTGGCGGCCGCCAGGTCGATGGACGCGTTGGCCATTCCCGTCGTGATCAGCAGCCGCAGCCTGGGAAGCCGGGCCAGCAGCCTCTCGCTGAACGGCGTTCGCTCCCGCATCGCCACGATCACGTCGAACGGTTCGAGCCGCTCTGCGACGGCGCGCTCGTCTTTCAAGTGATCCCGAAACGCTTCGACCCGGGCGCCGGCGCCGAGCGCACGCCAGTCGGCCAGCGTGAGGGCAACGCCCTGGTAGTCGTCGAGGACCGCGATCGACGTCACGGCACGACCTCAAGGGGAGCGGTCAGGCGATCCGCAGGACGATCTTGCCGAACTGGGCGGCCTGGTCCATGCGCCGGAGCGCCCGACCGGCCTCTTCGAGCGGGAACACCTGGTCGACGACCGGGCGCAGCCGCCCGTCGCCGAACAGGGCGAGCATGCCGCGGAAGTCCTCGGGGGCACCCATCTTCGTGCCGAGGACGTCGAGCTGCTTCCAGAAGATCCGCCGCACCGTCAGCTCGGGCACGTTCCCCGTGGTCGCGCCGTAGCTGACGACGCGCCCGCCGGGACGCGCCGCGTCGAGGGCGCGGTCGAACGTCGCGCCGCCCGTGCCGTCGATGATCACGTCGGGGCCCCGTTCCCCTGTCGCCGCGCGGGCGGCCTTGACCCAGTCCGCCGTCTTGTAGTTGAAGCCGGTGTCCGCCCCGAGCTCGCGGGCCCGGGCCAGCTTCGCGTCGCTTCCGGAAGTGACGATCACCCGGGCGCCGAGGTGCCTGGCGATGAGGAGGGCGAAGCTGGCGACGCCGCCGCCGATGCCCGTCACGAGCACCGTCTCGCCGGGCTGCACACCCGCGCGCGTGACCACCGCCCGGTACGCCGTGAGCCCTGCCAGCGGGAGCGCGGCCGCCTCTTCGTCGGTGAGGCCCGCCGGCCGCGGCAGCACGTTCGCGGCCGGGACTCTGACGAGCTCGGCGAAGGTCCCGTTGTCCGGCAGCCCCAGGATGCGGAAGCGGGGGCCCTCCACGCGCGGGTCGTCGCCCCAGTCGAGGGCCGGGTTGATCACCACGGCGGCTCCCCGGGAGACTCCCCGGACGTCCGGCCCTACAGCGACCACCTCGCCGGCCCCATCCGAGCCCGGGATGATCGGAAAGCGCAGCCCGCCGTACTGCCCGCGGCAGATGAAGAGATCACGATGATTGAGCGCCGCGGCCCGCACCCGCACCGCGACTTCGCCCGGCTCGGGGACCGGGTCGTCCACACGCTCTGTCCGCACCGTCTCCGGCTCACCGACGCCGTGGAGCACGACCGCCCTCACACGTCCACCTCCCCGGTTCGACAGCCACTTCGACCGGAGACGCGCCATCGCCTCCCGGGACGGGGGCCGGTCCCTCTCCCACGTCAGAATAGCCGAAGGCTGCCGGGGCAGCGGCAGGCGCAGCACGCCTCACTCGGTTTCTCCTGAACCTCTCGTGTGGTATTGTGAGATCCAAAGAGGTGAGCTGATGAGTAACGCGCCGACGCACTTCGCTCCTCCCCCGGCCGGCAAGGAAGTGGCGACGCTCGCCGGAGGGTGCTTCTGGTGCACCGAAGCCGTTTTCACCGACCTCCGGGGCGTTGAGCGAGTAGAACCGGGATACTCCGGCGGGACGGTGCCGAACCCGACGTATCGTCAGGTGTGCACCGGAGCAACCGGGCACGCGGAAGCCGTCCAGATCACCTTCGACCCGGCAGTGGTCTCCTACCGCGAGCTCCTTGAAGTCTTCTTTTCGGTCCACAATCCGACCACACGAAACCGTCAGGGGAACGATGTAGGCACGCAGTACCGGTCCGCGATCTTTTACCACACCCCGCAGCAGCGAGACGTTGCCGGGCAGGTCATC
>JAPVSX010000003.1:0-7365 GCA_047519495.1 Armatimonadota bacterium
GACGGCGGCGATGCAGGCGTGGGACGGACGGGGCCGGTTTCGCGATCTGATCCGCGCGTCGGGCGCGCTCAGCGACCCTGAGCTCGACGCGTGCTTCGACGCGGCCTACTCCCTGCGCCACGTGGACGAGATCTTTAGACGGGTGGGGCTCGGCGACGGGCCCCCGGTCGCGGCGGCCGCTGCCGGGGAGCAGACGCGACAGGGGAGGACGATGCGATGAGCGATGCGGCGGGGCGCGGCGCGGTGGGCTCCACGGCGCGCGGCGCGCTCGGGCCCGCGGTGATGGCGATCCACCTCGACCTCCCGCTGTTCGCGCGGGGCAAGGTCCGGGACGTCTACGACCTCGGCGACCGCCTGCTGCTGGTCGCGACCGACCGCCTGTCCGCGTTCGACTGCGTCCTGCCCACCGGGATCCCGGACCGGGGGCGGGTGCTCACGGGGCTGTCGGCGTTCTGGTTCGGGCGCGTGAGCGGGATCGTCCGCACCCACTTTGTGACGATGGACCCGGACGCGTTTCCTCCGGTCCTCCGGCCCCACCGCGACGCGCTCCGGGGACGCGCGATGCTCGTCGAGCGGTGCCGCCGGATCGACTTCGAGTGCGTCGTCCGCGGCTACCTCGCGGGCTCCGCCTGGAAGGAGTACCGCGAGCGCGGGACGGCCTGCGGGATCGCGCTCCCGGCCGGGCTGCACCAGGGCAGCCGGCTGCCGGCGCCGATCTTCACGCCGGCGACCAAAGCCGAGGCCGGCCACGACGAAAACATCACCACGGCGCAGATGGCCGGGCGGATCGGGCCCGCGCTCGCGCGGCGCCTCGAGGAGACGAGCCTCGCGCTCTACCGCGAGGGGGCGGTCCAGGCCGGGCGGAGCGGGTTCATCCTCGTGGACACGAAGTTCGAGTTCGGGCTGCGGGGGGATGGACTCGTCCTGATCGACGAGGCCCTGACGCCGGACTCGTCGCGGTTCTGGGACGCGGCCGCGTACGCCGCGACGGGATCCACCGAGAGCTTCGACAAGCAGATCGTCCGGGACTACCTGGAGCGGACGGGATGGAACAAGCGGCCCCCGGCGCCCCAGCTTCCGCCCGATGTCGTCGAGGCGGCGCGGGCCCGCTACCTCGAGGTGTACCGCCGGCTCACCGGGCGGCCGCTTCCCCTGTACGGCCTGCCCGCGCCCTCCGGGGGGGCCTCGCGCAGCCGGTCCTCGCGCAGCGAGGGCGCGGGGGACGGGCCGGAGGTGTGAGGGATGGACGGCGCGCGGACGGTCCGGATCGTGGTGACGCTTAAGCCCGGCGTGCTCGACGCGCCGGGGCAGGCGATCCGCCAGGGGCTCGACGCGCTCGGCCACCAGGGCGTCCGGGCCGTGCGGGCCGGCCGGTACTTCGAGATCGAGCTGGGCGAGGACCAGGATCTCGACCGGCGGATCCGGGAGATGTGTGAGGGCTTTCTCGCAAACACCCTGATCGAGGAATACCGGTACGAGATCGTGTGACGGCGCAACAGGATCGTGTGCGAGACGCGCAGCGTGGTGAACCAACGACGGACGAAGGAGGAGGCGGAGCGTGGACATCGGCATCGTCGTGTTCCCCGGCAGCAACTGTGACGCAGACACCTACCACGCCGTCCGTGAGGTCCTCGGGCGGTCCGCCCAGTACGTCTGGCACGCAGAGCGGACGCTGCGGGGCCTCGACGCCGTGATCCTTCCCGGCGGGTTCGCCTACGGCGACTACCTCCGCGCGGGGGCGATCGCGGCGACCTCGCCGTCCGTCCGCGCGCTGCGCCCCTACGTGGCGAAGGGCGGGTTCGTCCTCGGCATCTGCAACGGGTTCCAGGTCCTGCTCGAGGCGGGCCTGCTGCCGGGGGCGATGCAGCCCAACGCCTCAGGCCAGTTCCGGTGCGAGTTCGTGCACCTGCGCACCGAGCGGGCGGACACGCCGTTCACCTGCGCGCTCAGGCCGGGCCAGGTGCTGCGCCTTCCCATCGCGCACGCCGAGGGCCGGTACTACGTGGATCCCGCCACGCGCGCGGCGCTCGCGGCCCACCGGCAGGTGGTCTTCCGGTACTGCGACGTGCGGGGGGCCGTCACGCCCGAGGCCAACCCGAACGGCGCGGCCGACGGGATCGCCGGCGTCGCCAGCCCCTCCGGCGCCGTGCTCGGGCTGATGCCGCATCCCGAGCGGGCCAGCGAGGCGATCCTGGGCAGCGCCGACGGGCGCCTGATCTTCGAGTCGCTGGCCCGCTGGATCTCTACGGGCCGCGCCCTGCCGGCCCAGGCCGCGGAGGCCCAGTGACGTGACGGTCGAGCCCTCCGTCGCGACCCCACAGCGGGCGGCCGGCGCCGGCCTCAGGCCGTCCGAGTACGCGGAGATCTGCCGCCGGCTCGGGCGGGACCCGACCGTGGCAGAGCTCGGCATGTTCGGGGTCATGTGGAGCGAGCACTGCGCGTACAAGCACAGCAGGGCGGTGCTGCGGCGGCTGCCCACGCGCGGCCGCGGGGTGCTGCGGGGCCCCGGCGAGAACGCCGGCGCGGTCGCGGTCGGCGACGGCTGGGCGGCGGTGTTCAAGATGGAGAGCCACAACCACCCGAGCGCGGTCGCGCCGTTTCACGGCGCCGCGACCGGCGTCGGCGGGATCATCCGCGACATCCTCGCGATGGGGGCGCGGCCGATCGCGCTGCTCGATTCGCTGCGGTTCGGTCCGCCGGCGGAATCGCAGGTAGCCCGCATGATCCACGGGGTCGTCGCGGGCATCGCGGCCTACGGCAACAGCATCGGCGTGCCGACCGTCGGCGGCGAGCTCGCCTGCGCCCCGTGCTACCGCGGCAACCCGCTCGTGAACGTCGCGTGCCTCGGGCTGGTGCGCGAGGACCACCTCGCGACGGCGCGCGCGGCCGGGCCCGGAAACGCGGTCGTCTACCTCGGCGCGCGCACCGGCCGGGACGGGATGCACGGCGCCGCGTTCGCCTCGACCGGGCTCGCGGGCAACCCCCGGGACCGGTCGGCGGTGCAGATGGGCGATCCGTTCACCGGCAAGCTGCTCATCGAGGCGACGCTTGAGGCGCTCGCCACCGGCGCCGTGGTCGGGCTCCAGGACATGGGCGCCGCCGGGCTCACGTGCGCGCTCTCGGAGATGTCGGCGCGCGGCGGGGTCGGCATGGACGTGGACCTCCGCCTCGTCCCCCGCCGCGAGAGCGGCATGACGCCCGAGGAGGTGCTGCTCTCGGAGTCCCAGGAGCGGATGCTCCTGATCGTAGAGGCGGGCCGCGAGGGCGACGTGCTCCTGATCGGTCACCGGTGGGGGCTCGGCGCCGTCGTGATCGGGCGCGTCACGGCGGAGCCCGTCCTCATCGTCCGCGACGGAGACCGCGCCGTCGCGTCGCTCGATCCGCGCCACCTGACCGAGGCGCCCGAGTACTCACCCGAGGCGAGAGAGCCGGCCTACCTCAAAGGGGTGCGGCAGACCGATCCGGCCGCGCTCCCCGCGGTGCCGCCGGAGGGGGCGCTGCGCGCGCTCCTCGCGTCGCCCGCGACCGCGAGCAAGCGCTGGGTGTTCCGGCAGTACGACCACACGGTGCAGGCCAATACGGTCGTGCCCCCCGGGGCCGACGCGGCCGTCCTGCGGCTCAAGGACGCGCCCCCGCGCGGCCTGGCGCTCGCCGTGGACGGGAACGGCCGCTACTGCCACCTGGACCCGTACGTCGGCGGCATGCTGGCCGTCCTCGAGGCGGCGCAGAACCTGGCGTGTGTCGGCGCCCGCCCCGCGGCGGTGACGGACTGCCTCAACTTCGCCAGCCCCGAACGTCCCGATGTGTTCTGGACGTTCCGCCAGGCGGTCGAGGGGATCGCCCGGGCCTGCGAGGCGCTCGACGTCCCGGTCGTCGGCGGAAACGTGAGCTTCTACAACGAGGCGGGGCAGGGGATCTACCCCACGCCGATCGTCGCGATGCTGGGGCGGCTCGACGACGTCCGCCGGCACGCCACGCCGGGGTGGAAGCGGGACGGCGACCTGATCGTCCTGCTGGGGGACGGGCGCCCCTCGCTCGACGGCAGTGAGTACCTTGCGGTCCTGCACGGCCTGGCCGCCGGTCGGCTCCGCGAGCCCGACCTGCTCGCCGCGGTCCGGGTCATCCAGTGCACCCGGGAGGCGGTGGCGCAGGACCTCCTGGCCTCCGCCCACGACTGCGCCGACGGCGGCATCGCGGTCGCCCTGGCGGAATGCTGCGTCGCCGGCGGGCGCGGCGCCGCAGCGAGTCTGCCCGCCTCCTCCCGAGCGTTGGGCCGCGCCGCCGACGGAGCGGTCTCCCCAAAGGATCGAACCATCCCGAAGGACCCACTCCGCCAGGATCCAGGCGCGGCCTCCGCGCAAGCGCTGAGCCGTTGGCAGAGCACCCACCTCCGGCAGGATCTCCAGGCGGAGGCGCTGTTCGGCGAGAGCGTCGGCCGGATCATCGTGTCCCTCCGCCCCGAGCGCCTGCCGGCGCTCATGCAGCTCGCGCGGCGCCTCTCGGTCCCGCTGCAGGTGATCGGCACCACGGGTGGCGCGCAGCTCGTGATCGGCTCAGACGGCCTCTATCCGGCCGGCGGCGCCGCGCCCGACCGGCCGTGGATCGACGTGGACGTGGTGACGCTGAGGCGCGCGTGGGAGGCGCAGGAAGGGGAACCGGGATGATGCGTCGGTGGGACGCCGTGGAGGGTGCGGGCAAGCTCCGCGAGGAGTGCGGCGTGTTCGGGATCCGGACGGCGGAGGCAGCCGTCCCCTACGTCCACCTCGGCCTGTACGCCCTCCAGCACCGCGGCCAGGAGAGCGCCGGCATCGCGACGTTCGACGGCGACCGCGTCCACCTCGTGAAGGAAATGGGCCTCGTGGCCCACGTCTTCACCCCCGAGCGGCTCGCCGCGCTGCCGGGGCCGGTCGGGATCGGCCACGTGCGGTACTCGACGATGGGCGGGGCGAGACTCGAAAACGCGCAGCCGTTCCTCGAGCCGACGCCGTGGGGCACCCTCGCGCTCGCCCACAACGGCAACCTGGTCAACGCCCCCCTGCTCCGGGACGAGCTCGAGGCGGCCGGCTGCTGCTTCCACGCGACCTCCGATACGGAGGTGATCACCAAGCTGATCGCCACGGCCCCGGCGTCCACGCTTGAGGAGGCCGTCGCCTACTGTATGCAGCGGATCCTCGGAGCCTACACCGTCGTCGCGATGGTCGGCGGCCGGCTGCTGGCCTTTCGCGACGCCCACGGCATCCGGCCGCTCGCGATGGGCCGCCTCGGCCGGGATGTCGTGTTCGCCTCGGAGAGTTGCGCGTTCGACCACATCGGGGCGGAGGCCGTCCGCGAGGTCGGGCCGGGCGAGCTGCTCGTCGCCGGCGCCGGCGGCGTGCGGGCGATCCAGGTGCTGCCGCTCGTCCGCCGCGCGTCGTGCGTGTTCGAGTACATCTACTTCGCCCGCCCGGACACGGTTCTGGAGACCCAGAACGTCCACCACGTCCGGCGCCGGATGGGGCGGGTCCTGGCCCGCGAGCATCCGGCCCAGGCCGACATCGTGATCGCCGTCCCCGACTCGGGGACCTCGGCGGCGATGGGGTACGCGGAGGCGAGCGGCGTTGCGCTCGAGGTCGGCCTGATCAAGAACCGTTACATCGGCCGCACGTTCATCCAGCCCGACCCGTCCCAGCGCGACTTCGGGGTGCGGGCCAAGCTCAACCCCGTCCGCGGCGTGATCGCCGGCCGGCGGGTCGTCCTCGTGGACGACTCGATCGTCCGCGGCACGACGAGCCGGCAGATCGTGCGGATGCTCCGCCGCGCGGGGGCGCGCGAGGTCCACGTCCGGATCTCCTCGCCGCCGATCACGAACGCATGCTTCTACGGGATCGACACGAGCAACCGCGGCGAGCTCGTCGCCGCGCGGCTGTCCGTCGACGAGATCCGGCGGGAGATCGAAGCGGACACGCTCGGCTACCTGAGCGTCTCCGGCCTCGTCGAGGCGCTCGCGCTGCCCCGGCGCGACCTCTGCCTCGCGTGCCTGACCGGCGCGTACCCGACCGAGACGCCCACGGAGGCGCTGGCCGGCCGGTTCGCCCTCGAGTCGCAGCCGGTCGAGTCCCGGCGGGGTTAGATGCTCCCCATCACCTACCGAGACGCCGGCGTCGACCGCGATTCGAAGGAGGCGATCCTCGCAGGCGTCCGCGACCGCATCCGATCCACGTTCCGAGAAGGGGTCCTCGGTTCGGGGAGAGAGTTTGGGGGCCTCTTCCGCCTCGCCGGGTACCGGGAGCCGGTCCTGGTCAGCTCAATCGACGGGGTCGGGACCAAGACCCGGGTCGCGGCCGCGATGGGCCGGTGGCGGGTCCTCGGCGCGGACCTCGCGGCGCACGGCGCGAACGACGTCCTCTGTCACGGGGCGACGCCGCTCTTCATGCTCGACTACATCGCCGCGGGGGTCCTCGACGTGGACGCCGTGACCGGGATCCTCGAGGGGATCGTCCAGTCGTGCTGCGCCCAGGGCATCTCGTTGATCGGCGGGGAGACCGCGGAGATGCCGGGCGTGTACGTCAAGCACGAGGTCGAGGTCGCCGGGTGTACGGTGGGCGTCGTGGAACGCGACCGGCTCATTTCGGGTGACACGATCCGTCCGGGGGATCGCATCGTGGGGCTCGCGAGCGATGGGCTGCATACAAACGGGTACTCGCTGGCCCGGGCCGCGCTGCTTCCGAACGCCGGGGCCGGCGGCGCGGTCCGCCGCGCGCTCGAGAAGACTCCCAGGGGACTCACCGAGCCCCTCGGGGAGGCGCTCCTCCACCCGCACCGGCCCTACGCCCGTCCGGTCCTGGCCCTCCGCGACCGCGTCGAGATCCGCGGGATCGCTCACATTACCGGCGGCGGCATTCCGGGCAACCTGGTCCGGATCCTGCCCGAGGGCTGCCGGGCGATCGTCACCCGGGGCCGGTGGCCCGTCCCGCCGATCTTCGCGCTGATCCAGAAGCGGGGGCGCGTGCCCGACGATGAGATGTTCCGCACGTTCAACATGGGCCTCGGCCTGCTGCTGGTCGTGCCGCCGTCCGACGCCGCGGCCGCCGCCGTGGCGCTCGAGCGGGCCGGCGAGCGCGCGCGGGTCGTCGGCGAAATCACGGCCGGTGGTCGTGGGGTGGAGATCCATGAGTGATCTGAGAGACACGCGCCCCTCAGCCGCACCTCACACGGTTCTGCCAGCCATCCTGCGGGAGGGCCCGGTCTGTGCCTGACCTCCTGCGCCTCGGCGTGCTCGTCTCCGGAGCCGGAACGACCCTGCAATCGCTGATCGACGCCTGCCGGGCTGGCGAGATCCCGGCCGAAGTCGCGGTGGTGGTCAGCAACGTGCCCGGCGCGCAGGCA
>JAPVSX010000004.1:0-11859 GCA_047519495.1 Armatimonadota bacterium
GTGACGGGAGTTACTACGCAGGGTACACGGTGGATCCCGTCCGGCGCCTCACGGCGCACAGGCGCGGCCGGGCGTCGCGGTACACGCGCGGCCGGGCACCGTACCGGCTCGTCGCGGTGTGGCGGTGTCCCACCCTGGGTGCGGCGCTCCGGCTGGAGCGGCTCCTCAAGCGGATCCCGCGCGTGGAGAAGCAGCGGCTCGCGGCCGGCGCGGTCCTGTCCCGGGTGCTACCCCGGGCGGCGCCGATCGGCGCGCGCCGCCTCCGCGCCACCCCCCGGGATCGCGCGCTGAGGTGATGGGGCGGGGTACGCTGCCGGGGATCAGGCGGACGGTGCGCCTGGCCGGGTGCTTACGGCTTGATGTCCTTCGCGTACCACTCCGAGAAGATCGAGAATCCCGAGACCGCGAGGATCGCACGCTTCTGCCGGTCCAGGTGCCCGCTCACGACGACCGCCAGGGCCGCCCCTCGCCGGCGTGCCTGCCGGGACATCGCCCCCAGCAGCTCAACGCCGACGGTGCCCCACAGGTCCTGCGCGGCCACCACAAAGTCGTCGATGATGCAGGTCAGCCCGCCCGGATCGTACATCGGCGGCGCCTGCTCCAGCACGCCGACGGCGACGCCGTCGACCCTCCCGTCGCGGTCGTGAACGAGTACGATCGCCGACGCATCGTGCAGGAGCTCCTCCAGGTGCTCCCGCTCCTTCCCCCGGGGGTTCGCCGCCCTCCGCCAGAACCTCGGCTGGTACTCCTCGTACTGCTGTCGCCGCTCCTCGATCAGCTCCACGATGCGGGGAAGGTCAAACGGCTGGGCTGCGCGCACGCGAGTGGTCGTCGCCGCCACGTGTCTTCCCTCAGGATCCGTCATGGAGCGTCCTCCATACGTCTAAGATGTACCCCTTTCGCATCAAGATGTACCCCGTCATTGAGGATGTACCTTATGGGGGCGGCAAGTGCGCCATTCGCGGCCGCCTCCGGGCGAGACGCTGCCGGACGTCTGGCAGCCCTCGGGCGCGCGTGGCGGAAAGGATGTGTGCGCAGGAGACGTTATGCTAGAATGAATTATTGACGCGCTCCGCGCGGACTATCCCAGAAGGCGCGCCGACCCGGGTTCCCCGGCCGAATCGATCGCCCGCTTTCTCGCGATTCGGCGGGGTGGAGAGGGAGTGACCGTTCCGCATGGCATCGGTCTCGGAGCAGTTTCGGGGCATCCCTCAGATCATGGAGATTCTGGAGGGCCAGGGCTACATCGCCGACCGCGAGCTGGCGACGTCGATCCACCTGAGCGTCGTCCTCCACAAGCCGCTCCTCATCGAGGGGGCCGCCGGCGTCGGCAAGACCGAGGTCGCCAAGGTGGTCGCGCGGGCGCTCGGGGCCGACCTGATCCGGCTCCAGTGCTACGAGGGCCTGGATGTCCACACCGCGCTGTACGAGTGGAACTACCAGCGCCAGATGCTCCGGATCAAGCTGGAGGAGACCTCCGGCCGGCCGGTGGAGGAGAAGGAGCACCTGATCTTCAGCGAGCCGTTTCTGCTGAAGCGCCCGCTCCTCCAGGCGATCACCGCCGACCGCGCGCCGGTGCTCCTGATCGACGAGGTGGACCGGGCCGACGAGGAGTTCGAGGCGTTCCTGCTGGAGGTGCTCTCCGACTTCCAGGTCAGCATCCCCGAGATCGGCACGGTGCGGGCGCGGCACATCCCGTACGTGGTGCTCACCAGCAACCGGACGCGGGAGCTCAGCGACGCCCTGCGCCGCCGGTGCCTCTACCTCTGGATCGATTACCCCTCGTTCGACAAAGAGCTGACGATCGTCCATACGAAGGTGCCGGCGATCAACGACCGGCTTGCCCACCAGATCTGCGGCTTCATGCAGCTCGTGCGGGCCGCCCCGCTGGCCAAGGTGCCGGGGATCGCGGAGACGCTCGACTGGAGCGCGGCCCTCATGGCGCTCCACCGCGACCATCTCGATCCCGCGGCGGTCGAGGAAACGCTGGGGTGCCTCTGCAAGGACCAGGAAGACCTCGTCCGGGTCCGCACGCAGTATCTCCGCCCCATCCTCGAGGCGGTCGAGACCGCCGGGGCAAGCGGCGATGGATGGACATCTGAGCGGATCGCCCAACTTTCCGCCCAACTCCCCAAGGGACGCTGACCCGGCGGCGGGCGGCCCCCCGCAGGCGGGGGACCCGCCCGCCCGCGGTCCGGCGCGGACGCGCCCGGGCAACCTGGCGGCCAATGTCACGCTGTTCGGGCGCCGGCTGCGGGCCCGCGGGCTGCTCGTCGGCCCCTCGGAGATCGGCCTGGCT
Organism: Armatimonadota bacterium; assembly: GCA_047519495.1. Taxonomy (GTDB): domain Bacteria; phylum Sysuimicrobiota; class Sysuimicrobiia; order Sysuimicrobiales; family Segetimicrobiaceae; genus JAPVSX01. The sequence goes on from JAPVSX010000004.1 coordinate 2,300, forward strand.
CTGCACGGCCTCGCCGAGACCAACCTCGCCGACCGCGAGGAGGTGCGCCTCGCGCTCCGGACGATCCTCTGCTCGCGTGCCGAAGACCTCCCGGTCTTTGATGAGGAGTTCGCGCGGTTCTGGAGCGAGCCGGTGCTCGCGAACGCGCCCGCGCAGCCCGAGGACGGAGACGGCGAGCAGGCGTCCCCCGGGGCGGCGCCGGGTGGGGAGCAGCGGGGCGAGCTGAGCGTAACCGAGTGGTCGGGCGAGGGGGCGCCGGAGGACGACGAGCGGTCCGTCCCCGCGTACAGCCCGACCGAGGTCAGGGCCCGGAAGGACTTCAGCACGTTTTCCGCCGACGACCTCGACGCGATCTCGGACCTGATCCTGTTAATCGCCCGGCGGATCGCGACCCGCCTCTCCCGGCGGATGCGGCCCGCGCGGCGGGGCTCGCTCGTGGACCTCCGGCGGACGATGCGGCGCAGCCTCCAGTACGGGGGAGACGCCGCGGCGCTCGTCTGGCGGCGGCGCAAGATCCGGAAGGCCAAGCTGGTGCTGCTCTGCGACGTCAGCGGCTCCATGGACATCTACAGCCGGTTTCTCGTCCAGTTCATCTACGCGCTGCAGGGGACGCTGGGCCGCGTCGAGTCGTTCCTGTTCAGCACCTCCCTCACGCGCGTGACCGACGCGCTGGAGCACCGGGACATCCGGCAGGCCCTCCTGGAGGCGTCCCGGCGGGTCCCCGACTGGTCGGGCGGGACGAAGATCGGCGCGAGCCTCCGCGCATTCAACGAAACGTACGGGCGGCGGCTCGTGAATCCGCGGACGATCGTGATGATCTGCAGCGACGGCTGGGACACCGGCGACCTGGACGTGCTGGTCTCGGCGATGCGCGCGCTGCACGCCCGGGCGGGCAAGGTGATCTGGCTGAACCCGCTCCTCGGCAGCCCCGGCTATGAGCCCGTGACCCAGGGCATGAGCGCCGCGCTGCCGTTCGTGGACGTCTTTGCCTCGGCGCACAACATCCGGAGCCTGCGGGACCTGGAGCGGTATCTGCGCGAGCCGCGCCGCCAGGGCCGGGCCTACGGCGTGAGCCAAAACGCCCGTGAGCCAATACGTCCGGCAGGGCCGGCACGCGACCGGGTTGGGGGAGAGAACCGATGAGAGAGCTGCGAGACATCTTGAGCGCGCTGGCCGACCTCCGCGCCAGCGGGGAGCCCGCGGCGATCGCGACCGTCGTCCGCGTGCGCGGATCTACCTACCGGCGGGAGGGCGCGCGCCTGCTGATCCGGGCAGACGGCCGGACGCTGGGGTCGATCAGCGGCGGCTGCCTGGAAGGGGACGTCGCCGAGGTGGCGCGCGAAGTCATCCAGACCGGGCGCCCGCGCCTCCAGAGCTACGACCTGACGTCCGACGATGACGCGGTGTGGGGGCTCGGGCTGGGCTGCAACGGCGCGATCGACGTGTTTGTCGAGGCCACCTCCGACGGGGCCGGGCCCGACCTCGTCACGCTGCTGCAGGACCCAATCGAGCGCCGGCGCACCGTGGCCCTGGCGACCGTGATCACTGCGCCGGCCGGACGCATCCTCCCAGGCGCCCGGATCTTCGTGCCGGAGGCAGGCCAGGTGCGGGGCTCCTTCGGCGAACGTGGGCTCGACGCCCGGATCGCGGCGGCGGCCCAAAGCCAGATCGCCGCCGGACGGTCGGCGGTCCTGCCCGTCGATCTGCCCGGGGGGCAGGGAGAGGTGTTCGTCGAGGTCGTCGCCCCGCCGCTGCCGCTTCTGGTGTGCGGCGCGGGGCACGACGCGCTGCCGCTCGTCCGCCTGGCGCACGAGCTGGGGTGGTGGGTGTCGGTGGCCGACAGCCGGCCGGCGTACGCGACCCGGGAGCGGTTCCCCTGGGCCGACGAGGTCGTGCTCGCCGAGGACCGCGAGATGGCGCAGAAGGTGCGCATCGACCGCCACACGTTTGCGATCCTGATGACGCACAACTTCCTGCACGACCTGAACCTCCTGCGCGGGCTCCTCGGCACCCCCGCGCGCTACATCGGGCTGCTCGGGCCGCGGGCGCGGACCGAGCGGCTGCTCGGCGACCTCGCGAAGGACCGCGTCTCCCTCACCGACGCGCAGCGGGCCCGCCTCTACGGCCCGGTCGGATTGGACCTCGGCGCCGAGTCGCCCGAGGAGATCGCCGTGAGCATTCTCGCGGAGATCCTCGCCGTGCGGAACGGGCGGAGCGTCAGCTCGCTGCGCGACCGGCGGGGACCGATCCACGCGACCACGCAGCCGCCGGACCGGACCGCGCGGGCGTCGGGCACGGCGTCGGCCGCCGGGCCGAACGTGCTCGCATGCCAGGACTGACGGCAGCCGCCAGCCCCGGGCCTTTCCGGGCGTGATCACGGCCGTCGTCCTGGCGGCCGGCCGGTCGGTCCGGATGGGCGTGCCCAAGCTCCTCCTGGAGGTCGGCGGGCAGACCCTGCTCGCGCGCGTCATCGACGCCGCCAGGGCGTCCCGGTGTGACGATGTCCTCGTCGTGCTCGGCGAGCAGGCGGAGCGGGTCGGCCGGGAAGCCGCCGCCGCGGGAGCGCGGACGGTCTTGAACCCGAGGTTCCGGGAGGGGATGGGCACCTCGCTCGCCGCCGGCATCGCGGCGCTTCCATTCGAGTGCGAGGCCGCGGTCGTCCTGCTGGGGGATCAAGCCTGTCTCGACGGGAATGCCATCAACGCGCTGATTGAGACGTATCGGGCCACGGGGAAGCCGATCGTCGCGTCCCGCTACGGAACGGTGGTGGGGGCGCCGACCCTGATCGCCCGGTCCCTCTTCGCGGAGGCGGCCGGCCTCACCGGGGATGTTGGAGGACGCCATCTGATGCGGCGGCACCCGGAGCAGATGGCGGAGGTGGATCTGGGGCCGGGGATGGCGTCGTGGGACGTCGATACTCCGGAAGATCTGAAGCGGCTCAGGCGGGCCCTGGAGGGCGACCGGCCCCCGGGCGAGTCACCCCCGCCCGGCGGCCGGCAGTAGCAAAGCCTACCACTCCTCTTCGTGGTTCGGTTCCCACTCGTCGTCGCCCTCGACGATCTGGCTGCGGGGGTCCTCGTCTTCTTTGAGCCAGTCCAGGTCTTCGTCATCCTCAACATGGGCGGTCCGGATCTGGTCGATGCGGCTCTCATCCGGCGCTGCCTCACGCACGGGCGCGCGGACCCCGGCTCTGCGCGCCGGCGCGCTCTGCCGTTCGAGCACTCCGGCCACCGGGTGCGTCGCGCGGGCGCTCGCCGTCTTCTTCCCTGTCCGGCTGGCCGCGCGGGACGTGGCCCTGGCGGACGACAGCCTTGCCGTCCTGCCGGAGCGCCCTGCAACCGTCTTCCGCCCGCGTGCCGCCACCTTCCGGGTCATGACCTCACCTCCGGTAAGAAAATCACGGTACCTATTATACTGCGCGGGTCAATCCCCGTAGATCCGCCTCCCCTGCGAACCTGCGAACCCACGCTCCCGCCCCCGCATCGGAAACTCGTGACCAGCTATGATAGGTTCGGCTACTATGGGGCGCGCTACGGCCCCGCTCGAGTGCTGGTACTTAGGCCTTCGTGGGTTATTATATCTGGTCGGGTCGCCGCCGTCCGGCTATGATAGTATCGCACTTGATAGAAATCATTATCATTGATAAGCCCTGTTGATATTGACAGTCAGCAGATCTGCTCATACCATCTGGCCATGGCTGAAAATAGATTTCAACGAGCGACCCCCCACGATATTGCGGTGCTCCGGGGAGCCAAATGCCGAGTCACGCCGCAGCGGCTGGCCATTCTCCAGGCGCTCGCCAGGGGGAGCCACCTGGCGTCCTGCCAGGCGATCTGGGAGCAGGCGCAGACGCTCTGCAGCGACCTCGGTCTCGTGACCGTGTATCGGACACTGGCCCGTCTGCACGCGGTCGGCGTGGTCGAGCAGGTCGATATGAATGGGACCGCCTATTTCGGCCTTGCCGATCGTCATCACGATCACGTCATCTGCCAGCGCTGCGGGGCGGTGGAGGCGATGGACGCGTGTCTGCTGGGACCGCTGGAGGGCGTGCGGCTCGCAGGCAGCGACTTTCTCGTGACCGGCCACCGCCTGGACCTGTTTGGGCTATGTCGGACTTGCCAGGAGGCAGGTTGAAGCTCGCTGTGGTGACAAAGCGCGCGACGCTGGCCGCGGCCGCTGTCGTGGCCGGACTGGCGTGCCTGCTGCTGGTGGCGTCTGCGCCGGCGGCCCCCCCGTCTCGCATCGTGGTCGTCGCCGCCGAGAACTTCTACGGCGACATCGTTGGGCAGATCGCCGGGGACCGCGTCTCGATCACCAACATCCTCAGCAATCCCAGCGTCGACCCGCATGAGTACGAGACCAACGCCAGAGATGCGGCCGCCGTGGCGAATGCCCGCCTCGTTATCCAGAACGGCCTCGGTTATGATACGTTCATGGACCGCCTCATGGCCGCATCCCCCAGCCCGCGACGCAAGCTCATCGTGGTCGCCAACCTCACCGGGCATCGGAAGGGCGACAACCCGCACCTCTGGTATGAGCCCGCGACCATGCCCAAGCTGGCGCAGGCGGTCGTCGAGTTCCTCATCCAGAATGATCCCGGGAGCGCGGCGTCCTACCGGGACCGGTATCGGGTCTTCCAGGTCTCGCTGCGCCCGTTGACCCAGAAGATCGCCGCCCTCAAGGGGCAGCACACCGGTGCGCCGGTCGCCGTGACGGAGCCGGTGTTCAACTACATGGCGCAGACGATCGGGCTCAATGTGCTCACGCCGATGGCGTTCCAGAGGGCGATCGAGGAAGGCCGGGACCCGCCCGCGGCGGCCATGGCCCAGATGGAGGATCTGCTCCGGAAGCGCCGGGTCAGGGTGCTCCTGTACAACACGCAGACGCTCTCGCCCATCACGACGAGGATGCAGCAGCTCGCCAGGCACGTGGGCATTCCCGTCGTCGGCGTGTCGGAGACCGAGCCGCCCGGCAAATCGTATCAGCAGTGGATGTTGGGGCAGCTTGCGGCGCTGGACGGCGCTCTCGGTCAGGGGAAGTGATGTCGGAATCTTTGGCCGTCCGCCTCGACCACGCATCCCTGCTCCTCGGCGGCCGAGTGCTGTGGGAGGACGTATCACTCAGGGTGCCGCGCGGTGAGTTTCTCGCCGTCCTCGGCCCGAACGGGGCCGGCAAGACCTCGCTCCTCCGTGTACTGCTGGGGCTGCAGGCCTTGAGTCACGGGCAGGTGCAGGTCCGCGGGCGCGCCCCGCGCCGTGGCGATGCGGCGATCGGCTACGTCCCGCAGCAGCGGGCGTTCGACCCCGACCTGCCGATCCGGGCGCGGGATCTCGTGACGTTCGGCCTGGACGGGCACCGGTGGGGATTTTCACTGCCGAGGCGGGATACCCGGCAGCGGGTCGATGACATACTCCGGCTGGTCGGGGCGGAACGGTTCGCGGACTCGCCGATCGGGCGTCTGTCCGGTGGGGAACAGCAGCGGCTCCGCATTGCCCAGGCGCTTGTTGGGGATCCGGAGATCCTGCTCTGCGACGAGCCGCTGCTCAGCCTGGACCTCACCGCTCAGCAGGCGATCGTGGAGCTCATCGCAGAGTGGAACCGTCGCCGCGGGGCGACCGTGATCTTCGTCGCGCACGATATCAATCCGCTTCTGGGGGCGGTCGATCGGGTCCTCTTGCTGGCCGGCGGCCGCTGGGCTGTCGGCACAGCTCATGAGGTGCTGACAGCCGATATTCTGAGCCACCTGTACGGCTCGCCGGTTGAGGTGCTGCGTGTGCATGGACGGGTGGTCGTGCTGGGCGCCGAACTCGGCGGCCACGAGCCGCTGCCTGCCCATCCGGTGGCACATCGATGAGCTCGCTGTGGCACTACGCCTTCGTGCAGCAGGCGGTGTTGGCCGGCGTCATTACCGCGATTCTCGCCGGGTGCGTGGGAGTGATCGTCACGGCTCGGAACATGTCGTTTGCCGTGCATGGATTGGCGGAAGTCGGGTTCACCGGAGCCACCGGGGCCGTCGTCGCCGGTCTGCCGCCCGCGGTCGGTTTGCTCGCGGCCACGTTTGCCGCCGCCCTGGCGATCGGTCTGCTGGGGGTGCGCCTGCGGGAGCGAGACGTCGCCATCGGCAGCGTGCTGGCTTTCGGGATCGGCCTCGGTGTCCTCTTTTTGACCCTATCGCCACGCTATGCGACCGAGGCCTACAGCATCCTCTTTGGGTCCATCCTGGCGGTCAGCCGGCAGGACGTGGTGCGCTCGGCCGTCATCGGCGTGGTTGCCCTGCTTGCGCTGGCGGCCATCTCCCGGCCGTTGCGCTTCGCCAGCATCGATCCCGATGTCGCCGAGGCGCGCGGAGTACCCGTCCGGTTGCTCTCGACCGTGTTCCTCCTCATCCTGGCCCTCGCTGTGGCTGAGGCCGTGCAGGTGGTGGGCGTTCTCCTGATCCTGACGTTGCTCATTGTTCCGGCCGGAGCGGCGCAGCGCCTCACGGCGCATCCCGGGCTCGCCCTGGCATATAGCGTGCTGATCGCGCTGGCGTCGACCCTGGGGGGTCTTGCCTGCGCCGTGTATACCTCCTGGCCGGTGAGCTTCTTCGTCTCCGGCTTCAGTTTTGCCGCCTACCTGCTCGCGCGCCTCTTTGGTCCGGCGCTGATGCGCGGAGCCGGCTCAACGCCAGCGGCCATCGACCACCACGGCTCCCGCTCTTAGGCGTCAGGACTGACGTCCTGCCCGCTGCCCGGCGATCCGGATCCGCTGGGGGCCCGCATAGATGTTGAACCGGCCGGCGCGCATGAATCCGACCAGCGTCATGCCGAACGCCCGGGCCACATCGCAGGCCAGGCTCGAGGGCGCCGAGACCGCCGCGACGACCGGGATGCCGGCGGCGGCGGCTTTCTGCATGATCTCGAAGCTCGCGCGGCCGCTCACCATGAGCACGCGGCGGCGGAGGGGGAGCTTCCCCTCGAGAAAGGCATACCCGACGAGTTTGTCCACGGCGTTGTGGCGCCCGACGTCCTCGCGGATGGCGAGCAGCCGTCCCTCCCCGTCGAAGAGCCCGGACGCATGCAGGCCGCCGGTCTTCTCGAAGATGGACTGCGAGTGACGGAGGCCGTCTCCCAGGCGGGCGAAGATCTCGGCGTCGACGGCAAACGCATCGTTCACGATCGGGCAGATTCCCCGCACGTGGATCGCCTCAATCGAGGCCTTCCCGCACACGCCGCAGCTGGACGTGGTGTAGAAGTTTCGCCGGAGCCGCGCTCGGTCGAACGACACGCCGGGCCGGAGAAAGACGTTCACGATGTTGTACTGCTGTTCGCCGTCGAGGGACGGGTCCGTGCAATAGCTGATGGCGCGCACCTGTTCGGCGCTGTCGAGGATCCCCTCCGTATGGAGAAACCCCGCCGCCAGCTCGAAGTCGTGCCCGGGGGTTCGCATCGTGACCGAGATCTGGAGGAAGGGCTCCTCCCCGGGAGGATAGAGGCGGATCTCCAGAGGCTCCTCGACGGCGAGCACGTCGTCGCGCCACTGGGACTGTGTCCCCTGCACTTGCGCGACGCGCCGCCGCGCCGTGCTGGTGCGCGTCGCTTTGGCCGCGGGATCCTTGCCCGAGAGCTCGATGCGCTTTAGAGGAATGACCATAGGTGGGCTCCGGACATATCGTAGCATCGCCCTCTGGAGAGCGTCAACGGAGTGCAGTGCGCGGAGATCACGCTGGGAAGCCGATGCTCAATCTTGCAACGTCGACGAAGGAAGAACCTACAGAGCAGCGCGCTCCGCACGGTCGTTCAGTGCCGGCGCCGCGGAGACGCCGCGACCCGGGCGAGGTGGGCGAGGACGATCTCGGCGAGTCGCCGGAGCTCGGCCTGGAGCGCCTCCGGCCCCAGGTCCGTCACTGCGGGGACGTGCGCCCAGATCTCCCCGGCAGCCGTCCCCGGTTTTTCCCGGCCGATCTGGATGACCGGCCGGTCGGAGTGCCGGAACCCCTCGACGAGAACGAGGTCTGGGGCCGCTCCCCAGATCCGCTCGCCGATGTCCGCCGCCAGGCAGGCGAGCCGTGCCCCGTCGTCGATGGACGCGGCAATCCGCAACGCGGTTTCGTGGGGTCCCGCCAGGACGACGATGTCCGCTCCCGCCTGAGACATCCGGGCGCTATCGCTGTCGGGGCGGTCCAGATCGAATCCGTGGGCCGCATGCTTCACGGCCGCCGCGCGCAGGCCCTCCTTGGACAGGTGGCGGATCAGGCCCGCGATGACCGTCGTCTTGCCGGCTCCGGACGCTCCCACGACACCGATCGCCAGGGGGGCCGGCGTGGGCCGCCGGATGACCAGCCGATCCCCCTCCTCGTCGTGGTCGAGCATCAGCACAGACACCCGAGACCCGGCGGGCAGCGGGGGCGTTCCCGGGGGCACCAGCGCGAGCGCGTTGGCGGGGAGCAGCGATGCCATGGTCCCCGCCGGCTTTCCGGTCAGCACCTCCACGCGCGGCGGTCCCGGCTCCTTCTCATCGACGCGGGCCCACAGCGCGCGCAGCGTGCCGGACGGCCGCGGAAACGCAGCGGCCAGCCAGCCCACCCGAATCGGGCGGACGATGTGGCGCCGTCCCTCCAGGCGACGGAGGAATGGTCGGACGAGGAGGTGGAACGCCGCGAGACACGCAACCGGCGTCCCCGAGAGCCCGATCATCCATGTGCTGTCGAGCCGGCCGGCAAAGAACGGACCCCCGGGTTTGAGATCGACCCGCCCGACGATGCGCTGCACGCCGAGGTCGAGCCACGTCCGGTGGACCGCATCGGAGCGGCCGACCGAGACCCCGCCTGTCGAAAGCACGACGTCGTACCCGCATCTGAGCGCCGCAAACGTCTCGCGCAGGTCTTCCGGGCGGTCGGAGACGATGCCCTTGTAGTCCACGGCGCAGCCGATCTCACTCAACGCTCCCTTGAGGGCCACGGAATTGCTGTTGTAGACGCGTCCGGGGGGAAGTGGGGGTTCTTCCGCCGACAGCTCGACCAGTTCGCTGCCGGTCGCGAGCAGCGCGGCACGGGGGCGCCCGTAGACCTTTACCCCGGGAATCCCGCATGCGGCCAGCGCCCCTGCCATCGGTGGGCGTATCACCTCGCCGGCGCTGACGAGCGCGGCGCCCTGGCGGATGTCCTCGCCTGGCGCCGCGACATTTGTCTTCCCTTCCCCCGGCCGCGTGACGCTCAACCGGTCGCCCATCCGCCGCACGGCCTCAACGGGCAGCACTCGGTCGCCCTTAAGAGGCATCGGCCCGCCGGTCGTGACCGCCCAGGCTTCCCCCCGCTCGGGACCGATCCCCGGCGCCTCCCCCATCTGCACCGTGCGGGTGATGCGCAAAGAGGCCGGGCGTTCCGGGGAGGCGTCGCGGATGTCGGCATCGTGGCAGATATAGCCATCCATAGCTGGCCTGCGGAAGTGCGGAACCGGCTGCGGCGCCCGCACGTCCTCGGCCGACACGCGGCCGAGGGCCTCCCCGACCGGGACGGTCTCCACGGGCAGGGGACTCACCGCTGCCAATAGCCGGTCCAGAGCATCTTCGACCTGGTTCAA
>JAPVSX010000005.1:0-6594 GCA_047519495.1 Armatimonadota bacterium
CGTCGGCGACCGTGCCGGTCCGGAGAAACGCGAAGATGCTGTCGAGCGGGAAGCTGTGCTGCTGCCCGAGCGACAGGACGATCCCGTCGTCGGTGGCCGCGGCCTGGAGCTCGAAGTCGAACGTCAGGCAAAACCGCTTTCGCAGGGCGAGTCCCCACGCCCGGTTGATCCGGCCGCCGAACGGCGTGTGGAGCACGACCTGCATGCCCCCTGCCTCGTCGAAGAACCGCTCGGCGACGATCGCCTGCTGCGAGGGGACGCACCCGAGCGCGGCCTGGGTCTCGGCGATGTAGCCGGCGAGCTGGATGGCTCCCTCGTCGTCGACGCCGGTCTCGGCGCGCAGCCAGGCGTGGCAGCCGGCGCGGTCTCCCTCCAGCCGGGCGGCGACCTCGCCGCGCAGGGCGGACACGGCGGCGGAGAGCTCCGGGGTCCGGGCCGGCGCCTCTCCGAGCCAGAACGGGACCGAGGGCGGGGCGCCGTGGGCATCCTCAACCCGTACCCGCCCCGTCTCGACCCGGCGGATCCGCCACGACGCGTTGCCGAGGAGGAAGATGTCGCCGGCCATGCTCTCGACCGCGAAGTCCTCGTTCACGCTGCCGACGACCGTGCCCTGGGGATCCTGGACGACCTCGTAATCGGCGGTGTCGGGGATCGCGCCGCCCGAGGTGATCGCCGCCAGGCGCGCCCCCCGCCGCCCGCGCAGCAGGCCGCGGACGCGGTCCCGGTGGACGAGGGCCGTCGTCCGGCCGAACCGGCGGGCGATGCCCTCCGACAGCATCTCGACGACCTGGTCGAACTCACCGCGGCTGAGCCCCCGGTACGGAGACGCCCGGCGGGCGAGGGCGAAGAGCGCGTCCCCGGCGACCTCCTCCACGGCCGCCGCGGCGACGAGCTGCTGGGCCAGCACGTCGAGCGGCGCCTCCGGCAGGACGACGCCGTCGAGCTCGCCCGCCCGCACCGCGCGGACCGCGGCGGCGCACTGGACCAGTTCGTCGCGCGTCAGCGGGAACAGGACGCCGGTGGGAACGCTGCCCACCCAGTGCCCGGAGCGCCCCACGCGCTGCAGGAGCGTGGCAAGCGCACGCGGGGCGCCGACGTGGCAGACCAGGTCGACGTGCCCGATGTCGATGCCGAGCTCGAGCGACGCCGTGGCGACGACCACAGGGACGCGGCCCGACTTCAGCCGCTGCTCCGCATCCAGCCGCAGGTGGCGGGCCAGGCTGCCGTGGTGCGCAGCCACCCGACCCTCACCGAGCCGCTGGGTCAGGTGGTGCGCCACGCGCTCCACGAGCCGGCGGGTATTGACGAAGACCAGCGTCGTCCGGTGCGACCGGACCAGCCCGGCGATCCGATCGTACAGCGCGTCCCACAGCGCGTGCGTCGCGATCGGCCCGCGGGGCGGCCCCGGGACCTCGATTGAGAGCTCCCAGGGGCGGCGGTGACCGGTGTCCACGATCGTGCAGCGGGCGATGCCGCGGCTCCCGGCCGGGGGGCGCTCAGGCGTCCCGGTCAGGAGGCGGGCGATCTCCTCGATCGGCTTCTGGGTCGCGCTGAGCCCGATCCGCTGGCAGCGCCGCCCCGTCAGGCGGTCGAGCCGCTCAAGCGAGAGCGCCAGGTGCGCGCCCCGCTTGTCGCCCGCGATCGCGTGGATCTCGTCCACGATCACGGTGCGGACGGCCGAGAGGAACGCCCGGCTGCGCTCGGCGGTGAGCAGGATGTACAGCGACTCGGGCGTCGTGATCAGGATGTGCGGCGGCCGCCGCGTCATCCGCACGCGGTCGCGGGCCGGGGTGTCGCCCGACCGCACGGCCACGCGGATCTCCGGCAGCGGGCGGCCCTCCGACGCGGCGAGCCGGCGGATCTCCGCGAGCGGCCCGGCCAGGTTCACCTGGATGTCGTTCCCGAGCGCCCGGAGCGGCGAGACGTACACGACCGCCGTTTCATCGGCGAAGCGGGGGGCCGACGCCGCGCGGACGAGGGTGTTGAGCGACCAGAGAAACGCCGCCAGCGTCTTGCCGGATCCCGTGGGGGCGGCGATCAGGGTATGCTCCCCGCGCGCGATCGCCGCCCAGCCGGCGGCCTGCGGCGGGGTCGGCTCCCGGAAGCGTTCGGTGAACCAGCGGGCGATCAAGGGGTGGAACAGGTCGAGGCTCATGAGAATGGCTCTACTGCGTGAAGGAGGCCGGTCCCTCCGTGTGGAGAACTGTCACGCGCGGGCACCCCCAACGCCCCGGGAGGACCGAGGATGCCGCGACGGCTTTCGACCGACCGCCTGCTGCGCCGGGCCCGCGTCGCGCGCCTGGCCACCGCCGACCGGGGTGGCCGGCCTCACGTGATCCCCGTCTGCTTTGCGTTCGACGGGCGTTCGATCTACACCGCCGTGGACGAAAAGCCGAAGCGCGTCGCGCCCCGCCGTCTCAGGCGCGTCCGCAACATCGAGGTCAATCCCCGCGTAGCGCTCGTCGTGGATCACTACGCCGAGGAGTGGCGTCGTCTCTGGTACGTCCTGGTGCTGGGCACGGCGGCGGCCGTCGGGCCCGGGAAAAGGGAGCACGCGGCCGCGGTGGCCCGCCTCCGGCGCAAGTATCCGCAGTACCGCGCGATGCGCCTGGAGGACCGCCCGGTGCTCCGGATCACCCCACGCCGGGTCGTCGCGTGGTCGGCTGCCGGTCGTCCGCGGCGGCACCGGCCGCGGTGACACGCGCGAGGGTCCGGCGGAGGCGCCAGACCTCCCGCAGATACTCCCCCACCGTGTGGAGGATCCGGACCCGGCTGTCCCGGTCCTCGACCCAACGCACGGGCACCTCGGCGATCCGGTAGCCGGCGCGCTCGGCCAGCAGCAGCAGCTCCGTGTCGAAAAACCAGCCGTCGCTCTGGACGAGGGGCACGAGGTCGGTGACGACGCGGTGGCTCACGGCCTTGAACCCGCACTGCGCGTCCGTACGCGCGGTGCGGAACACGAGCCGCAGGAGGAGGTTGTAGGCGCGCGACAGGACGTCGCGCCGGAGGCCGCGGGTCAGCGCAGCGCGGGGCAGGTGGCGCGAGCCGACGGCGATGTCGTACCCCTCGGCCACCTGCGCCAGCAGGGGGCCCAGCGCGTCGAGGCCGGTCGAGAGGTCCGCGTCCATGTAGACGTGGATCTCGGCGTCAGACGTGCTCCACGCGTGCTTGAGGGCGATGCCGCGGCCCCGCGCCTCGATGCGGAGCGACCGAATCCGCGGGTCTCTCCGGGCGAGGTCCCGCGCGACCGCCGGCGTCTCGTCCGCGGAACCGTTGTCGGCGATGGTGACACGCCAGTCGAACGGGCACGCCCGGGCGAGGTATTCGACGATCGCGCGCACGCTCGCGGCCAGGACGTGGGCCTCGTTATACACAGGGACGACGATGTCGACTGCGGCCGGTGGAGTCATGTCGAGAGGATTCCACGACGCGCGGGTGAACCCTCCGACCCTCCGCGACCATCCGCAAGCGGGTCTTGTCAGTGCGCGTGCGGCGCTGCTATAATACGCGCAACAGCAAGCGCCGTGATGGGGAGGAGTAGGCCCGCCGGCTCCGTGCGCGCGGCGTACGGAGCGCGGCCGCGCCGGAAGCGAGGGGAGGATCTGGTGAAAGCTCCCCGGGCCGCGGGCGGGTCGAACGTCGCCCCGGAGTGCCACGGGTCGGGCGCGCGCCGAGTCGCGCCGGAGGCCCGTGCGGGAGCGCCCGTGAGAGCGTGAAAGCGCCGGCCGGATCTTTCGAGCAACCGATCCGGCTGGAACGAAGGTGGTACCGCGGAGCGCCGCTCCGCCCTTTGGGCGGAGCGGCGCATTGTTTGCGGACGGTGCTTCAGGGACGCGGGCAGGGAGGACAGGCCCTCGCTGCGGGAGGAACGCCGTGAACGAACTGCCAAAGACCTACGACCCTGCGGAGACCGAGCGGCGGTGGTACGCGGTCTGGGAGGCGCGCGGATACTTCCACGCCGCCCCCGATCCCTCGCGCCGGCCCTACGTCATCATGATGCCGCTGCCGAACGTGACCGGCGAGCTGCACATGGGCCACGCCCTCAACAACGGCCTCCAGGACTGCCTGATCCGGTGGAGCCGCATGCGGGGGCTCAACGCGATGTGGCAGCCAGGCCTCGACCATGCGAGCATCGCCGTGCACGTCGTCATGGAGCGCCGCCTCGCGCAGCAGGGCCTCACCCGGTTCGACCTGGGGCGCGAGCGGTTCCTGGAAGAGACCTGGAAGTGGAAGGAGCAGATCGGCGGGCGGATCCTGGACCAGCTCCGGCGCCTGGGGTGCTCGTGCGACTGGGACCGGACGGTGTTCACGATGGATCCGGCCTACGACGCGGCTGTGCAGGAGTGCTTCGTCCGCCTCTACCGGAAGGGCCTCATCTACAAGGGCACGCGGATGATCAACTGGTGCGTCCGAGACCAGACCAGCATCTCCGACCTCGAGGTGGAGCACGCGGAGGAGAAGCGCGCGCTTTACTACCTCCGCTACCGCGGGGAGAACGGCGGAGACGGCGTTGTGATCGCGACCCAGCGCCCTGAGACGATTCTGGCCGACGTCGCGGTGGCGGTGCATCCGGACGATCAGCGGTACCGCCGTCTGGTGGGGACGCGCGTCGTCGTGCCGGTCGTCCACCGGGCGGTGCCGGTGATCGCGGACCGGCGGGTGGAGCGCGGGTTCGGCACCGGCGCGCTCAAGATCACGCCCGGGCACGATCCCCTGGACAACGAGATCGGCGCGGACCATGGCCTCCCGGTGCTGATCTGCCTCGACAAGTACGGGCGGATCACGGACCTCGGTGGGACACGGTATCAGGGCCTCGACCGGTTCGAGGGCCGCCGCCGGATCGTGGACGACCTGCGCGCGGCCGGCGCGCTGGAGCGCGAGGAGGCGTACACGACCAGCATCGGCCGGTGCGACCGCTGCCAGACGGTGATCGAGCCGTACCTCTCCGAGCAGTGGTTCTGCCGGATGAAGGAGCTCGCGGCCCCGGCGATCCAGGCGGTGCGCGAGGGACGGGTGCGGTTCCACCCGGAGCGGTGGACGAAGGTCTACATGGACTGGATGGAGCAGATCCGGGACTGGAACATCAGCCGCCAGCTCTGGTGGGGCCACCGGATCCCGGTATGGTCCTGCGCATGCGGGGAGATGATCGCGAGCGTGGAAGCGCCGGCGCGGTGTCCGAACTGCGGCGGGCGCGAGGTGGCGCAGGATCCGGACATCCTGGACACCTGGTTCAGCTCGGCGCTGTGGCCGATCGCGACCCTCGGCTGGCCGCAGGAGACGCCGGACCTCGCGTACTTCTACCCGACCCGCGCGCTCGTGACCGCCCGCGACATCATCTTCCTCTGGGTGGCCCGGATGATCATGTTCGGGCTCGAGTTCCGGGAGGAGGTGCCGTTCCGCGACGTGTACATCAACCCCACGGTCTTGAACATCGAGGGCAAGCGGATGAGCAAGAGCCTGGGCACCGGCATCGACCCGCTCGACCTGGTGGACCGGTACGGCGCCGACTCCCTCCGGTTCGCCCTCATCAACCGGTGCACCGGCGAGCAGGACCTGCGGTTCGGCGAGAAGATGGTCGAGGACACCCGAAACTTCGCCAACAAGATCTGGAACGCGGCGCGGTTCGTGCGAATCACGCTCAGCGACCATCCGGTCCGGTCGACCGACGCGCCCACAACAGAAGGCCTCACGCTGGCGGACCGGTGGATTCGGAGCCGGTTCGCTCGAACGGCGGTGAGCGTTTCCGACGCATTGGAGCGCTTTGAGTTTCGAGAGGCCTGCCAATCACTCTATGGGTTCATCTGGAGCGAGTTTTGCGACTGGTACCTCGAAATGGCCAAGGCCGATCTGGGTGGGCTCGGGTCAATGTCGCGCCCGCGGACGCCGCACGTGCTGGCGTGGGCTTTGTCCCAGACGATGGTGCTGCTGCATCCAATCATGCCCTCGATCACTGAGGAGATCTGGCAGGCGCTCCCGCACGACGGCGAGACCATTATGCGTGCTCCTTGGCCTGTGCCTGATGGCGCGCGTGCGCGTCTGAGCTGGCAGCAGGACCTGATCGACTCGGATGCAGAGGCTCAGATGGACGCTGTTGTTGACCTCATCCACAAGATCCGCGGCTTGCGTACTGAAATCGGAATGGCTGCCAAGCCAATATCCGTCACCCTGTTTGTTCCTCACGCCAACACGAACTTGCGTAAGTTTCTGGACGATATTCACCCCTATCTTGTTACGTTGGCTCGCTTGCATCATCCCACGGCGCTTGCAATCACGCACGCCGAGGAGCGCCGGCAGGCTGGCGCGTTGATTTCCGTGCCCTGGCGTGAAGCCGACATCGCGATTCACCTGGATTCAGTTGAGGCTCAGAGGCTGGTTGCCGAGCGCCTTCGGCGAGATCTTGCGGCGGTCGGCAAAGACCTCACCCGTCTGACCGAGAGGCTGCGCAGTCCAGAATTTCTTGAGAAAGCGCCGAAGGAAGTGGTAGCGGCGGATCGAGCGCGGGAGCAAGAACTGGAAGCGAGGCGCGACACCCTGGAGCGGTACCTGGCGGGCCTCGGTGCCTGAGCGCGTGGGCGGAGCAGTTCCCGAGGCACC
>JAPVSX010000006.1:0-1845 GCA_047519495.1 Armatimonadota bacterium
ACCTGATCGCCAAGGCCCGCGAGCAGTACACCGCGGAGGCCAGGCAGTCGGGGAAGCCGGACAAGGTGGTCGCGCAGATCGTGGACGGCCGGGTCGAAAAGTTCTGCGCCGAGATCGCCCTGCTGGAGCAGCCGTTCATCAAGGATCCCAGCCTCACGGTCGGCGCGTTGCTCACGGAGAAGATCGCCAAGATCGGCGAGCGCCTCGTGGTGCGGCGCTTCGTGCGGTATCGCCTGGGAGAAGACGAGTCGTAACGCGGTGGTCGAGGGCGGGGCGCGCTCAGGGATGAGGGACGAGTGGCCGATCTCAAGTATCATCGCATCCTCCTCAAGCTGAGCGGCGAGGTCCTGGCGGGCGAGCTGGGGTACGGCATCGACCCCGTCGTGGTCGGACGGATCGCGGATCAGCTCCGAGAGGTCAACGCGCTCGGCGTCGAGCTGGCGATCGTCATCGGCGGCGGGAACATTTTCCGGGGGCTCGCCGCGGCCGCCACCGGGATCGAGCGTTCCTCCGCCGATTACATGGGCATGCTGGCCACGGTGATGAACGCGCTCGCGCTGCAGAGCGCGCTCGAGGCCCAGGGCGTGCCCACCCGCGTGCAGTCCGCCATCGAAATGCGCCAACTGGCCGAGCCCTACATCCGCCGCAAGGCGATCCGGCACCTGGAGAAAAAGCGGGTGGTGATCCTCGCGTGCGGGACCGGCAACCCCTACTTCTCCACCGACACCGCCGCCGCGCTGCGCGCGATGGAGATCGGCGCCGAGGTCATCCTCAAGGGCACCAAGGTGGACGGCGTCTACGACCGCGACCCGATGAAGGACCGCGGCGCCACGATGTTCTCGCGCCTGACGTTTTTCGACGTGATCGAGAAGGGGCTCGCCGTGATGGACAGCACGGCCGTGACCCTGTGCATGGAGAACCGCCTCCCGATCATCGTGTTTAATCTCAAGGAGAAGGACAACATCAAGCGCATCGTGTGCGGGGAAGCTCTCGGCACGGTGGTGGAAGGGAACCGGGTGCGGGCGTGAGGATGCGGCGATGGACGTAAAGCACAAGGCGGGCGAGCGGATGGAGCACGTCATGGACCGGCTGCGCCGGGATCTGGCGAGCATCCGGACCGGCCGGGCCTCGCTCTCGCTGCTCGACGGCATTCACGTGGATTACTACGGCACGCCCACGCCCCTCAAGCAGGTGGCGAGCCTCTCGGTGCCGGAGAGCCGGCTGATCACCATCCAGCCCTGGGAGCCGACGCAGATCCCGGAGATCGAGAAGGCGATCCAGGCGGCGAACCTGGGGCTGCAGCCGTCCAACGACGGGAAGATCATCCGGTTGAGCGTTCCGCCGCTGACCGAGGAACGGCGCAAGGAGTACGTCAAGCTCTCCAAGAAAATGGGCGAGGAGGCGAAGGTCTCGGTGCGCAACGTCCGGCGGGACGTCAACGAAGAGCTCAAGAAGGCGCACAAGGAGGGGAGCCTTTCGGAGGACGCGCAGCGCGCCGCGCAGGAGGAGGTGCAGCGGCTCACCGATCAGTACATCGGCCGGGTCGACGAGGTCCTGGCCAAGAAGGAAACCGAAATTCTCGAGGTGTGACCGGCGGCGGGGGAGGGCAATCGATGATCCGAATGATCCGTGTGGCGAAATCGTCCCTGATTGCGTACCTCAGCATGGCGTTGATCGTGATCGGCGCGGTCGGGGCGTGGCCCGGCGCGGCGTGGGCGTCGTTCGTGCCCTCGGAGGCGGCGGTTCCGGTTCCGACGTTCGATCGGACGGCCGACCTCGCCCGGATCCGGGCGGTGTTCGAGCACAAGGTCGCCGCGCAACGCCTGGCCGATCTTGGGTTCAGCG
>JAPVSX010000007.1:0-4957 GCA_047519495.1 Armatimonadota bacterium
CGCCCCCACCATGCGAATACCGGCCACAGCCCCGGGGCGCCGGCCGCGGCCCCGACGCCTCGCACGGCGCCCGCGTTAAACCCGAGCAGCGCGGCGCCGGCGGCCGCGACCAGGAGCGCCTCGGACACCCTCAGGGAAATGCCGGCCTCCCTGAGGCGGCGCTCGAGGGCGGCCATGACGTGCGCCCGGACCAGCCTCTGGTCAAGTCGGGCGAGCGCGCTCCGGTCCAGACGCCGGCGCTCCGACCGACCGGCCACGTGGCGGTCGAGACGCTGCACGGCCCGGTCCGATCGGCCGCGGGCACCCCACTCGCCGAGGAGATACGCCGTCAGGGCGGCGAGGAATGCCAGCGCCGTCGTGTTCACCCGTCTCCCCGCCGCGGCGCAGCGCCGCCCGTGTCTGCCGCCGGCCTTCGGACGACGCGGATGGTCACCGGCTCACCGGGTCCGGCTCCGCAAGGACCGGGAGCGGGAGCCCAAGACGCCGCATCTTCTCCCACAGACGGGGAGGGACCCCGGACCATGTGAAGACTCCATCGCGGTGATGGAAGCGAAAGACGGTCTGCGTCGCACCACCGTCCCGGCCGGCATCGGTGATCTCCATGATCTCGGTGATCACCCGGCGGCCGGAGGGCAGCCGCTCAAGGTGCACGATCGCTTCGATCGCCGCGCCGATGAGCCGGCGGACGACGTCGCCGGGAAGGCCGGAGTCCCACCGGGCCAGCACCTCCAGGCGGTCAAGCGCCTGCACCGGGCTGTTGGCGTGCAGCGTGCTCATGCTTCCGCTGTGTCCGGTGCTCATCGCCTGAAGCATGTCGAGCGCCTCCCCACCCCGCACTTCGCCGACGATGATGCGGTCGGGATTCTGGCGCAGGGCGTTCCGGAGCAGGCGCGTCTGCGTGATTTCTCCTTTCCCCTCGGCGTTGGCCGGGCGCGTCTCCCACCGGATCCAGTTGGCAACCGGCAGGCGCAGCTCGGCGGCCTCCTCGATCGTCAGCACGCGCTCCCCGGCCGGAATGGACGCGGCGCACGCATTCATGAGGCTCGTCTTTCCCGCGCCCGTCCCGCCGGTGAACAGAATGTTGGCCCGGTGTCTGACCGCGAGCACGAGGTACTCGGCCATCTCCGGGCTGAGCGTCTCGCCGGCGACGAGCATATCCAGCGTGATCGGCGACGGGGGAAACAGCCGGATGGCGAGGCACGGCCCGTCCACGGCCACCGGCGGCAGGGCGGCATGGGCGCGGAACCCCTGGGGCATCCGCGCGTCGACCATCGGACTGGAGGCGTCGATCCGGCGGCCGGCCTGCTCGGCGATCCGGCCGATGATGTAGCGGAGGTGGGCCTCATCTCGAAATCGGATCGCGGTCTCGGCCTTGACACCGTGGCGCTGCACATACACCCGGTCGTACCGGTTGACCATGATGTCGGTGATGCTCGCATCTTGTAAGAGCGTCTCGAGCGGCCCGAATCCGACGATGTCGTCGCACAGGTCGCGGATGATGCGCCGGGTATCTGCCTGGGACAGATGGGGGTAGTCCCGGAGGTAGCCCGCGAGCGTGTCCTCGAGGTAGGCCCGGACGACCCCGCGGTCCTGACCCGCAAGCGCGTGCCTCTCCACGTCGCCGAGAAGGCGCTCGTGCAACGCCGTCCGGATCTCCGACGGGAGGAGGCGGCGTTCGACGGGTCCGGCCACCGCTCACCTCACGATCCGGAGCCCAACGCGCTCCGCACATCGTCCCGGCGGCGCGCCGCGATCTCCTGGGCCAGCCTGGTCACGGCCAGGAGCCACGCCGGCTCGGGCTCGGACGCGGGCATCAGGTCGCCCCGGTCCAGGCACCGTCTGAGCGCGGGCGCGTGCGGCAGCACGGCGGCAAAGGGCTGCCCGAACGCGGCGGCCGCCTGATCGGCCGTGAAGGACTCCTCGCCATCACAGCGGCTGAGGACGGTGAGGACCCGCGCGCCGCCGCCGGCCTCCGCCGCGACGAGATCAACCAGCTGGCGGAGGTTGCGCAAGGCGAGCAGGTCCAGCGTCGCGACCGCGATGACCACCGCGGCCCTGCGAAGCAACAGTCGTTGGGGCGCCAGCACGGGCCGTCCGACGTCCACGACGACAAACGGAAACACCGCCGCCAGGGCGTCCAGCGCGGCGGGAACCGCATCCTCCGCCTCCTGCGGATCTCCCGGCGCGCTCCAGAGCGGGAGAGTGCAGAATCCGGCCGGGTGGGGGACGGCCGCGCGGCGGAGGACGCGTGGTTCGATCGGGAGCCGCTGGCGCAGCAGCGCCGCGACGCTCGCGCCGGGATCAAGATCGGCCGCGGCCGCGATCGAGCCGAACGGCGGAGCGTCGGCATCGACGAGCACTGAGACGCCGCGCGAAGCCAGCACCGCGGCCATGTGCACGGCGAGAGCGGTGCACCCGGTGCCCCCCTTCCCCGAGGCGACCGCGATCGTCATGCCCCGCAGCGCGCCCGTGCCTCGATCGCGGTCGGCCAGTGCCTCCCGGACCGCTGCAGCACAGCCGGCCGGATCTACGGGCAGGGGCAGCACGTCACGGACGCCGAGGCGGATGAGCTCCCTGGCGATCTCAAAGGGGAGGGTCTCAGCGAGGACCAGGATCCTGGTATCGGGATACGCCGCGGCAATCCGGCCGAGCGCGGCGCGGGTCCGGTGGTCGGGCGGCACCCCGGCGACCAGACAGTCTGCGGCGGTGAACGCCAGCAGTTCCGCGGCCTGCACCAGGGACTCCACGCTTTCGACGTGCCCCACCGGCGCCAGGGCGCGCTCGAGGGTCGCCCGCGCGGCGGGCTCATTGTGCCACACGACGATATGCGCTTCACCGCGATCTGGGGCCGCCACGGTCACCAGGCTCCGTCGGCCGCACCACCGGCGCCGTCGGTCCCAGCAGCACTGTCGGCACCGCCAGCGCCATCGGCGCCGCTGGCACCAGCGGCAGCGTCGGCACCAGCGACACCACCAGCACCCGCGGCATCGGACTGCATCTCGCCGAAGCCCATCGCCGACGTCAGGTCACCCTGAAACGGGCCGGGATCGGCGGGTGTCGCGCCCACTCTGTCGAGCGCTTCTCTCGCAGCCTGGGGATCACCGGCCGCGATCGCATCGCAGTTGCACGGATTCGCGTCGCCTGTCTGATCCGGCGAGGCGCCACCTGGCGGCGCAGCGCTGTCGGGGGATAGTGCGGCCCCCGTGCCAAAATCCGGCGCGGCCACCCCGCCGCCCTCTCCCGCCGAGAGGCCGGTCACGCTTCCCATCGGAGCGATCTGCGAGGGACCTGCCGGTGCGGACCCGCTTGGCGACGACACGGCGGGAAGGGCGCTCATTCCAGGTGCCCATAACACGGCATCCGCCTGTGCCTCGGGGAGCCAGGAACCGATGCCAAACAGGGGGAGAAAGAACGTCCGAACGTGCGCCCGCGCAGCCAGCGTCAGGCGTCCCCCGGTCAGCGTTGCCCCGGCGCTCGAGATTCCGGCAACGCCATTGGCCTGCAGCTCCCGCTGCACGGCGCGCATCCCCTCCGCTACGGCGCCGGAGAGGGCATCCGGAGATCCTCCACCTGGTGTGTCCCTCACCTGAGCGCTCCAGCGCTGCGCCGAGAGGGCGCCGTCGTCGACGGCATGCTGCAGCATCGTGCGAACGACGTACCCGTTGCGCACGTCCACGGCGAGCCCGGCAAATCCGATGGCGATGGCGACCAGCAGAGATGCGAGGAACAGCATGATGCGGCTACCGCATCCTCGCCGGTGGCACAGGTGGCGAATTGTCTACCCCCCCTGAACCGCCGGCGCGAGGAACCTGCTCGACGGAGCGCTCGGCGCCCTCGATGACCTCCACGGCCCAGCGTGGTGTCTGTCCAGCGTCATCCCCGACGCGGCCGGACCGGCCCGCCGCACCGAGCGGTGTCATGCGGCCGGGGGACGCGGCAGGCCATCCTCGCGGGAGAGGAGGCGGGACAGGAACCGGCGCCGTGGGGGGTATCCCCAGGTATCTGCGGAGGTCCACGACGCCGGGAGCGTCAGGGCGGGGTGGCGTCTCAGCGAGCGGATGGACGGCAATCGAGATCCGGCCGAAGGCCTGGGCCAGCGCGACCTCACGCTCCCGCGCTTCGGGCACCGCGACTGCGACCTCCACCACCGTCCCCGGCCTACCCAACTCCGTGGTCAGACCGGCGCCGAGACGCCCGCCGGCCGGAGGGACGGCCTCGCGCCCTCGCAGCACCCGCAGGACGATCCCGGTAGTCAGCAGTGTGGCCGCCGCGCGCTCCGGGCCCAGCTCAAACGCGGCCAGGAGGTCTACGCGGCTCATCGGTGCGAGCTCACCCCCGAACGTCTCCGCGGATGGGACGACCAGATTGACGGCCCGCATCCCGCGCGGCACGCGTGCCGCGACGCCGTAGTACCGCAGCGGCGATACCGCGACGTCGGGCATCACGGCCTCTCCGGCACGGAGCGGGCGAACCGGCACGCGACCGACCGCGTCTTCGACGCGGACGATCGAGGTCGCGCCAGGCGCCTGGCGGGTCTCAAGCGCGACGTCGCTCCACCCGATCGGCCGTCCGGCGGGAAGCGCATGCCGCACGATGACGGTGGGCATCTCGACCGGACGAACCGCGCCTCTGCGGTGCGCGTGCGAGATCGCGGAGGCGGCCGTGAGACCCGCGAGCGCCACCGCGAGCCACCGGAGCCACCGTCTGCGGCGCGCCAGGAGCCGGAGGGCCATCGGCCCGAGACGGATCGCCTGCCTCTCAGTGTTCATCGGATCCACCGCTCGGCTCCTGACGCTGAGAGGCGGCGGCCGACTGGAGCGCGGCCTGCCACTGTGAGTAGTAGTAGTCGGCGGTCTGAGAAAGTGCGGCAGCCGTCGCGCCCGCGCTCTGCCACTGCGCGTAGTAGTAGCCGGCGGCGCTCGAGAGCGATGCGGCTTGTGCGGTCGCCGCCTGATAG
>JAPVSX010000008.1:0-9526 GCA_047519495.1 Armatimonadota bacterium
CCGACCCGACCGAGGACGTCGACGGCCACGACGCGGCGGCCAAGCTGGCGATCCTGGCCACGATCGCGTTCCACACCCCCGTCCGCGCGGACGACGTGTTCCGGGAGGGGATCCGCCGGATCTCCGCGCAGGACATCGAGTTCGCGCGCGAGCTCGGGTTCGCCGTGAAGCTGCTCGCGATCGCGCGCGAGCGAGGGGGGCGCGTCGAGGCGCACGTCCACCCGGCGCTCCTGCCGCTTAACCACCCGCTCGCGGCGATCCGCGACGAGCTGAACGCCGTGTTCGTGCGCGGGGACTTCGCCGGCGAGGTCATGACCGTCGGCCGCGGCGCGGGCGGCGAGCCGACGGCCAGCGCCGTCGTCGCCGACCTGATCGACGTCGCGCGCAACCGGCGGGCCGCCGCCCACGGGCGCGTCGGGTGGAGCGCCCTCGAGCCCCGGCCGCTCCGGCCGATGGCGGAGACCGCCTCCCCGTTCTACCTGCTCATGCAGGTGACGGACCGCCCGGGCGTGTTCGCCCGCATCGCGGCGATCTTCGGCGAGGAGGGTGTCAGCATCGCCTCCATCGTCCAGAAGAGCCGCGGGCAGATCGCGGACATCGTCATGGTCACGCACACCGCGCTTGAGGCGCAGATGCGCTGCGTGCTCGCCCGGGTGGAAGGGCTGGACGTCCTCCGCACCGTCCGGAACGTGATCCGGGTGGTGGACGGTGAGTAGCCCCGCCGCCGGCCCCGGCCGGCCGGCCCAGGCATGGCGCGGGGTGATCGAGGAGTATCGCGCCTACCTGCCGGTCACCGCCGGGACCCCGGTCATCACGCTCCGCGAGGGGGCGACGCCGCTCATCCGGGCCGAGCGCCTGATGCGCCGCTTCCCCGGCATCACCATCTACTTGAAGAACGAGGGCGCGAACCCGACCGGCTCGTTCAAGGACCGGGGCATGACGCTCGCGATGTCCAAGGCCGTCGAGGAAGGGAGCCGGGCGGTCGTCTGCGCCAGCACCGGCAACACCTCGGCCTCCGCCGCCGCGTACGCGGCCCGGGCCGGCCTCCCCTGCTTCGTCGTCGTGCCGGCCGGCGGCGTGGCGCTCGGGAAGCTCGTGCAGGCGCTCGCGCACGGCGCCCGGGTCGTCCCGATCGAGGGCTCCTTCGACGACGCGCTCCGGATCGTCCGCGAGGGGGCGCCGCGGCTCCGGCTCACCCTCGTCAACTCCGTGAACCCCTACCGGATCGAAGGACAGAAGACCGGCGCGTTCGAGGTCTGCGACGCCCTCGGCCGGGCGCCGGCCGCGCTCGCGATCCCGGTCGGGAACGCCGGAAACATCTCGGCATACTGGCGCGGCTTCGTGGAGTACCATCGGGCCGGCCGCATCTCGACGCTCCCCCAGATGTGGGGCTTCCAGGCCGCCGGCGCGGCGCCGTTCGTCCTCGGCCATCCCGTCGAACACCCGGAAACGGTGGCGTCGGCGATCCGGATCGGCCGGCCGGCGTCGTGGGACAACGCGTGGGCCGCCGTCCGGGAGTCCGGCGGCGCGTTCGAGGCGGTGACGGACGAGGAGCTGATCGCCGGGCGCACGCTGCTCGCGCACGAGGAAGGGGTGTTCGTCGAAGTGTCCTCCGCGGCGCCGATCGCCGGCCTCCTCAAGCGCGCGCGCGAGGGGCGGCTGCCGGAGGGTACCCTCGTCGTGTGCGTCCTCACCGGGCACGGGCTCAAGGACCCCGAGGCCGTGCTCCGCACCGAGCGCCGTCCCGAGCCGGTGCCGGCGACGATCGAGGCGCTCGAACGGCTCGTCGCCGAGCCCCTCGCGGTCCGATGATCCGGGTCCGCGTACCCGCTACCACCTCGAACCTCGGCCCGGGATTCGACGCGGTGGGCCTCGCCCTCCGGCTCCACAACACGCTCACGCTCGAGCCGGCGGACGAGCCTGCGATCGAGATTGAGGGCGAAGGCGCCGAGACGCTGCCCCGCGACCCGTCACACCTCGCGTACCGCGCCGCGCTCGCGGTGGCCGCGCACGCCGGGTCCGGCCGGGGCGGTCCCCGCCCCCGCGCGTTCCATATCCGGCAGACAAACCGCATCCCGCTCGCCCGCGGGCTCGGCAGCAGCGCGGCGGCGATCCTCGGCGGGGCGGCCGCGGCGAACGCGCTCCTCGGCGGACCCCTCGACACGCAGGCCCTCCTCGACCTCGCGGCGGAGATGGAGGGCCACCCGGACAACGTCGCCCCGGCGCTCCTCGGCGGCGCCGTCGTGTGCGCCCGAACGCCGGACGGCGTGCGGTGGATGCGCCTGGGGACCCCGCGGCTCGCCGCCGTGGTCGCGGTCCCGGACTTCGCCGTGTCCACAGAGGAGGCCCGGCGCCTGCTGCCCGCGCAGGTGCCGTTCGGGGACGCGGTGTTCAACGTCACGCGGACGGCGCTCCTCATCGCGGCACTCGCCGGCGGCCGGACCGACCTCCTGGGCGAGGCGACCCAGGACCGGCTGCACCAGCCCTATCGCGAACGGCTGGTGCCGGGGCTGCGCGCGGTGTTTGCGGCAGCGCGGAAGGCGGGGGCCTACGGGGTGGCGCTCAGCGGATCGGGCCCCGCGGTGCTGGCGTTCGGCGACGCTCCGGGGATTGGGGAGGCGATGGCCGCGGCGTTCCGGGCCGCGGGAGCCGGCTGCCGATTCATCAACGTCGAGATCGACGCGGACGGGACCGTCGTGGAGGAAGGCGCGTGAGCCTGATCGTTCAGAAGTTCGGCGGCACCTCGGTGGCCGGCCCTGAGCGCATCAAGCACGTCGCCCGCCGGGTCGCCGCGACCCGCGCGGCCGGGCACGACGTCGTCGTGGTCGTCTCGGCGCCCGGGGACATGACGGACGACCTGATCACGATGGCGCGCCAGGTCACCGACCGGCCCCCGGCCCGGGAGATGGACATGCTGCTCGCGACGGGCGAGCAGGTCTCGATCGCGCTCCTCGCGATGGCGCTCCACGCCGAGGGCCGCGCGGCCATCTCGCTCACCGGTGGGCAGGCGCGGATCCGGACCGAGCGCGTCCACACCCGCGCCCGGATCCTGGAGGTCGACCGCCGGCGGATCGACCGGGAGCTCGCGGCCGGCCGCATCGTTATCGTGGCGGGGTTCCAGGGGATCACGGAGGACGAGGAGATCACGACACTCGGGCGCGGCGGCTCCGACACGACCGCGGTCGCGCTCGCGTCGGCGCTCGGCGCCGACCTGTGCCAGATCTATACCGACGTCGAAGGGGTGTTCACCGCGGATCCCCGCGTCGTCCCGGAGGCGCGCAAGCTCCGACAGATTTCGTACGACGAGCTGCTGGAAATGGCCAGCTCGGGGGCGCTGGTCATCCAGACGCGCGCCGCGGAGCTGGCCATGCAGTACCGGGTGCCCCTGGAGGTACGCAGCACTTTCGTTGACCGGGAGGGAACCTTCGTGACGGAGCATGCGATCGAACGCCGGCGGCTGGTCACGGGCGTCACCCACGATCTGAACGTAGCCAAGATCACAGCGACCAACGTCGCCGACCGGCCGGGCGCCGCCCACACGCTCTTCCGGGCGGTCGCCGACCGGCACGTCAACGTCAACATGATCATCCAGAGCGTGCCGCGGACCGAGCGGGCGGACATCTCGTTCACGGTGGCGAAGCCGGACATGGCCGCCGCGGTCGAGGCGGCCCGCAGCGTGGCGAAGGCGATCGGGACGGAGGAGATCCTCAGCAACGATCAGGTCGCGATGGTCAGCATCGTGGGGGCGGGGATGATCAGCAACCCTGGCGTCGCGGCCCGGATGTTCGGCGCGCTGGCCGCCCAGGGGGTCAACATCGAGCTGATCGCCACCTCGGAGATCAAGATCTCGTGCGTTGTCCGCGCGGCAGACGTGGAGAAGGCCGTACGCGCGCTGCACAAGGAGTTCGAGCTGGAGAAAGAGTAGGCGCCGCCCAATGAGGGCCATCCTCCGGACCTCCCTGCGGACGGGAGGCGATGCCCACTGCTCGGCCTCCTCGAGGCGGCGCTCGCGGGCATGGCTGCCGACGAGATGAACTTCGCTCCGGGGACCGACCACTGGACGCGGTAGTGTTCGTCCGGTAACTTCCGATAACAATGAGCGTGCTCAAGACGCTCGCGTTCACCATCCTGGTACCAGGTACAGTCACGGTGGTGATTCCGCGACATCTGCTCGGCGTCGGAGCGCAGCCGGTCGTTCCGTTCGGGCTGATCGGAGTTTTGCCGATTGCAATGGGCGCGGCGTCCTACCTCTGGTGCGCCTGGGATTTCGCGTCCGTCGGACGGGGAACCCCGGCGCCCATTGACCCGCCGAAGGTGCTGGTGGCCAGAGGGCTATATCGCGTGGTTAGGAATCCGATGTATGTCAGCGTGTTGCTGATCCTGTTGGGCGAAAGCGTGCTCTTCGCCTCGACGAGTCTCCTTGCGTACGCGCTGCTGGCATGGTTGGCCTTTCACCTGTTTGTCGTTGTCTACGAAGAACCCACACTCCGCCAGAAATTCGGGACATCCTATGAGAACTACTGCAGAATGGTGCCCCGCTGGGTTCCCCGCGGTAAACCTTGTCCCATCTGATAAAGGACAGGGACGGCTTGAGCGTGCATCGCCAGGGGCCTCGAATACCTCGCTTGACAACCCCCCGCGCGCCCCGTAGCATGGTGCCAAAGCGATGACGGAGCGGGAGTAAGCCCGACCGTTGACCCGAACCCGTGAGCCGCGGGCCAAGAGAGCCGGGTCAGGTGCGAGCCGGCGGGGGCGGCGGGCCGAACATGTCTCCGGAGCTGCTCGCTGAACCGCGGGGCACGAAGTGCCGTCCCGCCCAGTAGGTCGAGCCGTTGCGCCCGCGTAAGAGGGCGGCGTTCCGGATCGGTCGCGCACCCGAAGCAAGCCGGGGGCGGGACCCGCTACGGCCCGGAGCGGTGAGGCCCGAAGAGCGCGGGCGAACGCGGGTGGTACCACGAAGGCGCATGCCTCTCGTCCCAGAGACGGGAGGCGATTTGTTTTCCCCGGACACGCCCGGCCGGGGCAGAGCGGGAGGGCAGGACGATGAAGACCTACTACATCACGACGCCGATCTACTACGTGAACGACGTGCCGCACATCGGGCACGCCTACACGACGATCGCGGCCGACGTCGCGGCGCGGTTCAAGCGCCTGGCGGGCTACGACGTTTTCTTCCTGACCGGGACCGACGAGCACGGGATCAACGTCGCGCGCGTGGCGGAGCGGAACGGCGTCTCCCCGAAGGCGTGGACCGACCGCATCGCGGCTGAGTTCCAGAAGCTCTGGGCGTTCCTCAACATCTCCAACAACGACTTCATCCGGACGACCGAACCGCGGCACCAGAAGGTCGCGCAGAGCATCTTCCAGCGCCTGTACGACCAGGGCGACATCGTCCTCGGGAGGTACGAGGGCTGGTACTGTACGTCGTGCGAGAGCTTCTACCCGGAGAACGAGCTCGGGCCGGACCGCACCTGCCCCGTGCACACCGGGCGCAAAGTCGAGTGGACCGCAGAGGAGTCCTACATCTTCCGGCTCTCCAAGTACCAGCAGTGGCTGCTCGACCACATCGAGGCGCACCCCGCGTCGGTTGCGCCCGAGCGGCCGCGGAACGAGGTGCTGTCGCTCGTCCGGTCGGGGCTGCGCGACATCGCCGTGAGCCGCGCCACGTTCACGTGGGGCGTGCCGGTGCCGTTCGACCGCCGCCACGTCATCTACGTCTGGATCGACGCGCTGACCAACTACATCACGGCCGCCGGGTATCTCGACAACCCGGAGAAGTTCCGCCGCTACTGGCCGGCCGACGTCCACCTGGTCGGGAAGGAGATCGTCCGCTTCCACGCCGTGATCTGGCCGATCATCCTCCACGCCGCCGGGATCGCCGTGCCGAAGCAGACGTTCGCCCACGGCTGGCTGACGTTCGGCGGCCAGCGCTTCAGCAAGTCCCTCGGCATCGTGATCGACCCCGCGGCGCTGAGCCGGGAGATCGCCGCGGAGTCGGGCGCCGAGCTCGGCGTCGCGGTGGACGCCCTGCGCTATTTCCTGCTGCGGGAGATCCCGTTCGGCGCCGACGGCGACTTCAGCAAGACGGCGCTGATCCACCGGTTTAATGCCGATCTCGCGAACGATTACGGGAACCTGCTCAACCGGGCGCTGCCGCTGGTGGAACGGCACTTCAATGGTCGCCTCCCCGCCCGGGGGCCGGAGGAGGGCGGAGACGCCGCGCTGCGCGAGACGGCCGCCGCGGCGACGGCCCCGGTCGAGCAATTCATCGACCGCCTCGACTTCCGCGGCGCGCTGGAGGAGATCTGGCGGATCCTCTCGGCAGGCAACAAGTATTTCGACGAGGAAGCACCGTGGCGGGCGGTGCAGGCGGGACGGGTGGACCGGGCCGGCACGATCCTCTCCAACACGCTGGAGGCCGTGCGGGTCGCCACGATCCTGCTCTCGCCCTGGCTCCCGACCGCGACGGCGCGCGTGTGGGAGCAGCTCGGCGCCCCGGCGCCGCTCTCCACGCAGCGGCTCGCGGACGCCGCGCGCTGGGGTGGACTCCCACCGGGCACGCGCGTACGGCCGGGGCAGCCGATCTTCCCGCGGATCGAGGCGCGGCCAGCTTACCGCGCCACATCGCCCCAGTCCGACATCACGGCGCGTGGCGCGGCGGGACGACACGCCGCGCCTGCTCCATCCCACAACCGGAAGAAGGCGACATCTGTGGTCGCCGGCGCGCCTGCCAAAGGAGGCACAGGGGTGAGCAACATCACGATCGACGATTTCAAGAAGGTGGACCTCCGGGTGGCCGAGGTGCTCGAGGCCAAGCCGGTCGCCGGCGCGGACAAGCTCCTCGAGCTCCGCATCAAGGTCGGGGATGAAACCCGGACGCTTGTGGCCGGGATCGCCCAGGAGTACGCGCCGGCCACCCTCGTCGGGCGGAAGATCATCATCGTCGCCAATTTGCAGCCGCGGAAAGTCCGCGGCGTGGAATCGCAGGGCATGCTGCTGGCCGCGAGCCACAACGGGCGGTCCGTCCTCCTCGGCGTGGACGGGGACGTGCCGAGCGGCTCTCCGGTCTCATGAGCGCCTGCGCGCGGAAGCGCCTGCGGGGTACAATACGGCATGAGATCGCTTCCGTATCGAAGGAGGCCAATCCGATGCCAGCCTCTCGCAGGTTTGCGCCGGTGCCGATAGTCCTGCTCGCGGGCATCCTGGTGCTGGGACTCGCCCTACCCGCCCGCGCCGACGCGCGCGACATCTCGGTCGGCGGCGTGTTCATCACGCGGATCACCTCGGATGCGAGCGGCTACACGTCCTATCAGCGGGCCGTTCAGGTGAACGAGCGGATCACGCAGGTCCTGAGCACCCCGAAGTTTCGCCTCGGGGCGGTCGTCGCCGTCCGCCAGGATGGACCGAACGGCCTCATCACCGTGGGCGACCTGCTCGTGTTTACCGTGACTCCCCAGGACGCGGCCGGCACGTCGGCCACGACGGTGCAACTGGCGCGCCAGTGGGCGCAGCTGCTCGCCCAGGGTCTGAGCAAGGCGCTGCCCGACTCGACCTTTTACTTCTGATCGACCCGGCAGGATGCCCGGTTAGGTCGATGAGAGTCGTGGTCGGAGCGTAACAGCGACCTCGCGCACGCGCGTGGCGCTGCTCACGGTCCGGGCGGCAGCAGGTCGAGGTGATCGCCGGGAGCGACCCCAGCCGCGCCACCGGCGGGCAGTTCGCAGACCATCGCTGCCCCTGCCGTGCCGGCGAACCGCCCGGGGCGCAGCCCGCTGACAACCCTGCGCACCGCCCCATCGAGGCTGCAGAAGACGACATCGATCGGAACCGGCACCCCAAGCGTGTGAATCCACGCGCAGGGACGCAGCCACAGCCCTTCGCCGCTTCGAGGGCGGTGTGCCAGCCATCCGCGCAGACGCGCGCCGAAGGTCTCCGCGGCACGGCAGCGCTCGGCGAGCACGCGGCCAGACTCGCGGTGGCGAACCCGGTGTATCAGTGAAGGAGTCCCCCGGGCCCGATCAGCCGGAGCGCCAGCGGTCCCAGCCCGATGATGAACACCTGGGGAAAGACAAACGCCACGAGCGGCAACACCAGCCGGGTCGAGAGCATGCGGGCGCCTTCCTCCGCACGGCGGAGGGCGAGGGCCCGAAAGTGAGCGGCCTGCTGCTCGAGGATCTCCGCCATCGGGGAGCCCAGGCGGATGCCGTGGGCGAGCCCGGCCGCGACCAACCCGAGTTCGTCCCCCGGATAGCGTCTCGCCATCTCGGCCAGCCCGTCCTCTGGTGTCCGGCCGAGAGCCAGATCGGCAAGGTACCGCCGGAACACTTCCCCGCCCATCCCGGAGGCGTTCTGCGCGTACTCCGCGACCGCCGCCTGGAGGCCAAGCCCGGCACGGAGACAGATCACAAGCACGTCCAGCGCGTCGGGCAGGCATGCCCTGAGCTCGCGTTCGCGGGTCCCGCGTCGGCGGCGCACCCAGATGCCAGGCGCGAGGTATCCCAGCCCGCCGGCCAGTGCCATCCAGCCGGCCGATCCGGCGGGCAGGCGCGTGAACACCCCCGCGGCGGCGCCTGCCGCGAGGCCGGCCGCCGCTCCCGCGATCTTGAGCCCATCAAAGAGCGCGGGGTCCCAGTCGAGACCGGCCTGAACCAGACGGTCCGCGATCTGCCGCCGGCGCGCCCTCGAGGCCAGCGGACGCAGCCGGGCCACGAGACCCTGGAGCGCCGGAGCGCCGGCGTGCGCCCACATCGAGCGCGGGCGCCCCTCGTGAGACCGGCGGGCGGCGTACCTCAGGAGCCGGCGCCCCGCGGCGGAGGGGCCACGCTCCGCGCACACGAGCCCCCACAGTGCGGCGTCCAGCGCCGCGGGGATCACGACGGACCACCACTCGCTCACCGTTCGACCCTCCGAATCATCCCACGGATCACCTGCCACCCGACGAGTTGCATCAAGACGGCGATCACGAGGAGCATTCGGCCCGGCCCCGGCGTGAGCATCGGACCAAAGTACGCCGGATCCAGGAAGTACATGGCCGCCGCGACCCCCGCGGGGAGGCACGTCAGGATCACCGCGGTCGATCGCGCGTGGGCGGTCAGCGCTCTGACCTCCTGGAGGAATGCGACCTGATCTCGCACGGTCTTGGACTGTCGGGACAGAAACTCCGCCAGGTTTCCACCCATCCGGTCGGTGACCAGAATCGCCGTCACCATCGTTCCGAGCGGACGGCTCGGGATCCGCCGGCGGAGCCCGTCCAGCGCCTGGGAAAGCGGCACGCCGAGCCGGAGCTCCTCTGCGACACGCGTCCACTCCCCACGCAGTGGCTCGGAGACCCGGGGGGCGACGTCCGTGATCGCTTCGGTGACGGACCGGTGGGCGCGAAGCTGTCCGATGAGCAGGTCCAGCATGGCCGAGAGCAGGAGGTCGAACCGCCGGACCCGGTGATCCCGAGCCGCCGCCAGGCCCCACCATGCGAAGACCGGGCACACCCCCGCGGCGACGGCCGCGGCCCCGACGCCTCGCACGGCGC
>JAPVSX010000009.1:0-20851 GCA_047519495.1 Armatimonadota bacterium
CCGGCGCGGTGGGTGAGTTACGCGCTCGTCGGGTGCGGGATCGTCATCCTCACGCTGTTCGCCGCCACAACCAACTTTCGCCAGCTCGGTGTGGCGCTGCGGGGCGTCCGGCCTGGGCTCCTGGGCCTCGCCGCGGTCGCGCTGTCCCTGCAGATCGTCGTGAAGGCCGCCCGGTGGCGGTACATGATCCGGCGGCTGACCGGCACCGCAATTTCGCCGCGGTTCGCCACGGTCTCGATCGTCGCCGGGGTCGCCGCCGGCAGCGTCACGCCGGCGCGAAGCTTCGAGATGGCGAAGGCGATGCTCCTCAAAGGATCCCACGGTACCAGCCTGGGCATGTCCACGTCGGCGATGATCGTCGAGCGGATGCTGGACATCGTGCTGCTGGTCGGCGTTCTCCTGCTGGCGGTGCTTCTCCTGCCGCGCCGGATGGTGCTGGCGAGCGGCGTCCTCCTCGTCATGATCACGGCGCTGGTCGCGGGGTCGGTGCTCGTGGTGGCGGCGCCGCTACGCGTGCGGGACTGGGGGGCCTGGATCCTCCGGACCCTGCCGGGCCCGGCGGGGCTGCGGAGCCATGCGCTCCGGCTCCTCGACATGCTCTTCGAAAGCATCCTCCTGTGGCGTCAGGGGTGGATCCTCGGCGCCTTGCTCTCGCTGAGCGGGCTCTCAATGGCGCTCGACGTGGCGCGGATGTGCGCGGTGTTCTGGGGAATGGGGGTCGCGCTCTCAGCGCCGTTCCTGGCGTTCACATATACCGGCGCCGCGATGCTTGGGATGGCCCTGCTGATTCCTGGGGGCGTGGGCGTCACCGAGGTCTCGCAGGTCGGCCTGATCACGCTGCTCGCGCCCGGCGCCGTCTCCTCCACGCTGATCAGGAGCGCCGTCCTGGTGGACCGGTTCCTGTCATACTACCTCATCACGTTCGCCGGCGCGGCCCTGCTGATCGCCTATCACCGGTATCGACACGTCTTCCGCTAAGGCGCCCCAGCAGGAGCCTCGGCGCAGCCCTCTCGAAGAGTGTGGGACGATGACACCGAACCGCCTCACCATCGCTGCCCTCGTCTTGTTTGGGGTCTTCGTGGGCGCCGTTGGGGCAGGGTACATGATCGGCCAGAGTGCGTTCAGGCACTCCCCCCCGACCACATCCACGACGTCGGGCCTCGGCCTCCCGTCCACCGGTTCCGGGGGCACTCCCGGGTCGCCGGGCGCGGGGGGGGCGTCGTCCGGTCCTTCAACGCCCGGCCCAGGGTCTACCGGCATTCCCGGCGCTCTGTCTGCGCCGGGATCGCCCGCGCAAGGGACGGGACCGTCCGGCGCCGGCCAGCCGCAGACGGGGATCGGCCCACAGCCCGGCGGTGCGCCTCCCGCGACGCGGGCGCCGGTCGCCCCCGCGCGGCCGGCCGTTCCGACCGGTCCGGCTCCGCCCGCGTCATTCCCCGTACCGGTGGGGCCGGAACCAGGCATGACGCCCGCGATTCCGCAACCGCCGTCCCGGTTCCACGTGCAGGTGGGCGCGTTCGACGAGCGCCAGAACGCGGATGCTCTCGTCCTCCGCATCCGGTCGCTCGGCTATGCCGCGTCGGTGACCGACGGCCCGCCGTACCGGGTTTGGGTCGGCGGTTACCTGGACCGGACGACGGCGGAGCGGCTGGCCGAGCACCTGAAGACCGCGGGGTTCGACGCCGTGTTGACCCCTCGGTAGTGCACTGTCTCCTACCCGCACCGACGAAAGGAGCCGCCGATGGCCTTCGAGCACCTGCTGGTCACCATCGAGGACGCGATCGCCGTCGTCACGCTGAACCGCCCCACGGTCCTCAACGCGCTCAGCCAGGCGCTGATGGACGAACTCGTGACCGCGCTTGAGACCTGCGACCGGGACGAGCGGATCCGGTGCATCGTCCTGTGGGGTGGACCCCGCGTGTTCGCCGCGGGAGCGGACGTCCGTGAGATGCTGGACGCCACCTCCGCGGACGTGATCCGGTCCTACCGGTTCCAGCAGTGGGCGCGTATCCGGCACCTGGCGACGCCGCTCGTCGCGGCCGTCACCGGCTACGCCCTCGGGGGCGGCTGTGAGCTGGCGATGGCATGCGACATCATCGTCGCCTCCGAGACCGCCCGGTTCGGCCAGCCCGAGATTCACCTGGGCCTCATGCCGGGCGCGGGAGGGACGCAGCGGCTCACCCGGGTGGTCGGAAAGTCTCGGGCGATGGAGATCGTCCTGACCGGCCGGGCGATCACCGCGCAGGAGGCGCTGGCGGCCGGGCTCGTGTCGCGGATCGTGCCCCTGGAGGTGTGTCTGGACGAGGCGAAGCGCCTGGCTCGAGAGATCGCGGCCCAGCCCCCGCTGGCCGTGCGGCTGGCGAAGGAGTCCGTGCTGCAGGCGTTTGAGATGAGCCTCGAGAGCGGGCTCGCGTTCGAGCGGCGGTGCTTCCACACGCTGTTCAGCACGGAGGACAAGCGGGAGGGTATCCGCGCCTTCCTGGACAAGCGACCGCCGGAGTTCACGGGCCGGTGAGTGGTGAGTCTCTCGCCGAACTCGCCCGCGACGTGGTCGCCTGCGCCGCGTGCCCCCGCCTGCGGCGCCACTGTCTTGCGGTCGCCCGCCGGGGGAAGCGCGAGTTCGCCGGGTGGACCTACTGGGGGAAGCCGGTGCCGGGGTTCGGCGATCCCGAGGCGGAACTCCTTGTCGTCGGCCTGGCGCCGGCGGCCCACGGCGCCAACCGGACCGGCCGGATGTTCACCGGAGACGGCTCGGCGACCTGGCTGGTGCGCGCGATGTACCGGACCGGGTTCGCGAGCCAGCCGGCGTCCCTGCACCGCGGCGACGGGCTCCGGCTTCTCCGCGCCTACATGACGGCGCCGGTCCGGTGTGCGCCGCCGAAGAACAAGCCGACCCCGGCGGAGATCTCCCGCTGCCTGCCGTTCCTCGAGCGGGAGCTCGCGCTGCTGCCGCGCGTCCGGGTCATCCTCGCGCTCGGCCGGATCGCCTTCGATGTGTGCCGCCGAATTCTGACACACCGGGGCGCCGACCTGCGGGGCGCGCGGTTCGCCCACGGCGCGCTGTATGAGCGGGGGGCAGGCCTCCCCGCGCTCGTGGCGTGTTATCATCCCAGCCGGCAGAATACGAACACGGGGAAGCTGACCGAGGCGATGCTGGATCGCGTATTCCGGAAAGCCCGGGCGATCGTTGATGCCCCGCACGAGATGTCCCGTGTCCCGCCGCCGCGGACCGCACAGGCCATCAGACCATTGCGGTGAGAACAACGCACGAGCACATGGGAGACGTTCGCGGCCCACTGCACCGTGTCAGATGTGTGGGAGGCGGTGTGAAGTGAGGAGGGGCCGCCATGTATGAGACGCTGCTGACCGAGACGCGAGACGGGGTGCGCATCGTCATCCTGAACCGCCCGGACGTGCTCAACGCGATCAACGCGCGCATCGGGGAAGAACTGCTCGACGCGCTTCGGGATGCCGAACAGGCCGCCGACGTCCGGTGTGTGCTCCTCACGGGAGCAGGGCGGGCCTTCTGCGCGGGCGCCGACCTCCGCGACTTGGCGCCGGGGGAGGCATCGCTCGGCGAACTCTTGCGGATCCGCTACAACCGGATCGTCCTGCGCCTGCGCACGATGGAGAAACCGGTGATCGCCGCCGTGAACGGCGTCGCAGCCGGCGCCGGCGCTAACCTCGCCCTCGCCGCCGACCTGCGGATCGCCTCGGACCGCGCGTCGTTCATCGAGGTGTTCACGCGGGTAGGGCTGATCCCAGACTCGGGCGGCACATGGCTGCTGCCCCGGCTCGTGGGGGTGGGGCGCGCCCTCGAGCTCATGTTCTTCGCCGAACCCGTCGACGCCGCGGCGGCCGAGCGTCTGGGGATCGCCAACCGCGTCGTGCCGCACGATGACCTGATGGCCCGGGCGATGGAGTGGGCCGTCCGCCTCGCCCAGGGGCCCACCCGCGCGTATGGGCTGATCAAGCGGGGCGTGGCCCACAACCTGGCGGCGGACCTGCGCGAGGCGCTCGAGTACGAGGCGTTTCTCCAGGAGATCGCGGGACAGACGCAGGACCACCGAGAAGGGGTCGCCGCGTTCCTCGCGAAGCGGCCCCCGGCGTACCTGGGCCGCTAGTGCACCATTGCCGAAGGTTGGCGGCAGTGGAATGGCGTTAGCGGAGGCAGACGGCGATGCGTGACGTCGTGATCCTGGATGCGATCCGGACGCCGATCGGACGGTACGGCGGCGCCCTGAGGGACGTTCGTCCCGATGACATGGCCGCCCACATCATCCAATCGCTCGTCCAGCGGAACGACCTGGACCCTCGGGTGATCGAGGACGTCGTGATGGGGTGCAGCAACCAGGCCGGCGAGGACAACCGGGACGTCGCCCGGATGGCGGTGCTCCTGGCGGGGCTGCCGCACGAGGTGCCCGGCCAGACCGTCAACCGCCTCTGCGGCTCGGGGATGCAGGCGGTCCACGCGGCCGCCCATGCGATCGCGCAGGGGAACGGAGACGTCTACCTCGCCGGGGGCGTCGAGAGCATGACACGGGCGCCGTTCGTCCTGGGAAAGCCGGGCCAGGCGTTCCCCCGGGGGATGATGCCCCTGCAGGACACGACGATCGGCTGGCGGTTTCCCAACCCGCGCCTCGAAGAGCGATACCCGCTCTACAGCATGGGCGAGACCGCGGAGAACGTGGCGGAGCGGTACGGGATCTCCCGGGAGGCGCAGGACGAGTTCGCGCTCGAGAGCCAGATGCGCGCGGCCGCCGCGGCGCGGGACGGGCGGTTTGCCGAGGAGATCGTGCCCATCACGACCCCGCGCCGGAAGGGCGGGCCGGTCGCCGTTACCGACGACGAGCACCCCAGGCCGGACACGACGCTGCCGGCGCTGGCGGCGCTGCCGCCGGCGTTCCGCCCGGGCGGCACAGTCACCGCGGGCAACTCCTCCGGCATCAACGACGGCGCCGCCGGGCTGGTGCTGGCCTCCGCGGAGTGGGCCGAGCGGGAGGGGCGACACCCGGTCGTCCGCATCGTGGCGACGGCCGTGGCGGGCGTGGACCCATCGTACATGGGAATCGGCCCGGTGCCGGCGACCCGCAAAGCGCTCGAGCGCGCCGGCAAGTCGCTCGACGAGATCGGCCTGAT
The DNA here is from genome assembly GCA_047519495.1 of Armatimonadota bacterium. Lineage (GTDB taxonomy): Bacteria > Sysuimicrobiota > Sysuimicrobiia > Sysuimicrobiales > Segetimicrobiaceae > JAPVSX01. Next base: position 5,140 of record JAPVSX010000009.1, read on the forward strand.
CGAGCTCAACGAAGCGTTCGCCGCCCAGGTGCTGGCATGTGTGCAGGACCTCGGGATCGACCGGGCGCGGCTCAACCCCAACGGCGGGGCGATCGCGCTCGGCCACCCGATCGGGGCGAGCGGCGCCCGTATCCTCGTGACGCTCCTGCACGAGATGGGGCGCCGCCAGGCGCGCTGGGGGCTCGCGACGATGTGCATCGGCGTCGGCCAGGGCATCGCCACGATCGTCGAGCGGCCGACATGAGCCGCGCAGGCCAGCGGCTCACCAGTGTTCCGTCTCGCACGTTCGACGAGGGAAGGACGGGCACGGGGCCACGTGCAGTGGCATGGGCGAGCGCAGAGGCGGCGACCGGGATGCGGGCCCGCTCGATGCTGTTCACGCTCTTCGGCGACTACGTCCGCCACTACGGGAGCACCATCTGGGTCGGCAGCCTGATCGCCCTCATGGCCCAGCTCGGCTTCACGGCGCCGGCGGTGCGTGCCGCCGTGTCGCGGATGGCGCGGCAGGGCTGGCTCGTGCCGATCCGGGCCGGCCGCGCCAGCTACTACGCGCTCAGCCCGCGCGGCCAGGACCGGATCGAAGAGGCGGCGCAGCGGATCTTCAAGCTGCACCCGGAGCGCTGGGACGGGCTGTGGCGGCTGCTCATGGTACCCGTCGCGGCGCAGGATCCCGCACGCCGGGCGGACCTCCGGCGGGAGCTGGGGTGGGTGGGATTCGCGCCCCTCTCCCGGGGCGTCTACGTCAGCCCGAACGACCTGCTGGACCGGATCGCCGCCCTGGCCGAGCGGTACGGCCTCGCCGGGCAGTTCGAGGCGTTTACGGCGCAACACAACGGCCCGAGCGCGGACGCCGCCCTCGCCGCACGTTACTGGGACCTCCAGGCGATCGACGCCGCCTACGCGCGGTTCGTCGAGGAGTGGAAGCCGCGGCTCGAGGCGCGCCGGAAGGCGGCCGCCGAAGGGGCGGGGCTCCCCGACGCGACCGCGTTCGCCGAGAAGACGTTGATCGTGCACGCGTTCAGGAAGTTTCTCTTCGTGGACCCGGGGCTCCCCCAAGAGCTCCTTCCCACCGAGTGGCGCGGGCTTGAGGCGCGGGCGGTCTTTTCCGGATACTACCACCTGCTGGCCGAGGGCGCGCTCCGCTTCTTCGAGGAGCACTACCGGCCGGCGCCGGGCCGCGAGAGCGACCTGCCCGAGGGACGCCGCGCGGCGCGGCGAGACCCCTTCCGGCCGTCACTCCCTGCTGGATAGCGCAACGGCCGGCAGTCTAGCCGGCGATGTGCATCTGGTATCCGCTGCCGAAGGGCCGATTCTCCGCAAAGCGCGTGATGCTAAATGCGTGGAGATCAACATAAGAACAGTGACCCGTGACCGCGTACTCGGCGATCGCCTCTCCGGTGGCCGGGGCGAGCTTGAAGGAGTTTCCGCTGCCCCCGACGACCTGCAGGTACCCGTTCACGCCGGGAACGGGGCCAAAGATGAGGTGAAAGTCAGGACTATTTCCGTCTGGTCCTGACCAGGAACGGACTCGGGACATCCTCTCCCCCCACGGACACCGGCGGACCAGGTTGTCGCGGATCTCCGCCTCGAAGACCACCGGGGGACGAGACGGATAGTCGTCCGGATCGATGTCCTCGCTCTCCATCGTGGTGTTCTCGGCCAGGCCGCCGCCCGCCAGCATCAGGCCCGCCGCGTCGGGTCGACAGTACGTCATGGTGGTCATGTCCAGCCAGGTGGGGCTGTGCTGGCCCCATCTCGGATACTGCGGATTGAAGGCGACCATCTGGAGGTACCCGGGCCTGACCGGCAGCGCGACGCCAAGCATCCGGGCGATCCGGGGGGCCCAGGCCCCTGCGCAGTTGACGATCAGTGGCGTGCCGATCGATCCCTTATCCGTGACCACGCGCCGGGCGGGCGATCCGTTGCCGTCAATCCCGGTGACCGTGGTATTCGTGTAGACTCTTGCGCCGAGCTCCCGTGCCTTGCCGGCGAATGCGGCTGCGGTGGAGTAGGGATCGGCATAGCCGGCTTGCGCCTCGTAGGCGGCGAGGGCGAGCCCGTCAGCGTCGAACTCTGGGATCCAGCGGCCGATCTCCTCAACGCGAATGATGCCGGTCTCAACCCCGACGCGCTGCTGCATCTCGACGACGCGCTTCAGATTCTCAGCATCAGCGGCAGACACCGCGACGATCATGCCGTTGCGGACGAAATCAACAGGAGAGCCGAGTTCGGCATCCAGGTGCGGCCAGAGCTGGGCCGCACGATGCGCGAGGCGGACCATCGACTCGGTCGAGTAGTGGCAGCGGATGATGCCGCCCGATGCGCCTGAGGACCCTGACCCGATCGTCCGCTTCTCAACCAGAGCGACCTGCTTGCCGGCCTTCGCGAGGTGATACGCGGCGCTGGCCCCGTGGACTCCCCCGCCGATGACCACGACCTCCGCCTCAGTGACCATGTTATGATCCCCTGTCATCGTTTGACACCAAGCCTACCGGATCCCCCTGGGATGAGGCAATCCGGCGTGGAGAGTATTCACACTGCCGGGCGTGCCGGGCGGCCGCTGTTTGACACCGCGCGCCGCCCGCCTATATAATGGAACGCGGTCTCGAAGGCTTTTTTTGTTTGTCCCGGAGGGTTCGCGCGCGTGAAGCTGAGCCACCCCATGCGGCTCCTCGGCGTCGTCCTGATCGCGCTGGCCGCCTTCCTCGTGGCGTTCCAGCCGATCCGGATGAGCGGGGCAACGCCGCTCCTCCAGCCGCCGCACCCGCACGTCAACCTCGGCCTCGATCTGCAGGGCGGGAGCCACATCGTGCTGCAGGCGGAGCCGACCCCCCAGACCCCGATCAGCAACGACGCGATGCAGGGCGTGCTGAATATCATCCGCAACCGGGTGGACCAGCTCGGCGTCGCCGAGCCGGCGATCACCCGGCAGGGGCGGGACCGGATCCTCGTCGAACTCCCCGGCATCCAGAACCCGCAGCGGGCGATCGAGCTGATCGGCAAGACCGCGCTCCTCGAGTTCGTGGACACCGGCGTCCAGTCGCTGCCCCCGGGCGCCGGGTGGCAGGGCACCGACACGGCCGTCCTGCCCGACAAGTCGACGCTCAAGATCGACAAGAAGGTGCTCCTGACCGGCGCCGACCTGAGCGACGCGCAGGTGACGTTTGACCAGTTCGGCCGGCCGCAGGTCGGGTTCACGTTCAAGAGCTCGGCGGCGAAGAAGTTTGAGGACTACACGACCAAGAACATCGGCAAGTACCTGACGATCGTCCTCGACAACCGCGTGATCAGCTCCCCGGTGATCAACAGCCCGATCCCCGGCGGCAAGGGCGTGATCGAGGGCGGGTTCACGCTCGACTCGGCGCGCGACCTCGCGGTGCTGCTGCGGGGCGGCGCGCTGCCGCTTCCGGTCCGCGTCGTGGAGAACCGCACGGTCGGGCCGCTGCTGGGACGCGACTCAATCGATCAGAGCCTTCACGCCGGGTACATCGCGATCGTGATGGTCGGGCTGTTCATGTTCCTGTACTACCGGTTCGCGGGGCTCCTCGCCGACCTGGCACTGGGCGTGTACACGCTGATCCTGTTCGCGCTGCTGACGCTCCTCGGCGCGACGCTGACGCTCCCCGGAATCGCCGGGTTCATCCTGTCCCTCGGCGTTGCGGTGGACGCGAACGTCATCATCTTCGAGAAGGTCAAAGAGGAGCTGCGGGGCCGCAAGACGCTCCGGGCGGCGGTGAGCGCCGGATGGAGCCGGGCGGTCGTGACGATCTTCGACTCCAACACGACGACGCTGATCGGGGCGGTGGTGCTCCTGTGGCTCGGGACGGGCCCGGTCCGCGGGTTTGCGGTGACGCTCATCCTCGGCATCTTGACCAGCATCTTCACCGCGATCGTGGTCACCCGCGTCTTCGTCGATCTGGCGCTCGACACCAGCCTCGCCGCATGGATCCAGAACCTCGGGTCGCTGGGGCGCAGCCGGCCGGTCGCCCCCGCGGCGGGCGGGGCTGCGCCGGGCGGGTCGGGGGAGTAGGATGGCGCGCACCTACAACCTGATCGGCCGCCGCCGCTGGTGGTACGCGCTCTCCCTCGCGGTCATCGTTCCCGGCCTGATCGCCCTGTACACGCATCATGCCCGGGACCACCACGCGCTCAACTGGGGCGTCGACTTCACGGGCGGAAACTCGCTCGAGCTCCGGATCACCCGGCCGTTTGCGGTCGGGGACATCCGGCAGGTGATGGACCGGTTCAATCTCGGCGATGCGGTGATCCAGCGGTCGGGGGACACGGACGTGTTTATCCGCACACGGCCCCTCGACCAGCCGCAGATCAACACGATCATCGGCGCCGTGACGGAGCGGTTCCCCGGGACGGCGATGCTGCGGCAGGACACGGTCGGACCGGAGATCGGCGCCGAGCTCCGGAACATCGCGATCCTGGGCGTCGTGATCGGCCTGATCTTGCAGGTGATCTTCATCTCGATCCGCTTCCGGTCGGTCCGGTTCGCGATCGCGGCCGACGTCGCGCTCCTCCACGACCTGCTCGTCGTGGTCGGGGCGTTCGCGCTCACGCAGCGCGAGGTCAACAGCTCGTTCCTGGCCGTCCTGCTGACGGTGGCGGGCTACTCGATCAACGACACGATCGTGATCTTCGACCGGATCCGTGAGAATCTGGGGATGCGGACCCGGGAGCCGTTCGAGCACCTGGTGAACCGCAGCGTGCTCGAGGCAATCGTCCGGTCGATCAACACCGCGATGACGGCCGTGCTGGCGATCGGCGCGGTGTACGTGTTCGGCGGCGAGACGATCCGGGACGTCGCGTTCGGCCTGGTCGTCAGCATCATCACCGGCGGGTACTCCTCGATCTTCAACGCGAGCCCGATCCTCGTGGACTGGTACCACTGGTCCGAGCGCCGGCGCAGCGCTCAATCGCCCGCGCGGCGCTCCGGGCGCTCCGCAGGGCTCTCGCAGGAATCCCCCGGGGGGGTCCCCCCGAAGGGGGCAGGCGGACAGGCGGGCGTGTCGGGAGACGGCGCCGGAAATGCGGCCGGGGATGCGGGCGCACTCGGCCCCGCACTGGCGCCGGGTGCCGGCCGCCAGGGCGGCACCCGGCGCCGCCGGGGCGGCCGCCGGCGCCGCTGAGGAGAGCGAGATGCGCGGGATGGTGATCTGGCTGATCCTGCTCCTGCTGGCGGTCACGATCTTCGCGCTCAGCAACACCACGCCCGTCACCGTCATGTTCTGGCAGTGGCCGATCTACACCGGATCGCTGGCGCTCGCCGTTGTCGGCGCCGGGGTCCTCGGAGCGCTCCTCGTATTCCTGCCCTCGCTCGTCCGCCACGAGCGCCTCCACGGCCGGATCCGTGAGCTCGAGCGCAGGCTGGAGCCGCACGAGCCGGTCCAGCGCCCGGCGGGGCCGCCCGGCTCGGGCGGCGTTTACCCGTCGACCCAGTCGTCGCCCGGTCAGGTCGAGGATACCCGCCGGCTTCCTTAATCGCCTCTCATTTGCGCCGGCGCGCCCCGCACGGCACGCGGCTATTGAGGCGCGACGTGCCTCTTTGCGTCCCGCGCTATAATGACACTAACAATGACCGTGCTGTACAGGCCCTCGTGGGTCGTCGCCCCGCCGGATCCTGAGGCCCCCGGGCTCGCCGAGACGCTGGGGATCCACCCGCTCGCGGCCGCGTTGCTGCGCCGCCGCGGGGTGACGACCGTCGAGGCCGCGCGCGCCTTTCTCACCCCCCGCCTCGAAGACCTCTCCGATCCCGCCGCGGTCCCCGGGATGGCCGGCGCCGTCGAGGCGGTGGCGCAGGCGCTGCGGTCGGGCCGGCGGCTCGCGGTCCACGGCGACTACGACGTGGACGGCATCTCGGCGACCGCGATCCTGGTGCGGGGCCTCCGCGCGCTCGGCGCCGACCCGGTCTGGTACCTGCCCCACCGGATCAAGGACGGGTACGGACTCGGCGTGCCGGCCGTCGAGGCGCTCGCGGCGGCCGGCGCCGGCGTGCTCGTCGCGGCCGACTGCGGCATTACCGCGTGGGAGGCGGTGGCCCGGGCCCGGGCGCTCGGGATCGAGGTCGTCGTTCTCGACCACCACGAGGCCCCCGCCGCGCGCCCACCCGCGGCGATCGTCGCGCCGGGGCCGGAGACGGACGTGGAGCCCTGCGCGGCCGGACTCGCGTTTCTGTTTGTGTGGGCGCTCCGCCGGCGCCTCGAGCGGACCCCCACGCTGCCCGCCGATCTCGCGCCCCTCGCGGCCCTGGGGACGGTGGCCGATGTCGTGCCGCTCCGCGGCGACAACCGCCGCCTGGTGGCCGCGGGGCTCGAGCGGCTGCGGTCCGCGCCGCCCGCCGGGCTCGGGGCCCTGATCGAAGAGGCGGGGATCCAGGGGCCGGTGGATGCCTGGCACATCGGCTGGCAGCTCGGGCCGCGCCTGAACGCGCCGGGCCGCCTCGGCGATCCGGCGCCGTCGCTGCGCCTCCTGCTCACCGACGATCCGGCCGAGGCCCGCACGCTTGCGCGCGAGCTTGACGTGGTGAACCGGGAGCGCCAGGCGATCCTGGAGCAGGTGCTCACCGGGGCGGCGGCGCAGGCCGCGGCCGATCCGTCGGCGCCCGCGCTCGTGCTGGCCGGTGAGGGATGGCACCCGGGCGTGGTGGGCCTTGTGGCCAGCCGCCTCGTCGAGCAGTACCGCCGTCCGGCGGTCGTGATCGCCCTGTCCGCGGGCGACGGGCGCGGCTCGGCGCGGAGCGTGGAGGGGTTCCACCTCGTCGAGGCCCTGGACGCCTGCCGGGCGCACCTGGCGGGGTTCGGCGGCCATGCGATGGCGGCCGGCCTCTCGATCGCGGCCGGCGAGGTGGTCGCGTTCCGGCAGGCGTTCGGCGAGGTCGCCGCGGCCCGCCTGCCGCGCGCGGCGGCCGGCCGCCTGGACGTCGACGCCGAGGTGACGCTGCCGGATCTGGGCCTGCCGCTCGCGACCGATCTCGAACGGCTCGCGCCGTTCGGCACGGGCAATCCGCAGCCGGTGCTGGCCGTCCGCGGAGTCCGGACGGTGGCCCGCCGGCTCGTTGGCGATGGGACACACATTCGGTTTGGCGTGACGGACGGCGCCGCGTTCGTGGAAGCGATCGGGTTTGCGATGGCGGCGCGGGGCGAGCTCCTCACCTTCACCGGCGCGCCCGTGGACCTGGCGTTTGTCCTCGAACGGGACCGCTTCGAGCTTGAGCGGGTCCGCATGCGGCTGCGGGCGCTCGAGGTGCCGGGCGTGGACCCGGAAGCGATCCTGGCCGACACCGGACTGCTGCTGGACCGGCTGTTCCGGCGGGCCTCCGACTATCTCGGCGAAGGGCGCTACGGCGGGGTGGAAGAGGCGCCGGCGCTGTACACGAAGGTGGTCGGCGTCACCTTCGACGGACGGCAGGCGGTGGTGGCCGGGGCCCGCGAAGGTGATCCGCTCAGGCTCCGGCGCGAGCCCGGAAACCCGCACGATCCGCACGCAATCTTGGTCATGACCGAGGACGGCCGCGCGGTGGGTTACCTGCGCGCGCAGCTTGCGGGCCGCCTCGCGCCGTCCATCGATATGGGCGCCCGGTACCGGGCGACCGTGGCCCGGATCACCGGCGGCGGGGACCACACGTTGGGCATGAACATCTACCTGGAACGGGCGGACGATGACCCGTCCGCGTTTGAGGCCGCCGCCCAGCGCCTCGCGTGGCGCGGGCTTGGGGCACGCGCGGCGATCGAGCGCCTGCCGATCTACCTGACGGGCGGCCGCCCGCTCCGGCCGGCGCACGCCGAGGCGCTCGAGGCGATCGCGGAGGCGCGGCCGGCGGTGCTCGCGGCGGCTCCGGGACGCGGCCGGGCCGCCGGGATCGCCGGTGGCGGTGCCCTGGCCGCGGCGGCCGGGCAGTGGGCGCTGGTCCTGGCCCCGCTTCGCCGCCAGGTCCTGCACCGGGCGGAACAGCTCGCCGCCCGCCTCGAGCCGCTCGGCCTGCGCGTGCTGCCGGTCCACGGGCTCCAGGGGGTGCGCGACCGCGAGCGGGCGGCGGCCGCGCTCCGGGCCGGGGATGTGGACGTGATTGTAGGGAGCATGGAGGTGGTCCGGGAGGCGTCGCTCGTAACCCCCTACCTGGATCGGATCGGAGTGGTGATCCTGGACGGGCTTCCCGCGGACGAGGTCCGGAGCGTGCCCGCCGGCCTCGCCGACCGGCCGGTGCTCGCGGTGACCGCCGCCTCACAGTCAGGCGGATTCGTGCGCGCGCTCCGGGGGGCGGTTCTGGTGCACGACTACGCACCGCGGCCGCTGCTCGAGATCGCCGACCGCCGCAACGCCGCGGACCGCGACGCCGTGGCGGAGGAAGTGCTCTCGCGCGGCGAGAAGACGATAGTTTATACTATACGACGGGAAGAGTGCGTCCGGCTCGCAGCGCGCCTGCGGGAGCGCGGCGCGGCGCAGGGGCGGCGGATCGGCTACCTGCACGGCGGGTTGCCGGCCCGCCTGCGGCAGATCGTCGCCCAGGCCTTCCGGGAAGGCCGGCTCGACGCGCTCGTGGCCACGTCGGCGCTCGACGAGGAGGCGCTGCCGGCGGACGTGCGGCAGGTGGTGATCGCCGAGCTTCCCTGGGACCGCGAGCAGTTCCTCGCGGCCTGCGGCAGCGCAGGGCTCGATCACCGGCCGGTCGCCCTCTGGCTGGCGTTCGGGCACAACGATCTGGAGGCACGCCGGCGGAGTCTGGACGAGCACACGCCCGGCCGGGAGCTGCTGGTGAGGATCTACCGGGCGCTCCGGGAGTGGAAGGGCGATGCCGCGTTCCTCTGGCCCGACGACGAGACGTGGGCGCGCTTGAGCGGGGCGGTGCCGGGCCTCGCCCGGACGGCGGTGAGCGCGGCGTGCGCGATCTTCGAGGAGGTCGGGCTCGCGGCGCGGGAGAGTGCCGTCGGTTCGGAGCCGGCGGGGGGTGGGCCGCGCGCGGGGGCAGGCTGGCAGGTGCAGTTGCTCCCGTCCGAGGGGCGTAAGGACCTCGCGGCGTCGCTCCGGTATCGGGAGGGACTTCGCGAGCGAAAGGCGTCGGAAGCGTTCTGGGGGTGGGTCCTCAAGGCCGCCCCCTCGGAAATGCTGCGGGCCGTCCTCGCGTAGGCCCGGCGGGACTCGACCGTGAGGTGATGGCAGGGGTATGAAGCGGTTTCATCTGGCCTGGGGAGGGCCGGCGGAGGAGACGCTGCCGGCCGATGCGGCGGAGCTGCTCCGCCGCGTGCGGGAGATGACGCCCCACGCCGACCTCGACCTGATCCGCCGGGCGTACCTGTTCGCGCAGGAGGCCCACGCCGGCCAGACGCGCGCCTCGGGCGAGCCGTACGTGAGCCACAGCGTTGCCGTCGCGTCGGTGCTCGTCGGCCTCCGCCTCGACGCGCCCACGATCGCGGCGGCCCTGCTGCACGACGTCCCGGAGGACACCCCGCACACGCTCGAGGAGATTGGGGAGAAGTTCGGCCCCGAGATCGCCGGCCTCGTGGACGGCGTCACCAAGCTGGGCCGGATTCAATGGAAGAGCCGGGAGGAGCGCCAGGCCGAGAACCTCCGGAAGATGTTCCTCGCGATGGCGAGCGACATCCGGATCATCCTCATCAAGCTCGCCGACCGCGTGCACAACATGCGGACGATCGGGTACCTCCCGGAGTGGAAGCAGAAGCGCACCGCGCAGGAGACGCTGGAGATCTACGCCCCGCTCACCGAGCGCCTCGGGATCGGGAGCATCAAACGAGAGCTGGAGGACCTGGCGTTTGGCGTGCTCGAGCCCGAGGCGCACCGCGAGATCGCGGGCCAGATCGAGCGGAGCAGCCAGGAACAGGAGGTCCTGCTCCCCCGCGTGGTCGAGACGCTGCACGCCGAGCTGAACCGCGCGGGGATCCGGATCGACCGAAGCGCGATCGCCGCGCGGCCGAAGCACGTCTACAGCATCTACCAGAAGATGCAGCGCCCGAAGTACCAGGGGCAGGGCGTGGGGCGCGTCTATGACCGGCTGGCGGTGCGGGTCGTCGTGAACGACGTCCGCGAGTGCTACGAGACGCTCGGGATCGTGCACGCGCTGTGGAAGCCGATCCCCGGCGAGGTGGACGACTACATCGCCAACCCGAAGACGAGCGGGTACCAGTCCCTGCATACCGCCGTGATCTGCGAGGGCCAGCCGCTGGAGGTCCAGATCCGGACCCAGCAGATGCACCGGATCGCCGAGCACGGGATCGCCGCTCACTGGCGGTACAAGGAGGGCGGCGGCAAAGTCGAGGCGGGGTTCGACCAGAAGCTCTCGTGGCTCCGGCAGCTCCTTGAGTGGCACCAGGAGATGCAGGACGCCCGCGAGTTCATGCATTCGGTCAAGATCGACCTGTTCCAGAACGAGGTGTTCGTCTTCACGCCGAAGGGCGACGTGATCGACCTCCCGGCCGGCGCCACGCCCATCGACTTCGCGTTCCGCATCCACACCGACGTCGGCTATCACACGACCGGCGCGAAGGTGAATGGGCGGCTCGTGCCGCTCAGCCACCCGCTGCAGTCCGGCGATATCGTCGAGGTGGTCACGAACAAGAACAGCGCCGGCCCGAGCCGGGACTGGCTGGCGTTCGTCCAGACGAGCAACGCCCGGACGAAGATCCGCCAGTGGTTCAAGCACGAGCGCCGCGACGAGAACATCGTCCGCGGCCGGGACCTGCTCGAGAAAGAGCTGCGCCGCGGCGGCAGGGTCGCCGCGCTCATGAAGCTCGAGCGCCTGCGCGAGGTCGCGGCGCGGTTCGGCCTGCCGAACGAAGAGGAACTGCTCGCCGCCCTCGGCAACGGCGACGTCTCCCTCCTTCAAGTTGTCCAGGCGCTTCGGGGCGAGCAGGCGGTCGAGGAGCCGGCCCCGGAAGCCCCGGCCCAGCCGGCCCCCCCACCGGCGCCCTCGACCGCGCGGGGCGTCCGCGTCCGCGGCGTGGACAACGTGCTCATGCGGTTCGGCCGGTGCTGCAGCCCGCTCCCGGGCGACCGGGTGGTCGGCTACATCACCCAGGGGCGGGGCGTGAGCATCCACCGGGCGGACTGCCCGAACATCCAGTTCCTCCGGGCGCATGCCGAGCGGCTGATCGAGGTGGAGTGGGAGGCGTCGCCGGACGGTGCGTACCAGGTCGAGGTCGAGGTCGAGGCGCTCGACCGCGTCGGGCTCCTCAAGGACATCCTGGCCGCCGTGACGGAGACGAAGACGAACGTGGTCTCGGTCAACGCCCGCGTGCGCAAGGACAAGGTCGGGATCGTCAACATCGTCGTGGACATCCGGAACGTGACCCAGCTGACCGCCGTGATGCAGCGGATCGGCCAGCTCAAAGAGGTCTACAGCGTCGAGCGGGTCGTGCCCCACTGATGGACCATCGAGGTGTCAGCGGACGTTGGCCAGGATCTCTGCCTGCGGCGCGGAGCCGAGTGCTTGCCACCGCGATCCGTGGGACGGCCCGTCGAGGCCCCTGTTCGATCACGGCCCGGCTCAGGGTCCGAGACGGGGCACCCGCGGAGCGCATGCAGACCCAGCCGGGAACTACAAGAGGAGGGGGGAGATGATCGAAACAGCGGCGCGGGTGGGCGTCTTTACGGAGTCGGTGATCCGGGAGATGACCCGGCTCGCGATGGAGCACGGCGGCATCAACCTCGCGCAGGGCTTCCCGGACTTCCCGGCCCCGGCCGAGCTGCTGGAGGCGGCCGCCCGTGCGCTGGCCGACGGCTACAACCAGTACGCGATCACCTGGGGGTCGCCGCGGCTCCGGCAGGCGCTCGCCGAAAAGGCCCGCTGGTTCAACGGGATCGAGGCCGACCCCGAGCGGAACATCACGGTGACGTGCGGGGCGACCGAGGCGATGATGGCGACGATGCTCGCGACCGTCAATCCGGGCGACGAGGTGATCGTCTTCGAGCCGTTCTATGAGAACTACGGGCCGGACGCGAAGCTTTCCGGGGCCGTGCCGCGGTTCGTCCGGCTCCGGCTGGAACCGGGGTTCCCGTTCGATCCGGACGAGCTCCGCGCCGCCGTCACGCCGAAGACCAAGGCGATCATCATCAACACGCCTCACAACCCGACGGGGAAGGTGTTCACCCGGGCCGAGCTCGAGCTGATCGCCGACCTCTGTGGGCGGCACGACCTGCTCGCGTTCACCGACGAGGTGTACGAACACATCCTCTACGACGAGCACGCGCACCTGAGCCTCGCATCGCTCCCCGGGATGGCGGAGCGGACCGTGATCGTGAACAGCATCTCCAAGAGCTACAGCGTGACCGGCTGGCGGATCGGGTGGACGATCGCGCCCGCGCCGATCGCGGACGGCATCCGCAAGGTCCACGACTTCCTCACCGTCGGGGCGGCGGCCCCGCTTCAGGAAGCCGCGGTCACCGCCCTCCGGTTCCCGCGGGAGTACTACGCGCGGCTCGCCGGGATGTACCAGCAGAAGCGCGACACGCTCCTCGGTATCCTGCGCGAGGCGGGATTTCCGTGCCTCGTGCCGGCCGGCGCATACTACATCATGTGCGATATCAGCCCGTTCGGCTACGACGACGACTACGCATTCACGATGCACCTGATCAAGGAGATCGGGGTCGCCCCCGTCCCCGGCTCGTCGTTCTTCCACGACCCCGCGCACGGGCGGCGGTTCGTCCGCTTCGCGTTCCCGAAGCGGGACGAGACGTTCGGCGACGTCCGGGCCCGTCTCGCCCGGCTCCGGCCGTCGGCCCGGGAGGCCCCCCAGAAGGGGATTCCCCAGGGGGAACCCCCAGGGGGGACGGGCAGGCAGGCGGGCCGCCCGGCGGGCGCCCGACCCGCCCGGTGAGCGGATAGGCGCGACCCGGGGTGCACCGCCTCTCCCCGTACTTCTCCGACACGACCGAGGACCTCAAGCGCGTCCCGGCCGCCCTCCGGCGGCACCTGCGCTAAAGCCCCGCGATGCGGGCTGTCGTCCAGCGCGTCCGGCAGGCCGCGGTGTATATTGTGGAGGAGCGGCCGGCCGGCGAGGCGCCTGAGGCCCCGGCGGCGACCCGGCCGGGCGGCCCGGCGCTTGTCGGGCGGATCGGGCGGGGGCTTGCGATCCTCGTGGGCGTGCACGTGGCCGACACGCCCGAGGACGCCGCGTCCCTGGCCGGACGGATCGCGGGCCTGCGCGTATTCGACGACGCGGCCGGGCGGCTCAACCGGTCGATCCTGGACGTGAGAGGCGAGGTGCTGAGCATCCCCCAGTTCACGCTGTACGCCGACACGCGGCGGGGCCGCCGGCCGGGCTTTGTCGAGGCCGCGCCCCCGGACGTGGCGGAGCCGCTGTATCGTCGGTTCAACGAGCACCTCGCCGCCGCTGGCGTGCGCGTCGTCGCGGGGCCGTTTCGGACCCACATGGTCGTCGAGATTCACAACGACGGGCCGGTGACGATTCTCCTCGAGACCCCGCTCCGGCAGACCGGCATGGCCGGCGGGCGAGAATCACGGGAAGCGCGCAGGCGGCAGCCCGGCGAGGCCGGCAGGCGAAAGCCGCGCGGGGAGCCATGACCGGCCGCCCGGGGTTTTGGGAGCTTGCCGGCGCCGGCGCGGCCGTCGGCGGCACCGGTGTCTGGGGGCTCTCCGCGGCGGCTCGTGTGGGCCTGCTGCGGATGCTGCTCGAGGTGTTTCCGCGCTCCACGTGGGACGGCGTAACATGGGCGCTGATCCCTGCACTGATGCTGGCGCCGCCGGTGCTCCAGGGGGCCGTGCAGTCGTACCTGGGAGGCGGGCGTCCCGCGCCGCTGTGGCGCGGGATCGTGGGAAGTGTCGCCGGAACCGTAGTCGCGGCGGCGATCTTCGGCGCGGCGATCCTCGAGGGTGTGCGCCGCCTCCCGTCTCAGACCGTTTCGGGACTCGCCAGGATGACGCCGGAGGTGCTGATCCCCGTGTTCGGGACACTCCTGGTGGCGGGCTCGCTCCTGATCCTCGGCCGGCTCGGCCGGCTGCGCTGGCTCCGATGGGGGGCGGTGCCGCTCGCCGCAGCGGTTGTGCTCGCGGCGTGGCTGCGCGCCCACGGACAGGCGCTGGCGCTGGCCTACGTGCTCGACCGGCCCGAGGTGAACGGGTTCTTTGCCGCCGTGGCCGTGGGCGGCGCGGCAGGAGGGGCGTGGGCCGCCGGCGCTGGCCGGCGCGCCGGGCGGGCACAGACGGCCCCGGCGTCGCCTCCAGGGGCCCGCGCGCCGCGGGCGCGGCAGAGGGAAGCGGGGTAGCGGGATGGAGATCAAGGCGCCGAGAGGCATGCAGGACATCCTGCCGGGCGAGACGCCGCGGTGGCAGTACGTCGAGGCGCAGATGCGCGAACTGGCGCGCCGGTACGGCTACCGCGAGATCCGGACGCCCGTCGTCGAGCACACGGAGGTGTTCCAGCGCGGGGTCGGGGCGGGGACCGACATCGTGGAGAAGGAGATGTATACATTCGAGGACCGCGGCCACCGCAGCCTGTCGCTGAGGGCCGAGGGGACGGCTCCGGTGGTGCGCGCGTTCCTCGAGCACAGTCTGGGCGCGGCGGGCCTCCCCGTGCGCGTGTATTACATCTGCCCGATCTTCCGCTACGACCGGCCGCAGGCCGGCCGGTACCGGCAGCACACGCAGTTCGGGGCGGAGATCATCGGCAGCCCGGAGCCGGCCGCGGACGCGGAGGTGTTGAGCCTGGCGGTTCGAGCGCTCGAGGCGCTGGGGCTCTCCCACGTCGAGCTGCACCTGAACAGCGTGGGCGACCACGTGTGCCGGCCCCGATACGTGGAGGCCTTGCGCGAGTACTTCCGCCCGCACCTGGGGGAGCTGTGCGCGGACTGCCGGCGGCGGTTCGAGATCGCGCCCCTGCGTCTCCTCGACTGCAAGAAGGAGCACGACCAGCGGATCGCCGGCGGCGCGCCAAGGATGCTCCAGTACCTGTGCGATCCATGCCGGGCGCACTTCGACGGGGTGCAGGCAGATCTCTCGGTGATGGGCATCGCCTATCGCGTGGATCCGTCCATCGTCAGGGGACTGGACTACTACACCCGGACGGCCGCCGAGGTGTTTTCGGGAAAGATCGGGGCCCAGAACGCGATGTTTGGAGGCGGCAGGTACGACGGCCTCGCCAAGCAGTTGGGCGGGAGGCCGACCCCCGGGGTGGGATTCGGGATGGGGCTCGAGCGCGTAATGCTGGTGCTCGAGCAAGAGGGCGTCGATGTGCCGCGCGAGCCGGCCCCGGACCTGTTCATCGCAACGGTGAGGACGGGCGAGGTGCCGCGGGCGCTCGCGCTCGCCGACCGGCTCCGCCGCGCGGGACTGGCGGTGACCGTGGAGGTCATGGCGCGCGGCCTCAGCGCACAGATGAAGCAGGCCGTCCGGCTTGGCGCCGCGCTCGTGCTGCTCGTGGGCGGCGACGAGATCCAACGGGGCACCGCAGTGCTGCGCGAGATGGCCACCGGGCAGCAGGAGGAGATACCGCTGGACCGCCTCCTGGAGGCGGTCCCGGCGCGGGTCCGGACGTCCCCCAGAGAGGCCCCCCGGGGGGCCCCCGGAGGGGAACCCGCCGGAGGAGGGAAGGCAGGCGGGCGGCCGGCCGGGAGAACGCGTGGATGAGTAGCGAGCTCGGCGACTGGCGGCGCAGCCACTCGAACGGCAGCCTCCGCCCGGCCGACGTCGGCCGCGAGGTGACGCTGATGGGCTGGGTGCAGAGCCGGCGGGATC
>JAPVSX010000010.1:0-4258 GCA_047519495.1 Armatimonadota bacterium
ATCTCGAGCGCCTCCCGCACCCGGCGGCGGAGTTCCGCGTGCGGGACGCCGAGGTTCTCGGGGCCGAACGCCACGTCCTCTTCGACGATCGTGGCGACCATTTGACTCTCCGGATGCTGGAACACCATGCCGACAGTTTGGCGGATCACCCGCGTGTGCGCGGGATCGCGGGTGTCCATCCCGCGGACGTGGACCGTCCCCGACGTCGGCCGCAGGAGCGCGTTCAGGTGGCGGGCGAGGGTGGATTTGCCGGAGCCGTTGGGGCCGATGATCGCGAGGTGCTCGCCCGGCCACACGCACAGCGAGATCCCGCGCAGGACGCGCGGGGCCGCGTCCCCCTGGGCGGCGTAGCTGAACTCGACGCGCTCGCAGACGATCAGCGGAGCCCTCGCTTGGCGAGGACCCCCCGGAGGGGGCAGGCACGCCGGCATCAGCCGGCGCCGCCGCCCAGCAGGTAGCAGGCGGAGGCGGCGAAGATCCGGCATGCCTCCACGAGGTCGGCGATCCGGACGAACTCGTCCACCTGGTGGGGGATCGTCACGTCCCCGGGGCCGATCGTCACGATCGGCACGTTGGCCCAGGCGTGGAGGAACGTCCCGTCGGTCGCGCCGGGCACGCCGCCGCGCCGGGGCGGACGTCCCTGGACGCGCCGGCACGCCCGCTCGACCGCCTGCACGATCGGCGCGCCGGGCGGCGTCTCCGTCCACGGCCGCTCCTCGATCACCTTCAGGTCGCCCCGGCAGCCCGGCACAGCCGCGGCCGCGGCGGCCGCGGCGGCGGCGAGGTCGGCGTGGATCTCGGCGTGCGCCTGGCCCGGGATGGTGCGGATGTCGAGGCCGACGAGGGCGTCGGCGTGCATGACGTTGAGCTGCGCCGGGTCCCCCGCCTGAAAGACCGTCGGGGTCACACTCGGCTCGCCGAGCAGCGGGTGCCGGCCGTGCCGGGTGCGGTACTCCGCCTCGAGCGCCACGGCGCGCCCGACGAACGCGGACGCCGGCGGGATCGGGTTGACCCCGCTCTCCGGCATCGCCCCGTGCGCCATCCGGCCCCGAAACCGGGCGAGCGCCCGCAGCGCGCCCTTCTGCACCAGGCACACGCGGTTGTCTTCGGGCTCGCACACGATGGCCCCCGCCGCGCCGCGCGCCCACCCGTTCCGGATGAACGCCTTGATGCCCAGCATCATCCCCTCTTCGTCGGCGACGATCGCGAGGCGGATCCGGCCGACGAGCCGGGCCCGGGCGTCCCGGATCGCGCGGACGGCGCCGATGGCCGCCGCGACGCCGCCCTTCATGTCGGCGGCACCCCGGCCGTACAGCCGCCCGCCGGCGATCACCCCGCCGAACGGCGGCACGGACCACGCGGCGGGGTCGCCCTCGGTCACAACGTCGGTGTGCCCTTCCAGGATCAGGAGGGGCCCGTCGCCCGCCCCCTCCCAGTCGGCGATCACGTTGGGGCGGCCCGGCGCGGCCTCCTCGAGGTGGACGGCGAGGCCGAGAGGGCGCAACTCGCGTGCGACGAGCTCCGCAGCGGCGGTCTCGTTGGCGGCGGGGTCAGAAGGACGGTAGACGCTCGGCGTCTGCACGAGGCGGCGGGCGAGGTCGACCGTGTACGCCTCATCCACCGCCGAGAGCACGGCCTCGACTGTGCGGTCGGCTGCGCCTACGCCGCGGCCGTGCGGGGGGCTAGTAGATATTCGCCTGCCGGGGCCGGCCGGTGTAGTCGAAGAACACGCTCTTGAGCTCGGTGAAGAACTCAAGCCCCTCCTCGGCCATCTCGCGCCCGCCGACGCCGCTCCACTTGATGCCCCCGAACGGGATCTGGGCTTCGCCGCCGACGGTCGGGGAGTTCACGTGGACCATCCCCACTTCGACCCCGTCCACAAACCGCATGATCGTGTTCGCGTCGCCGGCATAAATCGACGAGCTCAGCCCGTAGCGGACGCCGTTCGTGACCCGGAGCGCCTCCTCGAGGGACCCGACCTCGATCACGGAGAGCACCGGGCCGAAGATCTCTTCCAGGGCGATCCGGTGCCCGGGCTGCACGTCCGTGAACACCGTCGGCTCGACGAAGAACCCCCGCTCACAGGCGCCGGCCGCGAGGCGCCGGCCGCCGGTCGCGAGGCGCGCGCCCTCCTGCTGCCCGGTCTCGATGTAGCCCAGGACGGTCGCCAGCTGCTTGGCGTCGACGAGCGGCCCCATCCCGACGCCGTCGTCGAGGCCGTTCCCGACCCGGATCGCCCGCGCCCGGTCGACGACGCGGTCGACGATCGGCCGCGCGACCTGGCGGTGGACGACGCCCAGGCTCGTCGCCGTGCATCGCTGGCCGGTGCTGCCGAACGCCCCCTGAGCGATGCCCGCGGCGGCGAGGTCCAGGTCGGCGTCGGGCATCACGACGACGGCGTTCTTCCCGCCCATCTCGCACGTGACCTTGGCCAGCCGGCGCGCGGCCCGGGCGTACACGTCACCGCCGATCTCGCACGATCCGGTAAACGACACCGCCCGGACGCGGGGGTCCGTGACCAGGGCGTCCCCTACCTCGGCCCCGGCACCTACGACGAGGGTGAGGACTCCGTCGGGCAGGCCGGCCTCCGTCAAGATGTCCAGGTACTGCTGCGCGATCAGCGGCGTAAGCGACGCGGGCTTGAGGATCACGGCATTGCCGGCCACGAGCGCGGGCGCCACTTTCCAGACCGGCTCCGCCCAGGGGAAGTTCCATGGCGTGATCACGGCGACCACACCGAGGGGCTGGCGAATGCTCATGAGCAGCGTCGTCGGCATCTCGGACGGGCGCGTCTTGCCGCCCATCCGGAACCCTTCACCTGCGTACCACTCGAAGAGGTTGACGCCTCTGAGGATCTCCCCCTTCGCCTCGCTCAGGATCTTGCCTTCCTCGCGCGTGAGAAGCTTGCTCAGCTCGTCGACGCGCCGCCGCGTGATCTCCGCGGCACGGGCGAGCACCCGGCCCCGCTGGGGCGCCGGCGTGTCCCGCCACGCCGGAAACGCCCGTTCGGCCCGCTGGATCGCGCGGTCCACGTCGGCCGCCGTCCCAAGCGCCACCTCGCCGAGGACGTCGGTGGTGTCCGCGGGGTTCGTGTCCACGACGACACGGGTCCGTGGTGTACCGCGCACGGTGCTCATAGGCTCCCCCTCACTGCTGAGGCGTGCTTCGCACGAACGCGCGGCGTTCTTCCGCTCGCCAGGACAAAACTCCTGCCCCACGGAAACTCTCCACGGCGTTTCGTCGTTATGCCCCGTGGGCGCCACATCGCGCGCCACGCGACACGCAGGAGGGTTCGATGCACGGACAGTCGCTCGACGAGGCCAGGGCCACGGGGTTTGGGACCCCGCCGCCGCGCAAGGTGCGGGGCCCGCTCGTCGACGTGCACACCCACATGACGGAGCCCGCCACCAACCACGAGCTGGTCGAGGCGGCGCGGCGGTACGGCGTCACCCGGCTCGCGGCGATCGTCCCACTCGACCAGGGCCTGGTGCTCGAGCGGCAGTTCCCCGAGGTCGCCGTGGCGGCGCGCGCGCTCGTCCAGGAGCGGGGCGCCGCGGAGCCGGTCGAGGAGCGGACCCTGCGGATGGTCCACCGCGCGCACGCCCACGGCGTCCGCATCATCAAGTTCTGGTTCGCGCCCCGGATCCGCGACCGCCTGGACTTTCTCCTCGACTCGCCGCGCCTCGACCGGGTCTTCGACGCCATCGCGGCGCACGGGATGGGCGTGCTCGTGCACGTGAGCGATCCGGACCGCTGGTTCGAGCGGAAGTACGATCCGGTCAGGTACGGCACGAAGGCGGACCAGTACCCGATGCTCGAGGCGCGCCTCCGCCGGTACCCCACGGTGTCGTTCCTCGCAGCGCACATGGGCGGGGATCCGGAGCACCTGGATCACCTGGCGGCGCTTCTCACCCGGTACCCCAACCTCTACCTGGACACGAGCGCGACGAAGTGGATCGTCCGCGAGCTGGGGCGGCGCCGCGAGGCTGCCCGGGAGTTCTTCCGGCGGTGGGCGGAGCGGATCTGCTTCGGCACCGACCAGGTGGTCCTCCGGGACTCGGACCCGGCGCGGTATGCCGTGCGCTACTGGATCCACCAGATGTTTTGGGAGACCGATCTGGAGTGCGAGTCGCCGATTCCCGATCCGGACAGCGACGGTCCGCCGGCGCTGCGGGGGCTCGATCTTCCTGTGGACGTGCTCGAGCAGATCTACTGGAAAAACGTGGAGCGGGCGTTTGGCATCGCCGCCCGCTCCACG
>JAPVSX010000011.1:0-1786 GCA_047519495.1 Armatimonadota bacterium
ATGTGGTTGCCGCCGATGTGAATCCGGCGGGGGCGCGCGCCACGGCCGAGATGATCACCCGGGCCGGCGGCCGCGCGGAGGCCGAGACGGTCGATGTCGTTCGGGAGGAAGACGTCCGGCGGCTGTTCGGGTCGGTGGCCGCCAGGCATCCGGTGCTCGACGTCGTGGTCGTCACACCCGGCCTGAACGTGCGCAAGCCGGTCGTGGCCTACACCGCCGAGGAGCTCGACCGGGTGATCACCGTCAATCTCAAGGGCACGTTCTACGTCCTGCAGGAAGCCGCGCGGCGGATGGCGCCGCAGGGGCAGGGGAGTATCATCGCCTTGGCCTCGATCCGCGCGCAGGTGGTCGAGCCCGGGCAGAGCGTCTACGCGGCGACGAAGGCCGGGATCGTGCAGGTCGTCCGCGCGCTGGCGGCCGAACTGGGTCCGCAGGGGGTCCGGGTGAACGCCATCGCCCCGGGCGTCGTCGAGACGCCGCTCACCCGGCAGATCACCAAGGATCCGGCGTGGTACCAGGCCTACGCCGCCCGCAGCGCCCTCGGGCGGTGGGCGTCCGCGGACGAGATGGCCGGCCCGGTCGTCTTCCTGGCCTCCGAGGCCGCGAGCTATGTCACCGGGTCGCTCCTGTTCGTGGACGGCGGCTGGACCGCGATCGACGGACGGTTCACCCCGCCGCTGTAGGCGTCCGCTGTGGCCCGGCCGGCGGAGACCGTGGAGGGAGGACTGCCGGAATGGCGCGCGTGCCGTACCTCACCCGTGACGACCTGCGGGCCGAAGACCGGGAGATCTACGACAGTCTTGTCGCGGAGCGGGGCGAGGTCCTCAACCTCTTTCGCGTCCTCGCCCACGCGCCGGACCTGCTGCGGCGGCTCTTAGGCTACAGCACCGGGATTCGGTACCGCCTCACGCTCGACCCGGCGCTGCGCGAGCTGGCGATCCTCACCGTCGGGCGGCTCTGCGGGGCCGAGTACGAGTGCACCCATCACTGGCACATCGCCCGCAAGGCCGGCGTCCCGCGGGAGAAGCTCGACGCGCTTGCCGACTATGAGCGCGCGCCGGTGTTCACGGACCGGGAGCGCGCGGTCATCCGGTACAGCGTCGAAGCCACCCGCAGCGTCCGGGTCGCCGAGGCGACGTTCGACGCCCTGCGCGGCTTCCTGAGTACCGCGCAGATCGTCGAGCTCGTCCAGCTCGTTGCATACTACAACATGATCGCCCGGATCCTGGAGCCGCTCAAGGTCGATCTCGAGCCGGGGATGGCGAACCTGCCGTAGGCCGGCCTGCGCTCAGGGTGCGCGTATGGTCCGCCTGCGGCAGCGGCGTGCTCGTCCGCGGGAGGAGTTCCCCACCGGCCGCGGGAAGACGGAGGCGACGGTCCCGGGCCGGAGGTGCGGGATGATCCTCACCCAGTACTACCTCAAGTGCCTCGCGCACGCGTCCTACCTGGTGGGCGACGAGGCGACCCGCACCGCCGCGGTCGTCGACCCGCAGCGCGACGTGGATCAGTACCTTGCGGACGCGCGCAGCCAGGGGCTCGAGATCCGGCACGTCATCCTGACCCACTTCCACGCCGACTTCGTCGCGGGGCACCTGGAGCTCCGGGACCGCACCGGGGCCCGGATCTACCTCGGGCGCCGGGCCGAGGCGGAGTACGCGTTCACCCCGCTCGCGGATGGGGACGCGCTCGACCTCGGATCGGTCCGGCTGGTCGCGCTTGAGACGCCGGGCCACTCCCCCGAGTCGGTCTCGCTCGTCGTCTACGACCTGGCGAAGAGCGGCCAGAC
>JAPVSX010000012.1:0-3757 GCA_047519495.1 Armatimonadota bacterium
CGGAGCCGGTGCGGAAGCGCCGGTCCGCGTACTCTACGCCGGCTCGCTGGTCGCGCTGGTGGAGAACGATCTCGGGCCGGCCTTTAGGCGCGCGAGCAGCCTCGGGGTCGAAGGCCGGCCCGGCGGCTCGGTTGCGCTCGCCCACATGATTCTTGACCGGATCCAGTCGCCGGACGTGTTCATCAGCGCGGATCCCGCCGTCAACGCGCTGCTGATGCACGCCGGCTCAGGGCCCTCCGCGCGGTGGTTCTTCCTCCTGGCCCGGTCCACGATGGTGATCGCGTACAACCCGCACAGCCGCTTCGCGGCCGAGCTTGGACAGGCCGCGGGCGGGCGCCGCCCGTGGTACGAGGTCCTCGCGTCCCGCGGGTTCCGGCTCGGTCGCACGGATCCCCGCCTCGATCCGAAAGGATACCGGACGATCCTGCTCTTCCGACTGGCGGAGCGGTTCTACCGCCAGCCCGGACTCGCGATCCGGGTGCTCGGGGACCCCGAGAATCCCGCCCAGGTGTTCCCCGAGGAAGAGTTGGTGGGCCGGCTGGAGTCAGGGCAGCTCGACGCCGGGATCTTCTACCGGATCGAGGCGGTGGAGCAGCACCTGTCGTTCATCGCCCTGCCCGACGCGGTCGACCTCGGAAATCCGGCGATGGCCGCGGCGTACGCTGAGGCGACGTACACCGACACCTCCGGCGCGGTCCACCGGGGGGGGCCGATTCTCTACACCGTGACGATTCCCTCAACCGCCCGCAACCTCGCGGGCGCCGCCCGCTTCCTCCGCTTCCTCTACAGCGCCCCCGGGCAGGCCATCCTCAAGGCGCACGGTCTGCAGCCGGTTCGGCCCCTCGCCGGCGGCGACGTGCGGGCAGTGCCGCCGCCGCTGCGCGACCTGATCAGCGGGTCCTACGGGGGGTAGCGGCGAAAACATCCCTGTGGCAGTGACGCACGGGAATGGCGGCGTGGGGCGCGTCGGCGCGCTCCTCCTGGCCGCGGCGGTGCTCGCGTCGGCGCCCGGCCCGATTCGCGCCGGGCCGCCCCCCCAGACGACCGCGGCGCCCCCGGCCGTCGCCGAGACGCTCCCGGCTCTGACGTTCCACCCCGGCCGGGGCGACAGCATCCTGGTCTTCGGCGCCCACCCGGACGACGAGACGCTCGGCGCAGGAGGGTTCATCCATGGAGCCGCGGCGGCGGGCGCCCGTGTCACGGTCGTCATCTTCACGAACGGCGACGGCTACATCGAGGGCGTGGACGTCGGTTTTCGGACGCTGTTCAGCACGCCGGAGAAGTTCATCCAGTACGGCCGGGCGCGCCAGCAAGAGGCGCTGGCCGCGGCCGGGCACCTGGGCGTGCCCGCGTCCCGCGTCGTCTTTCTCGGCTACCCCGACCGCGGCTTGGCCGTTCTCTGGGGACCCCAGTGGGATTGCCGCCGGCTGTACACGTCTCCCTACACGCGGCGGGATCGGTCGCCGTACGCGCTGACCTACCGCGCCGGGAGCCTGTACTGCGGCGAGAGCGTGCTGGACGACGTCCGGGCGCTGCTCCGGCGTGAGCGCCCGACCGCGATCGTCGTGCACCACCCCGAGGACACGCATCGGGATCACCGGGCGGTCGAGGCGTTCGTGACGTTTGCGCTCGAGGGCCTCGCCCTGGAGGGCGAAGCGTGGGCGCGGTCGGTGCGCGTCTACCACTACCTCATCCACCATGGCCCCTGGCCCACGCCCGCGGCGTACGCGCCGGACCTGTACCTGCGGCCGCCGCGCGATCTCTGGGTGGGGCACCCGGCCTGGTGGCTGGAGTATCCGCTCCGCCCACCGGACGAGGACGCGAAGCGGCGAGCCGTGTTGGAGTACCGCAGCCAGGTCCAGCTGCTACGCACGTACCTGCTGAGCTTCGTCCGGCGCGACGATCTCTTCGATCTCTATCCGCCGGTGGATCCTACCGCCGTTGAGGACGACGCGCTGCCCCTCGCCGTCCCCGGCGCGTGGGACGGCCTGCCGCCCCTGATCCACGTGTCCGGGCCCGGATCACTCGTGCAGGCCGCCGAGGGCAGCGCGATTCTTGAGAGCATCGCGCTCGGCCGCTCCCCGGACCGCCTGTTTCTCGCAGTGCGGCTGCGGCGGGCGGCAATCCGGGAGGTCGAGTACCGGATCGAGATGCGGCTGTTCTACCCCGACGGCCGCACCGCCCGGCTCGTCATGCGGTTTCAGCCGCCCAGGTTCCTGAGCGCCGACCACTACCGCCCCGGGGACCTGGCGCTCCCCGCCGACGCGGCGGCGCGCAGCTTCGGCCCCAGGATCGGCGTCGTGCTGCCGACCGCGGGACTCGGCGATCCGGTGAGCCTCTACCTTCATGTCGTGACGATCGGGCCGCTGCGCACGCCGGTCGACGAGGCGCCCTGGACGCTGGTCCGGCTCAGGCGCCCCGCCTCCGGCGCCGCAAGGCCGTAGCGGGCGCTGGGGGCCGCCTGCCTGTAACATCTGTGCGTCCCATGCAGCATGCGGCCGGCTGCGCGGACGTTATAGGGTGTAAGATAGGAGTCAGAGCGCCCGGCCGATAAGTATCCTTACTAGGTACCGCGAGCGAGGTGAGGTTGTGACCGACCAGCCGCCCCAGGAACGGATGCGGGTCCTGCGCTATCCGGTCGAGACGTTTGCGCAGGCCGCGAGCACCATGCGCAAGGTCCTCTACGAGGTCAAGAAGGTGATCGTCGGTCAGGACCTCATGCTGGAGCGGATCCTGGTCGCGCTGCTCTCCCGCGGCCACATCCTGATCGAAGGCGTGCCGGGGCTCGCCAAGACGCTCGCGATCAAGACGACCTCCCAGGTCCTCGACTGCCAGTTCCGGCGGATCCAATTCACCCCCGACCTCGTCCCGGCCGACCTGATCGGCACCCGCATCTACAACCAGCAGTCGGCGACGTTCGAGGTCGAACTCGGGCCGGTCTTCGCCAACCTGGTGCTGGCCGACGAGATCAACCGGGCGCCGGCCAAGGTCCAGTCGGCGCTCCTGGAGGCGATGCAGGAGCGGCAGGTGACGATCGGCAAGCAGACGTTTTCGCTCCCGGATCCGTTCCTCGTGCTGGCGACCCAGAACCCGATCGAGAGCGAGGGGACGTACCCGCTGCCGGAAGCCCAGGTGGACCGGTTCATGTTCAAGGTGGTCATCTCGTACCCGTCCTTCCACGAGGAGATGACGGTGGTGGACCGGATCACGGAGCAGTCGCCGACGGTGGACCGCGTGATCACCGCCGCGGAGCTGCTGGAGCTCCAGAAGATCGCCGAGGCGGTGTACGTGGACCCGAGGCTGCACGAGTACGCCGTGAGCCTCGTCACCGCGACACGCCGCCCCCAGGACTTCGGCCTCGGCGACCTGGGGCGGTTCGTGGCGTACGGCGCGAGCCCCCGCGGCTCCCTCAATCTGATCATCGGGGCGAAGGCGCTCGCGCTCCTCCGCGGGCGCGAGTACGCGATGCCCGAGGACGTGCGCGATCTGGCGCCGGAGGTCCTCCGCCACCGCTTCGTGCTCTCGTACGAGGCCCTGGCCCAGGACGTGACCCCCGACCACCTGCTGCAGCGCCTCATGGATGCCGTGGCCGTGCCCAAAGTCCACATCGGAGACCCGTATGGAGACGCCCGAGCGAATCTTGAGGCGCCTAGAGTTTAAGGTCGTCCGCCGGCTCGACGGCTTCCTGTTCGGCGACTACCGGGGGGTGTTTTACGGCCCCAGCCTGGATCTGGCAGAAGTGCGCGAGTATCAGCCG
>JAPVSX010000013.1:0-5911 GCA_047519495.1 Armatimonadota bacterium
AGGAGATCGCCGCGCTCAATCAGGTCGCGGTCACCTTCATGGCGAAGTGGCGCGCCGACCTGGCCGGCTCGTCGTGCCACCTGCACAGCAGCCTGTGGGACCGGGACGCCCGCCGCAACCTGTTCTGGGAGGAGGGGGGCCGCCCCCTCGGGATGTCCGCGGTGTTCCGCCGCTACCTCGGCGGCCAGCTCGCCGGCGCCCACCAGCTCGCGTACTTCTTCGCGCCTTACGCCAACTCGTACAAGCGGTATCTCGCCGGCACGTTCGCGCCGGTCCTGGTGGTCTGGAGCCACGATAACCGCACGTGCGGGTTCCGGGTCGTCGGCGAGGGCCAGAGCCTGCGGCTCGAGAACCGGATCCCGGGCGCCGACGTCAACCCCTACCTGAGCTTCGCCGCGACGATCGCCGCGGGCCTCTGGGGGATCGAGCGGAAGATCGAGCCGCCGGCGATGTTCGAAGGCGACGCGTACAAGGCCGAGGGGCTCCCACGCGTCCCGGGCACGCTCCGCGAGGGGATCGCCGAGCTGGAACGGAGCGAGATCGCCCGGGAGGCGTTCGGCGACCGCGTGGTCGAACACTACCTGCACACCGCCCGCCTCGAGCAGCAGGCCTATGACCGCGCGGTCACGTGCTGGGAGCTGGCGCGCAACTTCGAGCGGATCTAGGGGCACCCGCATGGAACCAGCGCACCGCCGCTCGGACGGCTATGTCTGGAGGGACGCTCGATGAGACTCCGTGACAAGGTTATCCTCATCACCGGGGCCGGGCGCGGGATGGGACGCCTGGCCGCGCTCACCTTCGCCCGCGAGGGCGCCCGCGTCATTGCGGCCGACGTCTCGGCCAATGCCGGCGAGGAAACCGTCGCCCAGATCAGCGGGGCCGGCGGGCAGGCGGCGTTCGTCGCGGCCGACGTCTCGAAAGAGGACCAGGTCCGCGCGATGGTGCGCGGCGGGATCGAGCGGTTCGGGCGGCTCGACGTCCTCTACAACAACGCCGGCATCTTCCCCGAGCAGGACGGCTCCGTCGTGGACGTCGAGGAGGCGGTCTGGGATCACGTCATGGCGGTCAACCTCAAGGGGATCTACCTGTGCTGCAAGCACGCGATCCCCGCGCTCCTCCGGGCCGGCGGCGGCTCGATCATCAACGTGGCGTCGTTCGTCGCGCTCGTCGGCTGCACGGTCCCCCAGGACGCCTACACCGCCAGCAAAGGCGGGGTGATCGCTCTGACCAAGTCGCTCGCCGTCCAGTTCGGCCCCCGGCAGATCCGGACCAACGCGATCGCGCCCGGACCGATCGAGACCCCGCTCCTCATGTCCTGGCTGCTCAACAATCCCGAGGCGAAGCAGCGCCGCCTCACCCGGATCCCGATGGGCCGGTTCGGCCGCCCCGAGGACGTCGTCAGCATGGCCCTCTACCTGGCCTCAGACGAGTCCGCGTGGGTCAACGGGAGCGTCATGGTCGTGGACGGCGGAATCACCTCCAACTATTTCTAGCGACGCCGGATGCGTGTCCGCCCCGCCTCACCTGCCGACGCCGCGGCGATCGCCCGGATCTACAACGAGGGGATCGAGGACCGCGTCGCCACCTTCGAGACGCGCCCCCGATTTGCCGAGGACGTGCGCGGCTGGTTTGACGGAGTGCATCCGATCGTGGTCGTCGAGGACGCGGGTGGGGTGATCGCCTTCGCGTCCACGTCCACCTACCGGCCGCGCGACTGCTATGCGGGGATCGCAGAGTTCTCGGTGTACGTCGCGCGGGACGGCCGCAGCCGCGGCGCCGGGCGCGCGGCGATGGAGGCGCTGATTCGTGAGGCGGAGCGCGCGGGATTCTGGAAACTCGTCTCCCGCGTGTTCGTGGAGAACGCGCCCAGTCTCCGGCTGCTCCGCTCGCTCGGCTTCCGCGAGGTCGGCCGCTACGAGAAGCACGCGAAGCTCGACGGGGTATGGCGCGACGTCGTCATCGTCGAGCGCTTGATCCCGGCGAACCTCCGGTAGCGCGGTCGGCTATTTCCGCAAGATCCGGCGCCCCGATCCCGACCTCTGCACGGGTTAGCCAAAAAGCCGCGTAGAGAATCTAGCCGGCAACCAGCGATCCGTGACCGGCAGCGTCCGCGTAAGGCTGCATCGGGGTACGTGCCGGATCGCCGGTCGGATGACGCCGCCCTCACTCTATAGCAAGGAACCTGCCGCGTACGTTTGCGACGCGCTTATGATGCGTGCTTTCTGGGCGCGAGCCATTGGTCGCCGACGGTGCGCTCGGTACGCTCTGTACCGGTGTTCACTGTCGTCTTAGGCTCGACCAGCACAACGTGGACCTCGTCGGGCGCGACAGGCATGTGCTCGACGCCTTTCGGAATGACGACGAACTCGCCCTCGTCGAGCCAGAGGTCCCGGTCACGTAACTTGATCAGCAGCTTACCTTTCACGACCAGGAAGAGTTCGTCTTCTGCTTCGTGATGGTGCCAGACAAACTCCCCTTTGAGCTTCGCGAGCTTGACGTAGGCATCATTGAGCTCGCCGGCGATCTTCGGGCTCCAGTACTCGTGGAACAGGCCGAACGCCTGGACAAGATTGATCTTCTCCATCCGAGGCTCCTCCGAGGAGATAACATCGGCGTTCAATTCGGGCCTCTTCCAGTCGCACAGGGCGTACCGATTCCGCAGCTACCTCAGCCCGTACGCCACGACCTCGCGGCCGGCACCGACGTAGACGTGCCCGTCCCAGACCGCCGGCGTGATGAACTGGTGCGTGCTCCCCAGCGCGTCCTGGCCGGCCGAATGAAACACTTCGGCGCCGGTCCGGGCGTCGAGCGCGTACAGCATGCCCGCCGCGGTGTCCACTACCCAGACGAGCCCGCCTTCCGAGCCCGCGCTCGACACAGCCGGCGCCCCCGGGACCCGCATCGACGGGCTGCACCACGCCACGTCGAAGGTGGCCGTCCGGGACACCGGCGCCACGCCGAGGCGGAGGGCGACCACGCCTCCGGTCCCGGAGCACGGGGCGGGCTGCTCCCCCCGGCCGGGGACGAGGATGAAGCGGCGGCCGCCGCCCCCATCCCAGTACGCGCTCGCCGAGAACACCTGGGGCCCGCCGCCCTCGCAGGTCCCGAAGACGCACCGGCTGAAGACGCCCTCGCCCGTGATCCCGTTGCCTTTGCCGACCCCGCCCATGCTGTCCCGGTTGATCAGATACCCCACGCCCTGCTTGCCGGCCGCGAACACGAGGTGCGGCGTCGCCGTGCCGGGTTGATCGGGGAGCACGAGGGGCGAGGAGGAGCCGAGATCGGTGTCGGTATCGTTGAGCGCAACAAAGTTGCTCGGCGTGAAGAAGTCCCGCGCCGCGCCGGAGAACCTCAAGGCCGGCGTCGTGGCCAGGCGGATCACGCTGTTGCCGAAGTCCACGGGGCCGCGGGAGTCGCTGTTGCCGGTCGGCGCGTACAGGTTGCCCTCGCCGTCCGCGGCCGAGCCGCCGGTGGCCCAGATTCCGCCCATCCGCTGCGTGGGCGTGGCGTACGCCTCCTGCCTCGCCGGCGCAGACACGGGGATACCGACGATCCACCCGTGGTAGTCGCCGCAGTCGCCCCAGTAGCCCCCGAAGGGCACGAACAGCACGCCGTGCAGGAGCGTGAGCGCCCCGCGCTGCTGCTGCACGCCCGGATCGAACCGGCGGCCGTCGGACGCGGGAGGGCCGATCACGACCGGCCATCCCGGCCGCACCACGCCGCTCTTCAAATCGAACGCCGCGATCTTGTACGCTTTCGTGCGCCCTCCATCGGGCGTGGTGAGGCCGACAACGTAGAGCGTGCCCGCGACCCGATCGAGGACCGGAGTGCTCGTGATCCCCACCGGATCGATGTTCCCGCACGGGAGGCTCGCGCGCGGAACCGGCGTGCCGAGCGAGACCGGACCCCACAGGCGCCTGCCGCCGGCGGCGTCCAGCGCGTAGATCCGGTCCTCCTCGGTGACGACGTACAGAACGGTGCGGACGCTGCCGAGGATGGCCACGCCGGGAACGACGAGCGGCTCGGCATAGATCTCGCCCTCGACGGCGGCCGTCCACACCTTGTGGAGGAAGCGCGCGGTGGAGGGCGTGAGGGTGCGCTCGGCGGCGTTCCACCCGGTCCGCGCTACATCCCCGTGGAACGTCAGGGTCCCCCCGGCCTCGTCGGACGGCGCCGGATGGGCGGCGGGGAGCGGTGCGAAGGCGAGCGCCGCCAGCAGGACAATGCCCAGGACCATGGTAGACATCTTCAGTCGTTTCCGCATCGCACACCTCCGGGGCGCCCGGCGGCCTTCCCTCTGCCGCCGGGGGGATGAGACCGGGGCATAAACGGGGCGCGATGATGGCCAGGGACGTACTGATGCCTGCCGCCGGGCGCGCGCGATCCGCGGGGTCCTCCTTCACCCGCCGCATCGCCCGCGCGTTCATGCGCGCCGTCCAGGGCTTCTGGCAGCACGGAGACCTGTTCTCGGGCGCGGCGATCAGCTACTACGCCCTCTTCTCCCTGCTTCCCCTGACCATCCTCCTGCTCGTGACGCTCCAGCTGATCTTTCCGGCCGAACTCGTCACCCGCAACATGGGGCGGCTGTTCGGGGGGCTGACGGACAAAGACATCCTCCTCCGCACGATCAGAGACGCGTACGCGCAGCACGGGTCGTTCGGGCTGTTCGGCGCCGTCATGCTGTTCATCGCGGCGGCGGGCGTCTTCGGCGCCGTGCAGGGGGCGCTGGACCGGATCTGGGAGGTCCGGGGCCGGATCCTTCATCTGCGGTTCCTGGTCGGAGTCCTCACGATGATGGTCACGCTGCTCATCTTCATCGGGATGCTGCTGGCGACCACCCTGGTGTTCCGGTTGATCCGGAACAGTGAGCTCGGGCTGATCCTGGGCTGGCCGCGGAGGCCCGGCCCCGGGACCAGCAACGCGCTGAGCATCGCCACCGCGCTCGCCCAGTTCGTGATCTTCTGGACCGGATACCGGTTTCTCCCGAACGCGCTCGTCCGCTGGGGCGAGGCCTGGCCCGGCGCCCTGGTCGCCACCGCGGTCTGGCACGCGATCGCCTACCTGCTCACCTGGTACCTGGCCCGCGTCGCGGACTTCGCGACCCTCTACCACCAGATGCAGGCGATCATGGTGCTGCTCCTCTCGGTATATTGCCTGACCTGCAGCTTCCTCTTCGGTGCGGAGTTTGTCGTGCAGTGGACGGGAGAGGGGCGCAGCCCCCGGCGGTGAACTACACGTTGACGGCCGGCCCGGCCCGCTGCCGGATCCGGCCAGACGCTCTTGACGCACCGCAGGAGGCTCCGATGCGAATCGCCCTGGGCCAGCTCGTCTCATCGCCTCAAAAGGAAGAAAACCTCGAGGCGGCGCGCCGCGCGATCCGGGATGCGCGGCGGGGCGGGGCCGACCTCGTGCTCCTGCCCGAGGTGTTCATGGCCTTCCTCGCGGCGTCCGACCCGAGGACCGCGGCGTCGGTCGCGGAACCCGTGGATGGCCCGTTCGTCTCGGCGCTGGCCCAGGAGGCCCGGGCCCAGCGCCTGTACGTCGGCTGCGGCATCTGGGAGACGGCGCCGGGGGAGCCCACCCGCGCGCACAACACGGTGGTGCTGCTTGGGCCGGACGGCGCCCTCCTCCTGGCCTACCGCAAGACGCACCGGTACGACGCGTTCGGCTTCAGCGAGTCCGCCCGCACGATCCCGGGGATCGAGGCCCCGCGGACCGTCCGAACCCCGCTCGGGACGTTCGGGCTCCTCGTCTGCTACGAACTGCGCTTCCCCGAGTTGATGCGGATGGCCGCGCTCGACGGCGCCGACGTCGTCCTGCTGCCCGCGGCGTGGGTGGCCGGGTATCTCAAGGAGCAGCACTGGGTCACGCTTGTCCAGGCGCGCGCGATCGAGAACACCGTGTTCGTCGC
>JAPVSX010000014.1:0-5466 GCA_047519495.1 Armatimonadota bacterium
AAATCGACCTCCAGCGTCGTCCCCTTGCAGAGCAACTGGCGAATCCCCATGGCCGTGCTCGCCGGGCGCTGGGTCGGGATGAAGTGCGCCAGTTGCTCGTTATAGCGTTGGACGCTGATGCCGGTCCACGAGTCCCCCGCCTGCCAGTTCTGATCCGGCGCCACAAGCCATTGATAGATGCGGACAACGTGCTCTGTAAAATCGCCGCCTGCCGCCCTCAGCGTTGCGGCGAGATTCTTCAAGACGTACCGTGACTGCAGCTCGAGGTCGTCAGAGTAATAGGGGAGGCCGGGCGTGCTCCTGGCTTCGGGCGCGACCCCGTGCACGAAATCGCTCGCCAGCTGTCCTGAGATGAAGACCCAATCACCGGCCCGCACCGCGGGCGAGTAGCCCATCCGAGGCTTCGGGACACCGTCAGGGTAGATCGCACGGCGTAGCCTGGGGGTTGGACCGTCACCGGTCACGAGACGCGCCCCCCCGGCGGCCGCATGCCCGGCCCCCCCTCACCGCGCGTCAAAATGCTTCGGCCCGTGCATCCTATTCTCGATCCACCAGCTGAAGAAGACGTAGCGCACGATTTCACCGTCTGCCTCCCCAAACGTGCCCAGGGCGCGGAGCCGGTTCACCAGCCGGCGGTCGCCCGCGGAAAACCCGCACGCGACTGGCTTCTTCACGATCGGGTATACCGGCCACTCGGGGCGGTACCCGGGATCACGCACCAGCTCGCGTGTGGCCTTGATCTCCTTGATCTTGAAGTCCTTGGGGGTCCGCTGATTCCGGTACTGTGGTTTCTCCGGCAGCAACCACTTTGCTCTCTCATCCTGCGTCGCCTCAAAGATCTGCAGCTTCAGCGGCTTCAGCTCGAAGTTCGACGTCCCCATCACATCCGCACCGCAGACATTCGGAACGGCCAGGGTGTCAATATGGGCGATCAACTCGACGTAGTCGCCCTGCCGGGCGCGCAACTGCTTGATGTAGAGCCTTCCATGCTTGTCCACGCCGGTGTGCATCCAAAAGTTGAAGGAGTCGTGTACGTCGTCCGGCGTGAGACCGTACTCGCGCTGCGCTTCAGCCTGGATATCGTGGCAGTTGGTATGCATGGCGTATCCGTAGTGAAACTCATAGAGGAAGGCGGTGCAGCGGGGGTAGTTGACGTCGTTCGTCCCGACGGTATCGGCGATAATGGTATACATCGGCCGCTCCCTGGGCGGGGCCGACCAGAGCATGTCCCCGGCCTTGGGCCACAGTCCGTGCATGTGCCGGGTGCGGCCGCAGTGGAAGGACTCCTTGTAATCGTGCAGGTTGAACGCGTTGAAGTCCGCACACTGGCCGTTCCCAACCTGCTCGATTCGAAGGATGTGGCCCCGCCGGACAGGAACCGCCTTCCCCGTCCCGGGTTCCATGATGTGTTCGAAGAGCAGCCGGCGATCAGCCACGGCGCACGCGCCTCCGGGTCTTTGACGTCGACGGCTTTACCAGCTCGGGATGCGCCGCGCAGTAGCGGCGGAATACGGTGTGGATGACCTCGCCGGGCGTGGAGCCGTACCCGCCATCGTTGAGCAGACGCTCGACCAATTGCTCCTGTTGCTGATTGAGCTCGACCATCACCTTGAAGTCCGTGCTCACGACCGTCACCTCCGTTCTCTCCGCCTCCGCACTGGCGTAGCGAGAAGCGTGAGCCTTACCGCGCCTCGCGGCCGCCCGCCACGTGACTCGGGGGCTGCCCGGGCGGCCCGACCGGGACGCGCCTCGTCCCCCCAAGCGCCCCGAGGAGCTCGTGCATCGTGTCGAGCAGGTGCCGGCGCAACTCCATGCGGGCGCGCGTGACATCCCGCTGGGCATAGGCGTCAAGGATCCCTTGGTGCTGCGCCTGCGCCGTATCGAAGCGGTGTAGCGCAAGGAGATAGAGGCGAAGGTACGGCTCGACGGCATGGCGCAGACTCTGGATGACCCTGAGCAGATGGCGACGGCCGCTCGGCCGGTAAAGCGTAGCGTGGAAGCGGTTGTTCAGGCGGAGCCACCGCTCAGGCTCCCCCTCCAACTGACCCATCTGCTGCAGAAGAGCCCGTGCCGTCTCCAGCTCTCTCGCTGACGCATTCGGAACGGCTGCGCACAGGGCCATGGACTCGAGCTCGACGCGCATTTCGAAGATATCCCGGACGTCATTTGGGCCCAGCCGCGCCACGTGGGCCCCCCGGTTGTGGTCGAAGCTTACCAGGCCTTCAGCGTCCAGCTGGCGCAGGGCCTCACGAACGGGGATACGGCTGACGCCAAACTGCGCGGCGAGGCGGCTCTGATTCAACCGCTCACCCGAGTGGTAGATGCCGCGGACGATGGCGTCGCGGATCAAGGCGATTACTTTCTCGATGACCGAGGAGTCCGTACGGCGCGTCACCACACGGCCGGAGGCGGCCCGCTGGCGGCGGGGCATGTGCCGTTGCTCGCGGACCTTCGCCTTCCGGATAGCCGGTCGCCGCCCCACCGGGTCCACCCCCCCCAGCCCCCCGTGCATGCAAGCCCAGCCGCCAGGGGCAAAACCGTACAAATTGAATACAATGGTGTATTCAATTCTACCTTCGGCGCCCGTCACCGTCCTCCTTCGGGACAGCGCCCCGAGCCAGGCGCTCAGCGTCGGCTCGCTCGACCAAGCCATACAATCCTTGACGGGCAAGCTGTTAACTACGCTATGGATGCGCCGGCGGCAGGTCGCGCGTGTACACCGGCTTCTTCAGATACTCCGCGGGATTGAACGTCCAGAACTGGGAGACCATCGGGTAGGTGAAGATCACGGTGTTCTGCGGCTCGCTGTTCACGATATCCAC
The DNA here is from genome assembly GCA_047519495.1 of Armatimonadota bacterium. GTDB lineage: Bacteria > Sysuimicrobiota > Sysuimicrobiia > Sysuimicrobiales > Segetimicrobiaceae > JAPVSX01. Next base: position 2,823 of record JAPVSX010000014.1, read on the forward strand.
CCGCCGCACGTACACGTTCTCGATCGGGCTTCCGTAGGCGTCCAGCCGGACGGCGCCCCGGGGCGCGTCGGGGAGCACCACCTTCCGCACCGCCGCGACGAACGCGGCGCGGTTCGCGACGCTGCCGCCGGTGGCCTCGACGCCCTTGAGGATGAACAGGGCAGCGGTGTACGTCCCCTCCGAGTAGTAGGACGGAACGCGGTTGTAGGCCTTGACATACGCACGGACGAAATCGCGGTTCGCCGGCGTGTTGAGGGCCGCGCTGTAGTGGAGGGCTGTGATGATGCCCCTGGCCAGGTCGTTCTCCTGGAACAGAATGTGCTCGTCTGTCAGGGTCCCCCCGCCGATCAGCGGGATGCGGCCCTCGAGCCCGAACGCGCGGTATTGCTGGAGGAACCGGAGGGCGTCCCCGCCGCTGAAGACCGCGAAGACCGCGTCGACGTCGCGCGGGATGCGCCCGAGGTACGGGCTGTAGTCCGGGGCGCCGATCGGCGGCCACAGGTGTTCCACCACGCGCCCGCCGGTCAGCTCGAACGTGTCCTGGAAGCCCTCGGTCACCTCCCACCCGAACGCGAAGTCGTACGCGATCGTCGCCACCCGCTTGTAGTGCAGCGTCCGGACCGCGTACTCGCCGAACGGGTGCATCGGCTGGCTGCTCGTCCACCCCGTCCGGACAATCCACGGGGTGCCCTTCCGCTGCGTGAGGTCGTCCGCGGACACGATCGGATACACCGCGGGAATCTTCTGCTCGTCAATGTAGTCGCGGAGGGCGTAACCGGAGTTCGCGGTGAGGGGCCCAACCAGGAGATCGACCTTGTCCAACTCGACCAGCTTGCGCGCCTTCGTCAGCGACTGAGCCGGCGTCCCCTGATCGTCTTCGATCAGCACCTGAATCTCCCGCCCCGCCGCCTTGTTGCCGACCTGGGCGAAGGCGAGCTGGAGGCCGTTGACCATGTCGCGCCCGTTCGGCGCGAACACCCCCGTCAGAGGTATGATCAGCCCGATCTTGATCGGCCCTTCGGCGGCCAGGATGCTCCCGCCGCGGGCCAGCGCGGCGGCCAGTCCCGCTATGACCAATGCGAGCACATACCGTCTCATCAGCCAACCCCCCTTCAGGGTTCCTTCGACGTTCGCCTGCGCCCGCCGCCGTACCCGGCGGGGCAGATTCCCGGAACGGAGTTATCCATCGCCATCGCCCAGCGCCCTCATGGCCGGCTACACGCCCAGATACCGCTGGGTCACCGCCTTGTCGGCCGCGAGCGCGGCTGCCGTTCCGTGGTAGACGACCAGCCCTTTGCTCAAGACGTACGCTTCGTCCGCCGTCGCGAGCGCCATCGGCAGGTTCTGCTCGACGAGGAGAATGCTGAGCCCCTCGGCCCGGAGCCGCGCGATCGAGACCCCCAGATCCCGGACGAGCAGCGGAGCCAGGCCCTCGGAGGGCTCATCCATCAGAAGGAGGCGGGGGTCAGTCATGAGCGCCCGGGCGATCGCCAGCATCTGCTGCTCCCCACCCGACAGCATGTTGCCCCGGTGCCCGCCCCGTTCGCGGAGCCGCGGGAAGAGGTCCAGGACGCGCTCGAGCGTCCACCCGCCATCTCCGGACGCGCCGGCGCGGCGCGCGGCGACCGTCAGATTTTCTAAGACTGTGAGCGACGGGAAGATCCGCCGGCCCTGAGGCACCAGCCCGATGCCGAGCTGCGCGATCTGGTGGCTGGGGAGGCGCGTGATCTCCCGGTCGCCGAGCAGGATGCGCCCGCGGCGCGGCCGGACAAATCCGATGATCGACCGGATCAGCGTGGTCTTGCCCATCCCGTTGCGTCCGAGAAGTGCGGCGACCATCCCCCGACGCACTTCGAGGGTGACGCCCTGGAGGACGTAGGAGTCGCCGTAGTAGGTGTGGATGTCATCGACGCGCAGCATCGCCGGCCTGCCGTGGCTTACCGCGTCGCGCCGCCCCCAGCGCGACGCCCCGACGTGTGGTCCTCCACCGCGCCCAGGTAGATCTCCTGCACGGACGGATTCGCCCGGACAACCTCGTTGGCGCCCTCGGCGACGACACGCCCGAAGTGCAGCACCGTGATCGCTTCGACCACCTCGAACGCCACGTCCATGTCGTGCTCGATCAACAAGATGGTGAGCCGGGGATCCAGCCCTTTGATGAAGCGGGCCATCTCCCGCCGCTCGCCGGGCGAGAGCCCGGCGGCGGGCTCGTCCAGGAGCAGCAGCCGCGGCCGGCCGGCCAGGGCGAGCAGGACCTCGATCTGGCGCTGCTCGCCGTACGACAGGGCGCGGACCTCCGCCTCCCGCTTCGCCCACAGCCCCGCCGGCTCGAGCAGCGCCCGTGTACGGTCGCGGAGGGCCGGGTCGCGGCGCAGCGGACGGGCCATCGTGTACTTGGTCCGCGACAGCGCCTGGACCGCCAGCATGACGTTCTCCTCGATCGTCAGGCGGGTGAACAGGTTCGTGATCTGGAACGTGCGTCCGAGGCCCATCGCCGCCCGGACATGCGCCGGCAGGCGCGTGACGTCACGGCCGAACAAGCGGATCCGGCCCGAGGTCGGGGCGAGCTCGCCCGTGATGATGTTGAACAGCGTCGTCTTTCCTGCGCCGTTCGGCCCAATAATCGCCCGCCGCGTGCCCTCGG
>JAPVSX010000015.1:0-6799 GCA_047519495.1 Armatimonadota bacterium
GGAGGCAAACCTCGGGCGCGCTGGGCCCCGGAATGCACGGTGGCTTCGATTCCGTCTCCCCGGGCATAATCACATCCGTGAGCGCGACATTCGGTCCCGTCCTGGAGGGCAGGAGGCCCTGCGCGGGGTGGGGAAACTCTGCACTCAGGTGACGCGCCGGCCCAAAAGGCCGCGCGTCCCGCCGGAGAGGCGGCGCGGCGGTCCACAAGGCCGCACGGTCGCGCGGAAAGGGGAGGCCGCATGAGCGCAAAGGAAGCGAGGGCGGTCAGAACCCGCGATGAGATCACGCCGAAGACCCTCGGCCTCGCCGACGACCAGCTCCTGGAGATGTACTACTACCTCCGGCTCGGGCGGGCGGTGGATGAGCGGATGTGGGCCCTGCAGCGGTCCGGCACGGCGGCCTTCGTGATCTCCGGGCAGGGTCACGAAGGCGCGCAGGTCGGCACGGTGTCCGCCCTCGACCGCGAGCAGGACTGGCTCGTCCCGTTCTACCGGTCGGTCGCGGCGGTCTTGATGAAAGGGATGCCCCCCGCGGAGATCTTCCTGATCCAGCTCGGCCGGGCGACGGATCCGTCGAGCGGCGGGCGGCAGATGCCCGGCCACTACGGCCACTCCCGGCACAAGATCCTCTCGACGAGCAGCCCCGTGGCGACCCAGGTGCTGCACGCCGCGGGGATCGCCTATGCGGCCAAGCTGCGGAAGACCGGCGAGGTCTGCCTCACCGAGCTCGGCGAGGGCGCGACGAGCGAGGGCGACTTCCACGAGGCGCTCAACTTCGCCTCGATCCACCGGCTGGGCGTCATCTTCCTCGTCGAGAACAACGGGTACGCGATCTCCGTGCCGGTCAGCAAGCAGATGGCGGTGCCGACCGTCGCGGCGCGGGCCGCCGGATACGGCATGCCGGGCGTCACCGTGGACGGCAGCCACATCCTCGAAGTGCACGGCGCGGCCCGCGAGGCCGTCGCGCGGGCCCGCCGCGGCGAGGGGCCGACGCTGCTCGAGGTCCGGGTCCCGCGGCTGACCGCCCACAGCAGCGACGACCGTCAGGAGAAGTACCGGTCCGCCGACGACATCGCCCGCAGCAGGCAGCAGGATCCGGTGCTCGTCTTCACCGAGGAGCTGCGGCGATGGGGCGTGCTCACCGACCAGCGGCAGCAGGAGATCGAGGCGCGCGTCCGGCGCGAGGTCGACCTCGGCACCGAGATCGCCGAGGCGGCGCCGCTCCCGGACCCCGCGACCGCGACGCGCTACGTCTACGCCGAACCCGGCGAGCCCGGCCGGATGGGGAGCTAGCCGCCATGGCCGACAAGCGCTACCTCGACGCGATCCGCGACGCCCTGCACGAGGAGATGGCCCGCGACGGCCGGATCGTCGTGCTGGGCGAGGATGTCGGCCGGAAGGGCGGGGTGTTCGGGGTCACGGAGGGCCTGTACGAGACGTTCGGTGAGGACCGAGTGCTCGACACGCCGCTCGCGGAGTCGATGATTGTGGGCGTCTCGCTGGGCATGGCGGTCAACGGGCTGATCCCGGTGCCCGAGATCCAGTTCGCCGACTTCATCCACCCGGCGTTCGATCAGATCGTCAGCGAGGTCGCCCGGCTGCGGTACCGCTCCAACAACGACTTCGGGTGCCCGATCACGATCCGGGTGCCGTTCGGCGGGGGCGTCCACGGGGCGCTGTACCACTCGCAGTCGGTCGAGGCCTTCTACGCGCACGTGCCCGGGCTCAAGGTCGTCGTCCCCTACACGCCCGCCGACGCCAAAGGCCTGCTCAAGGCCGCGATCCGCGACCCGGACCCCGTCCTCTACTTCGAGCACAAGAAGATGTACCGGCTGGTACGCGGGGAGGTGCCGGACGGCGATCACGTGGTGCCGATCGGCCCCGCGGCGGTCCGCCGGCCCGGCCGGGATCTCAGCATCTTCGCGTACGGCCTGATGATGCACGAATCGCTCGGAGCGGCGGAGGCGCTGAGCCGGGAGGGGATCGAGGCGGAGGTCGTGGACATCCGCACGCTCCGGCCTCTCGACACGCAGACGATCCTGGACTCCGTCGAGCGGACCAGCCGGGCCCTCATTGTGCACGAGGACAACCGGTTCGGCGGGTTCGGCGCCGAGATCGCGGCCACGATCGCCGAGGAGGGATTCCGCCACCTCGACGCCCCGCCGACGCGGCTCTGCGGCCCCGACATCCCGGCGGTGCCCTTCTCCACGCCGTTCGAAGACTGGTTCATGCTGAACGCCGAGAAGATTGCCGCGGCCGCCCGCCGGCTGGTCGCCTACTGAGCCGCTTCCGGGAGTTCCGAGGGACCCGCGATGCCCACTGAGATCAAGATGCCTCAACTCGGCGAGAGCGTGCACGAGGGCACGCTCGGGAAGTGGCTCAAGCGTCCCGGCGATCCCGTCGCCAGGTACGAGCCGCTCGTCGAGGTCATCACGGACAAGGTCAACATCGAGATGCCGTCCCCCTACGCCGGCGTCCTCAAGCAGATCCTGGTCCAGGAAGGCCAGACGGTGGCCGCCGGGACCGCGATCGCCCTGATTGAGGAGCAGGCCGCCCGTGCCCCGGAGGCGCCCGCCGCGCCCCCACGCCCCGCCGCCACGGACGGGCAGCGCGGCGGGCCCGTGGCCCAGCCGCCGGCCCGCGCTCGTGAGCACGCCGCGCGCCTCTCGCCGCTCGTCCGCCGCCTGGCCGAGGAGCAGCGGATCACGCCCGAGGAACTGGAGGCGATCGAAGGGACGGGGACCGGCGGGAGGGTCACCAAGGACGACGTGCTCCGGTTTCTCGAGCGGCGCGGCGCGGCTCCGGCCCCGGCGCCTGCCGCTGTGGGCACGGCCGCCCCGCCCGCCGGGGGGCCGGCGCGCGCCCCCGGCGACGAGATGCAGCCGCTCTCCGCGCTCCGCCGGACGATCGCCGAGCGCATGGCGCGCAGCAAGCGGGAGATCCCCCACGCGTACGGGATCATCGAGGTGGACGTCACGAGCCTCGTCCGCCACCGGGAGGCCCACAAGGCGGCCTGGCGGGCCCGGGAAGGGGTAAACGTCTCGGTCACCGCGTTCGTCGTGCGCGCCGCGACCCGGGCGCTCCGGGCGTTTCCCGTCGTCAACGCGACGTTTACGCCCGAGGGCATCCTGGTCCGGCAGGCGATCCACTTCGGCATCGGGGTCGCGATCCCGGACGGCCTGATCGTCGTGGTGGTCAAGGACGCCGACCGCAAGGGCGTCGTCGGGCTCGCCCGGGAGATCGAAGCGCTGGCCGGCCGCGCCCGGCAGGGCAAGCTGACCCTCGACGACGTCTCCGGGGGGACGTTCACGCTCACGAACCCCGGCGTGTTCGGCTCGATCTTCTCGATGCCGATCATCAACTACCCGCAGGCGGCGATCCTGGCGACGGATGCGATCGTCCGGCGCCCGGTCGTCATGGGCGAGGGGATCGCGGTCCGCGAGATCATGCATCTGGGGATCGCGTTCGACCACCGGGTCTTCGACGGGGCGGTGGCGATGCAGTTCCTCACCCACATCAAGCGGCAGCTCGAGGAGTTCGCCCCGGTGGGGGATTCGCCGGAGTTCTGAGACCTCTGGTGGATAGACTGGTGCAGCAGTCCACAGGCCTGATGAATCGAGAGGGCCTGCCCCTCGCGTCCCTGACGAGGGACGGATTCGAACGTGCGCTCGGGGCAGGCCCTCTCGATCTCCTCCGGTCCAGGCGAGCTTCTCCATCGGTCAGCTTGGAGCAAGACTTCTTGCGGAAGGGGGTGAGCGGTGAGCGGTGAGCGTCGTCCGGACTGGCTGAAGGTGCGGCTCCCGGTCGGCTCCAACTTCCGGGAACTGGTCGGCATCATGCGCACCCAGGCGCTCCACACCGTCTGCGAGGAGGCGCGCTGCCCCAACATCGGGGACTGCTGGGAGCGCCGCACCGCGACGTTCCTGATCCTCGGGAATGTCTGCACGCGGCACTGCGCGTACTGCGCGATCGCCCACGGCCTGCCGACCGAGCTCGACGTCCAGGAGCCCGAGCGCGTCGCGGACGCGGTCGCGGCGATGGGCCTCCGGCACGTCGTGATCACGTCCGTGGACCGGGACGACGTCGCGGACGGCGGGGCCGGCCTGTTTGCGCGGACGGTCCGCCTGATCCGGGAGCGCGTCCCGGCGTGCTCGGTCGAGGTGCTGATCCCGGACTTCAAGGGAGACCCCGAGGCCCTCCGCGCCGTGCTCGCCGCGGAGCCCGACATCCTCAACCACAACATCGAGACCGTGCCGCGCCTGTTCCGGGCCGTCCGCTCCGGCGGCAACTACCGGCGGTCGCTCGACCTGCTGGCGCGCGCGAAGGCGTGGGGGCGGCGCGGCCTCACCAAGAGCGGGATGATGGTCGGCCTCGGCGAGGCGTGGGACGAGGTCCTGGGAACGATGCGCGACCTGCGGGGCGTCGGCTGCGACATCCTCACGATCGGGCAGTACCTGAGCCCCGGCAAGGACTACGTGCCGATCGCCCGCTACTACCACCCCGACGAGTTCGCCCTGCTCAAGGCGGAAGGGCTCGGCATGGGGTTCCGCCACGTCGAGTCGGGGCCGCTCGTGCGCAGCAGCTATCACGCGGACGAGCAGGCGGTCTCGGCCGCGGCGACGTAGCGCCTGTCTCTGGATAGCCCAAGGCTCTTGTCTTCCTATGGTGTCCCTTATCATTTCAGCCTGAAAACGGGCTGAAGCGGAATTGTGGCGAAACCATGTTAATTGACGGGTCTACTGGGAGCGGCTGGTATTTGGCGTCAGAGGAGGCTTTCCATGGCGCAGATTGACAAAGTGGCCGACGGGATCTATCGCATCACCACGCTGATTGGGCAGAAGCAGCTAAGCTTCAACCAATTTCTCATCGAAGATGAGCATCCCGCGCTTGTTCACACCGGCTTCTATCCCATGTATGAGGATGTACGGAAGGCTGTGGCCGAAGTGCTCGATCCAACGCGTCTTGAATATATCATCATCCCCCATTTTGAGGCGGATGAATGCGGCGGGATGGGGCGCTTTGTTGGAGAAGCGAAGAACGCTGTACTGGTGGCCAGCGCGCAGGGGGCTCGGATCAACCTATCGCAGTGGGATTATTCAGGCCCGGTGAAAGGCATGTTCGACGGGGACGTGCTCGACTTGGGGGAGCACAGGCTGCGACTTTGGGAAACCCCACACGTTCATCATTGGGATTCTATGATGGTGTTTGACGAGACGACCAAAAGCCTCTTTTCTTCGGATCTGTTCATCCAGCCCGGTGAGCAGCCAGTGATTGTGCGCGAAAACCTGGGCAAGGAGATGTGCAAATGGTACCGTGAAGCCGGCCTCTTTGGTGGGGAGAGACCGGTGCTAAGGGTCGTGGATAGGGTGGAGAGGCTGGAGTACCGATGGATCCACCCCATGCACGGTGGAAGCGTGCCAAGAGACGTCGTCCCCTATTATCTCCAAGCGCTTCGAAAGGAACCGTTTGTTTTTGATGGGAGGATCCTGGGGCGGTTGCTACCGGACTGGCAAGAGGCTTGATGGTGCGTGATTTCAACGATAGTGCGTAACTCCTCCCAGAGCCTAGTCACACAGTTGAACGATTTTGCAACCAAGTTGCGGCCGAGGCACTAGTCCCGAAGGCAATGTTTGTCCATGAATGGGACGCGATGGCCGATATTGACCATAATTTGTACGTTCTATTGAATTTTGCATAAATAATGGAAAATAACGGCCATTGCCCTATACTTAGAGGCATGAGGCCTCCCGGGACCGCCACGCAGCTGGAACGGCGGCGCCGACAGGCGATCCGGCTGCTCAACGCGGGCAAAAGCCTGTCGGCAGTAGCACGTGCGGTGAGCGCGTCGGTGAGTTCAGTTTTTCGTTGGGCCGGAGTGTACCGGGCGAACGGGCTCCGCGGGTTGCAGCCCCGGCCCACTCCCGGACGCCCGCCCAAGCTCTCTCGCGCCCAACGCGCAAGGCTGGAGCGCGTGCTGCTCAAGAGCCCGTTGGCGGCCGGCTATTCCACCGACCTTTGGACGCTCACGCGCGTCGCGGAGGTCATCCAGCACCTGTTCGGGGTGCGGTATCATTCCTGTCATGTCTGGCGACTCCTGCACAGTATGGACTGGAGTTGCCAGAAGCCGGAGCGGCGCGCGTTGCAACGAGACGAAGCGGCGATCACGCGCTGGAAGCGGCATCGCTGGCCGCATATAAAAAAACGCCGCAAGGTGTGGCGCCCATCTCGTGTTCGTGGATGAATCGGGGTTTTTGCTCGCTCCCAACGTCACCCGCACCTGGGCGCCCCGCGGCCGGACACCCGTCGTCTATCATCTCTACAAACACGACCGGCTGTCGGCCATCAGTGCCCTCGCGGTGTCGCCCCGGCGGAAGCGCATCGCGCTGTATCTCCAACTGCGCCCCCGGGCGCTGGACGGGTTGGATGTCGGGATCTTCCTCGTGTATCTGCTCCGACACATCCGCGGCCGCATCGTCCTTCTGTGGGATCAAGGCAGCATCCATCGCCGCCGTGAGGTCACGCTCTTTCTCCGGCAGCATCCGCGGGTGCGGGTGGAAGAGTTTCCAAGCTACGCCCCCGAACTCAACCCGGCGGAGCTTGTGTGGACGCAGGGCGACCGCAGCTTGGCCAACAGCGCCCCAGCTGATCTGGCGGACCTCCGCCAGATGCTCCGCCGATCGTACCGCAAGATCCGGGGGTCACAACGCTTGCTTTGGTCCTGCATCTTTGCGTCCGATCTCCCGTGGAGACGCTAAACAAAGCCCCAGTCTGTCCTCGTCTGCTACGGATGAAGCGGCAC
>JAPVSX010000016.1:0-21481 GCA_047519495.1 Armatimonadota bacterium
ACAACGTGACGGTGGAGGCGGCGCTGATCACGCCGGTGGCGCTGGAGGAAGGGCAGCGGTTTGCGGTGCGGGAGGGGGGCCGGACGGTGGGGGCCGGGGTGGTGGCCAGGATCATCGAGTAGTCCTCCCCCTGGCGGGCCTGCCTGCCCCCTCCGGGGGGCCTCGCGAAGTGGGGAGGACAGGCCCGCACGACATCCACGACGCGACAGAATACGACAGAATAGATGAAAGAACTGGAGGTCAGGTAGGCGATGCCGCGCGACATCATCACTCTGGCATGCACCCAGTGCAAGCGCCGGAACTACACGACCACGAAGAACAAGAAGAACACGCCGGACCGTGTCGAGCACACGAAGTACTGCCGGTGGTGCCGGAAGCACACTGTACACCGCGAGACCCGCTAGCGTATACTCAAGGCGGGCGTGTCGCTTACCGGCTTACCGCGTCGGGATTACTCGGCCCGACATCTCGGCGAGTGGCCGGTGCCGCTCCGCAGGCACAGGGGCGTAGCTCAGTCCGGGTAGAGCGCTGGTCTCCAAAACCAGTGGTCGGGGGTTCAAATCCCTCCGCCCCTGCCAGAAAATCCAAGCGGGACAAGGCTTTGCGGGGCGGCGATCTGGGCGTTCGGCCCGGCCCCCGGCCAAACTGCTAATTTCTGCTAATCCTACGATGTCGAGAGGGCGAGATGCCATGATCGACAGGAGACGACAGCGAGACTGAGGCTTGCCCTTACGCTGGCACGCTGAGTCAGCGGGCGGCTGCCCGGGACCTCGGCGTCGGCCGGGCGACGATCGGGCGGCTCCTGCGCGGGGACGCGGTCGTCCGGTAGCAGGTATCCGAATACCCCCGGGGAGCTTTTCTCCTCGTTGCCCGTCGGTACAACCATCAGCGCGTTCGCTGTGCGGAGCTATTACCACCAATGTGTGGGTATATTCTCCCCTAAAAGCAGAGCCGTGAGCCGTTTTGTCCGAGGGAACCGATGAGGCAACGTCTCCGCCTGGTGATGCTGTTCCTTGCCATGCTGCTTTCACTCCTATGGTTTCCCGCGCCGACCGATCTCTGGGCGGCGTTCCCTCTTCGCGAGGTGCCAAAGGATGCGGAGCCGATCGTGTTCTCCGAAACAGCTTTGCCGATGGAGCGGGCGATCGTATGCCGTGAGCAGGCGAACTGGTTCAACAGCGGGATGCCCGCCCGGGAACACGTCTCCACGTCGTGTGGCAGCACGCCGGTAGCGGTGGCGGTCGTCGACTTGAATCAACACGGCCGCCACGACATCTTGGCATTCTTCCTGGACGATCACGATCTCAGGAATAGCACCTTTGCAATACTGATCGCCATGCCTGACGGGCATTGGAGGCGCGGCTGGGGACCGCACACTTCGGTTTCGGCCTATCCCGCTGTCTGGTTATTGCCTCACAGAACTCATGGCTTCAGGGACCTCATCCTCACTGGCCACGGCCTAGGATATGCGGTGTGGCAATGGGACGGCAACGAATACCGGTGAGGCCAGCGGCAGGGGCTTGGGTCGCTTCGGGTCGGCGGATGCTCTTCTCGACGCGGTACGGAAACATGTTAATCCAGCGCCCAGCCTTTGTGCTGGCCCCAGCCGCGGAAAGCATCATCGTTGACGCGTGTGCGTTGCGCGAGCCGTAACCCCAGCCTCGCACTTGCCCCCGGAGGAGGGAATATGCCCAAGCCGCGGGCCGGGTCGCTGAATCCGCCATTCAAAATGTCCCTCGTGATCCACAGGGTGGCCCGAAACGAGATCCTTTCGCGACATCCCAACCGCCTTGCGTTCCGCAGGGCCGCCTGCGGTGACGAAGCTTCCGATCGGGGAGGTGGGAGAGATGGACGACCTAACTGTGCTCGACGAGCTCGACGCGGCGTGGCTGTCCGAAGAGCGGCTCGACGAGGTGGTCGCGTGGGTCAAAGAGGCAATGCGCGGCTACTTTGCGGCCGGGTGCGCGCGGGAGGCGCTGGCCGCACGCGTCGACGCGCTGCTGTCGATGATGCGGACCTGGCTCGTCGAGCTTGGCGAGGTGGCGCGTGACACCGCTGCGCTTCGGAAGGAGGACGCCGTGGCGATTGACCTAGATGAGGCGGACCTCGCGGAGATTGACCGGGGCGAGCGGACCGCCGCGGCCGCCGTCCGCCTAGTGGCGCGCCTCGACGAGGCGAGGGCGGCCCGATGAGACAGACCGCGGCCGTCTCGACGCTCTATCGCGTGGCGCGTCTCGCCCGGACGCTGGAGGTGCTCGCCTCCGGCGACCCCGCGAAGATGCTGCGGCGGTTCGTCAACATCGTGATTGGACGGCACCTCGTGCGGCGCCTGTGGCTGCGGCCGCCACGGAGAAGACGGACCGGCGCCTAGCGGCGGCGGCGGCTCAGAGCCGGAAGGCGTCGGCGAACAGGGCGTTCTGACGCGCGAAGTAGGCCTCCCGCTCCGCCGGCGTCATCGCGGCCAACCGCTCCTTGAGCCCCTGATCGGGCATGATCACGAGCAACGTTAACGCCCACACGAGCGCGTCGAGGCGATCCGGCGACTCGCCTTCGCCGGGGATCCACGAGCAGAGCTGCACCGCCTCCTCGAGCACTCCCATGCACGACGGGCACCGCACCGGCACGGGTTCGCCGACGCGCACGACCTCGAGGCGGCCGACGCTCAGCATCTCCTCCGCGTCCGCGCCGACGATCTCGTCGCCCGGCTGGTAAAAGGTATGGACCATGCCGCCGCGGTGGCGGAACATAAACGGCGCCACCACGCGCACGCGCGCGGGCGGCGCGTCTGTCGTGGCACCCGCCGGTGCGGCGGGCTGCTGTGTGTGCGACTTCGTCATGGATGCACCTCCTCATCGATCTCGTGTGGAGCGCTCGGCTGTCACCGCGCTAACCCTCTGCTAATCCGCCGCGCGAAATAGCCACGAGTGTCCACAAGTAACCAAGGCTGTCCACGAGAGACGGAAATCGCGCTGAACGCCTTGCAGAAGGCGGCGTCCCGGGCCATTCGTGGCGATGCGTGACCGCTCGTGGCCGATCGGCGAGTCGAACTCCAAAACCAGTGGTCGGGGGTTCAAATCCCTCCGCCCCTGCCAGAGTCATCAAGGATTTCCGTGGGGCAGGCTCCTATGGCGCATTAGTCTCGTTCTTCTTGGCTCCATCGGTTGAATGGTGGCTCAGGCGTTCCATCGCGGAAGACGTGTTCATCGCACCCCTTGAGCGTATCGTTCCGCCGAAAGCACGGCCCATGCGAGGCAGGGGACACGGCGTGCACGAGCGCCTGCTTCCGGAAGGGAAGCGGCGGCGGGCGCAGGCGTGCGGGGGACCTGACGACGGAGGAAATTCTTGGCGCGTGGCGAATAGCACCTAGGGACGGGCCCGGTGAATGACTGCAGACCCGGGGGAAAGGAGGGCCGGATGCTCAAGCTGATCGCAGCCGTGATCGTCGGGGTAACCCTTGGCATCCTGACGACGGCGGCGTTTGCGTGCAACGACGCCTCGGTCTACACGCCGCCGCCGCCCCAGGTTCAGGCGCCGGCGACGGACGGCCAAGGCTAGCAAAGACCCAAGACACACGACGACGCTTCGGCGGCCGGGAGATTCTTCCGGCCGCGCGGTTTTTTCATACCGGTCGCGGCCAGCATCACCCGGAGTGCGAGGCGAGGCCCCTCCTACGGAGGGACCTCGCCGTACGTGCAGAGACGCTGCCGCCGATTACACAGGGCGGCGTTCTACTTCGGGATCGAGGGCGTCCAGAAGGCCATCAGGCCGGCGTGGTTCGGCCTCTGGTCGATCGTGTAGATCACGTGGTTCGTGTTGTCAAAGCCCACCGCGTGGCTGCCCACCGCCGTCGGCGCGTTGCCGACCCACCGGACGGGCGAACCGGTGAGGACGGCGATTACCGCGCCCGGCGGGAAATTGGCGCAGGCCACGATGAACAGGTTGGTCTTGGGATCGTACAACGCCTGGTCGCAGGCCCCCGCCTGGTTGAACGTCGCGATCGCCTTGGCCGCCTTGAGATCCCACAGGACCAAGTGCGGCGTCTTCTTGTCTGAGCACCCCAGCAGCGCCTGGTTGGTCGCAGGGTTGATCGCGATGCCGTTGGGGTCGCACGAGATGCCGACGTTCCACTTCTGGACCAGGACGTCCTTCACAGGGTCGAACTGGAAGACGGTGTTCTGGTCGGAGCTCGTCATGTACATCATGCCGTCGGCGGGGTTGTAGCGCGGCTGCTCCAGGCCGTCGCCGAGGTTCTCGAACTTCTTGATGATCGTGTTGTGCACGGCGTCGACGACCGAGACAATCCCGTCGTCGCTGTTGGCCGCGTACAGTTTCTTCTCCCGGGGATCATAGTCCATCTCATCCGTCCGCTTCTTGCCCCCGGTCGACAGCTTCGCGATGACGGTGTTGCGCTTCGACGACATGGGGTCGATGTCGACGACGGCGACGGAGCTGTCGCTGATCCCGACAAATAGCTTGTTGACGTTCTTGGCGACCGTGACCCCGTTCGCCGGACCCGTCGGGATCGTCATCAGATACTTGGCCGCCGGGGTCGAGACGTCGAAGACGTCGACGCCCGGGTTCGGGCGATCAGCGATGTACATCAGGTGAGCGGCCTGGTCGATGTCGATGATATCGAAAGAGCCGGTCTTGCCCTGGATCGGGGGAATCACGACGTCGGGTAGGGGGAGGGCGACATCGGCCGCGATCACCGGGAACCCGATGAGGAACAGCGCGGCGACGGCCGCCAGGACAGCGAGCACACCGTTGTTCCGGTGTGCGCGGAATCGTCGAGGTAGTGACATAGCCACCTCCTCGTGCGGATTTTCGCAGGCCACGAGCGTGGTACTCGAGTCCCAGGGCGCCCTCGGGACCGGCGTACTGACCAGGGTTCTACGGGAGGACCCGTATTCCTACCATAAAATAGGCCATAGAATAGGAGGCCATAGAATAGGGATCGGCGCGCAGGCGGGGTTGTCCGAAAGTTTGGAAGTTATGATAGAGTCCGGGAGTTTCGGGGAATACTAGAGTAGAAAGCGCTTTACACAACGACGGTGCGGGCGACTGCCTCCAGGGGAATGTCCTTCTCCCCCCGCCCTGGAGCAGGGAACTTCGCACCGTCTTGTGTTTACTGTGTTTACCCCCCACGTTGACAGCCGGGAAAGGGTTGGTATAATGGGGACGCATCCGGCAAGATGTCTTTTTTTGTTTGGGGGAGAGTGTATGGCGCGTGCGACCGAAGGAGCGACCGGGCCGGCGTTCGGCAAGTCCGCCCGGATGTCGGAGACCTCAGGGGGCGCGAGCCGGCCGGCGGCCAGGCCGGCGCGGCCGGCGCCTGCCCGCCGCATTCCCCGCGTGGTGGACACCGCCGTGCAGTTCCTGAAGGACGTCCGCTCGGAGATGAACCGGGTCGCATGGCCGGACCGCCAGACGGTGATCGCCTCGTCGCTGGTCGTCGTGTTCGTGCTGGTGGTGACCGCGCTCTACCTCGCGGGGTGGGATCTGGTCCTGGCCGAAATCTTCAAGCAGATCCTCAAGCCCTAGCCGCCTGTCGAGGGGTTATGGTAATGTCCGACGAACGCAACGAACGCAACCGCCAGGGGTCCAAGCCGGACACCGCGGCGCTCATCCAGCGGCTCTTCCGGGACGAGCCGGAGGCCCCCGAGGCCGCGCCGCCGGCGGAGTCCCCGGCAACCGCGCCGCCCGTCGGCGTGCTGGTCCCGACCGATCAGGGCGGAGAGCCGGCCCCGGTTCCCGCCGGGACGGCACAAGCTCTGAGCACCGGGCCCGAAGCCCCGGTCTCGGCCGAGGGCACCGTCGAGGCGCCGCCTGCCGCGGCGGTCGAGGCCGGGATCGAGGAGGCGGCTCGCCAGGCTGCGGGCGCGCGCTGGTATGTCATCCACACTTACTCCGGCTACGAGAACAAGGTGCGGACCAACCTGGAGCGCCGCGTCGCCTCGATGGGGATGCAGGAGAAGGTCTTCCGGATCCTCGTGCCCACCGAGGACGAGATCGAGATCAAAGACGGGAAGCGGCGCATCGCCAAGAAGAAGGTGTTCCCGGGGTACGTCCTGGTCGAGATGATCATGGACGACGACTCCTGGTACGTCGTCCGGAACACGCCCGGGGTCACGGGGTTCGTCGGCTCCGGGACCAAGCCGCTGCCGCTTCAGGATCGCGAGATGAAGGCGATCCTCCGGCAACTGGGGGACGAGACGCCAAAGTTCCGGATCACCTACCAGAAGGGCTCGGCCGTGCGGATCAACTCCGGGCCGTTCATGGACTTCAGCGGGGTCGTGGACGAGATCTTGCCGGAAAAAGAGAAGGTCCGGGTCCTGGTCTCGATCTTCGGCCGGGAGACCCCGGTCGAGCTCGACTTCGCCCAGGTGGAGAAGATCTAAGCCCGGGTCCGTACGGGAGGCGTCATGAAGAAAGTCGTCGCGGTCGTCAAACTGCAGATTCCCGCCGGCAAGGCGACGCCGGCGCCGCCCGTGGGCCCGGCCCTCGGCCAGCACGGCGTCAACATCATGGAGTTCTGCAAGTCCTACAACGAGAAGACGGCCCGGCAGGCCGGGACGATCGTGCCGGTCGAGATCACGATCTTTGCCGACCGGACGTTCACCTTCGTCACGAAGACGCCGCCGGCGGCCGTCCTCCTGAAGAAGGCCGCGGGCCTGGAGAAAGGCTCGGGCGAGCCGAACAAGAAGAAGCTCGGACGGGTGACGCGCCAGCAGATCCGCGAGATCGCGGAGACGAAGATGCCGGACCTGAACACCCGGGATCTCGAGGCCGCGATGCGGATGATCGAGGGCACGGCCCGCAGCATGGGGATCGAGATCGGATAAGCCCGGCACACGGTGGGAGGACGGGACACCGTCCGCTGGGACCACACGGGAGGCGACGCAGATGGCGAGGCACGGCAAGCGGTACCGCGAGGCGAGCAAGGCGGTCGAGCACGGGAAGCTGTACGATCCCGAGACGGCGGTGAGTATCTTCAAGCAGATGCCGACCGCCAAGTTCGACGAGACGGTCGAGGTCCACATCCGGCTCGGCATCGACCCGAAGCAGGCGGACCAGCAGGTCCGCGGCACGGTCGTCCTGCCGCGCGGGACCGGGAAGCCCGTCCGGGTCCTGGTCTTCGCGAAGGGCGAGAAGGTCAAGGAAGCCCAGGACGCCGGCGCGGACTACGTGGGACTCGAGGAGTTCGTCGAGAAGGTTCAGGGCGGATGGCTGGAGTTCGACATCGCGGTCGCCACGCCTGACGTGATGAACGTCGCGGGGCGGCTCGGGCGGGTGCTGGGCCCGCGCGGCCTGATGCCGAACCCCAAGGCCGGCACCGTGACGTTCGACGTGGGCCGGGCGGTTCGCGAGATCAAGGCAGGGAAGATCGAGTACCGCGTGGACCGGTTCGGGATCCTGCACATTCCGCTCGGGAAGTCGTCGTTCTCAGGCCCGGCCCTGCTCGAGAACTTCACGACGCTCATGAGCGCGGTGGTGCGGGCCAAGCCGTCGTCCAGCAAGGGACAGTACCTTCGGAGCGTCACGATCAAGTCCACGATGGGGCCGGGCATCCGGATCGACCCGGCGAAGGCGTCCACCGCCGCCGTCGCCGGCGCGGCTTGAGCCTCATAGGGCCCCCCGGGGGAGATGTCTCCCCTGCTCCCGGAGGGGAACGTCTCCTCCGGGGTGCCAGGGTGCCAGTGCGCGGAGTGCGCAGGCGACCCGTTGACGGCGCGGGCCTGTGATGGTACCATCCACGAGGTAGTTGCGTGCGGCGATCCGGGACAAACTGACGAGACAGACGCCGTAGACAGCGGGTGCGCAGGCTGCGCCTAAGGGTCCGCCGGACCGCCCGCCGAGGCTCCGCGGGGAGACTCCATGTCTACGGGAGTCTCTTTCGTTTGTAGCCCGCAGGAGGAGACCATGGCAGATCCCAGGCCCGAGAAGGTCGCCGAGGTCGAGGCGCTCGAACAGCGCCTCCGCTCGGCGTCGGTCGTGATCCTGACGGACTACCGGGGACTCACCGTCAGCGAGATCGCCGCGCTCCGGAGCCGGCTGCGGGAGGCCTCGCTGGAGTACCGGGTCGCCAAGAACACCCTGCTCAACCGGGCGGCCCAGCAAGCGGGCGTCCAGGGGCTCTCGACATTCCTGAGCGGCCCGACGGCGGTCGTATTCGGGAAGGACGATCCGGGCGTACCCGCCCGCGTCCTTCAGGAGTTCATCCGGCAGTACCGGAAGCTCGAGATCAAAGGCGGCGTGGTCGAGGGACAGGCCCTCGGCGCCGACGGAGTCCAGGCGCTCGCGAGCCTGCCGACGAAGGTAGAGCTGCTCGGCCGGGTGGCCGGCGCAGTCCAGGGGCCGCTGCGCAGCCTCGTCGGCGTCCTGAGCGCGACCCCGCGGGCACTCGTCACCGCGCTCGATGCGGTGCGTAAGCAGCGGGAGGCTGCGTCGGGCGCGCAGGCGGTCGCCGCGGAGGGGGCGCAGGCGGTCGCCGCGGAGCCAGCCGCCTCCGAACAGGCATAAGATTTCAGGCGGGAGGGGATAGCGATGGCTGAAAAGGCGACGATCGAGAAGATCGTGGAGGAGATCGAGGGGCTCACCGCGCTGGACCTGTCGAAGCTTGTTAAGGCGCTTGAGGAGAAGTTCGGCGTCAGCGCCGCGGCGCCGGTGGTGGCCGTGGCGGCGGGCGGGGCCGCGGCGGCCGCGGCGGCCGCGGCCGTCGAGGAGCAGACCGAGTTCGACGCCGTCCTGACGGCGGTCGGCGACAAGAAGATCCAGGTGATCAAGGTCGTGCGTGAGCTCACCGGCCTGGGCCTGAAGGAGGCCAAGGATCTCGTGGACGGCGCCCCGAAGCCCGTCAAGGAAAAGGTCGCAAAGCAAGAGGCGGAGGCGGTCAAGGCCAAGCTGGCCGAGGTCGGCGCCACCGTCGAGATAAAGTAACCTGGCCGCCTGCGCCCCGCATGGGGGGAAGACTCGCAGAGGCGGGCGGGCAAGGCTCCGTGCGCCTCTTGACGGGCTTTACATGCCGTAGTATCATTGACTTTACTTCTATAATGCCACGAGTTGCGCCACATCAACGCTGGGGCTCCCAGCAGACAGGCCGGACGCGGGACGTCATGTGCCTGCGTGCGCCGGGCCGGGGCTATCCAGCCATCTCCCTTTGGAGGCGAATCGCGTGAAGGGGAAGGCCGTGTCGCCGAGGGCAAGACTCAGAACTGCCGCTGCCCGGAAAACCGGGCGGGCGAAACCGGGCGCGGTGCGCCTGATGGCCAGGGACGCCGCCCGCGCGAGGCTGCAGCAGCCGCTCCACCGGGACAAGGGCAAGGGCCGCCCGCGGCTCACGCGGACGATCCTGCTCGACACGACGGCCGAGCGCCAGCCCGTCGCGGTGTTCCGGGCGCCGCCGCCTGCGCCGCCGTCCCACACGTCGCTGCGCACGGTGAAGAGCCTGGGCGAAGTGCGGGTCTCGCGGCGCGGGAAGCGCAGCCGCGTGAGCTTCGCCAAGATCCAAGACGTGCTCGACGTTCCCAACCTGGTGGAGATCCAGCGGGAGTCGTTTAAGTGGTTCCTCCGGGAAGGGATCCGGGAAGTTTTCCAGGAGATTTCGCCGATCAAGGACTTCACCGGCAACCTCGAGCTGCACTTCGCCGTCGGCCGCCGGCGGTCGCGGCCGGCCCAGGAGGACGAGCGCGGCGACCTGCCGCTCGAGTTCGACGGGTACCGGTTCGAGCAACTCAAGTACTCGGTGGACGAGTGCCGCGAGCGCGACTACAATTACAGCGCCGCGCTCAAGGTCCAGGTCCGCCTCGTCATCAAGGAGACCGGCGAGGTCAAGGAGCAGGAAGTCTTCATGGGCGACTTCCCACTCATGACCGAGCAGGGGACGTTCGTCATCAACGGCGCGGAGCGGGTCGTCGTCAGCCAGCTCGTGCGCTCCCCTGGCGTCTACTACAGCCTGAGCCCGGATGCCAACGGCCACCTGCTGGCGACCGCCACGGTGATCCCCCACCGGGGGGCGTGGCTCGAGTTCGAGGTGGACGCCAACGGCGTGATCTTCGTCCGCATCGACCGGACGCGCAAGCTGCCCGTGACCGTGCTGCTGCGGGCGCTCAAGTACGGGACGGACGAGGAGATCCTCAAGCTCTACGGTGCGGATAAGGCGATCCAGGCGACCCTGGCGAAGGACGACACGAAGACGCCGGAGGACGCCCTCCTCGGGATCTACCGCCGGCTGCGTCCCGGCGACCCCCCGACGATCGAGAGCGCGCGGACGCTGCTCAACACGCTGTTCTTCGATCCCCGCCGGTACGACCTGGGCCGCGTCGGCCGGTACAAGCTGGATAAGAAGCTGGGCTTCAAGCCGGAGCCGGGCGGCGACGCGACCGGGCGGGTCCTCCGGCCCAAGGACATCGCCGAGATCGTCCGCTACCTGATCACCCTCCACAGCGGGCAGGGGAAGCCGGACGACATCGACCACCTGGGCAACCGCCGGGTCCGGTCGGTCGGGGAGCTTCTGCAGAACCAGTTCCGGATCGGCATGCTCCGGATGGAGCGCGTGATCCGCGAGCGGATGACGATCCAGGACGCCGGGGCGATCACCCCCCAGGTCCTGATCAACATCCGCCCGGTGGTCGCGTCGATCAAGGAGTTTTTCGGATCGAGCCAGCTTTCGCAGTTCATGGATCAGACAAACCCGCTGGCGGAGCTGACCCACAAGCGGCGCCTCTCGGCGCTCGGCCCGGGCGGCCTCAGCCGGGAGCGGGCCGGGTTCGAGGTCCGCGACGTGCACACCTCGCACTACGGCCGGATGTGCCCGATCGAGACGCCGGAGGGCCCCAACATCGGCCTGATCTCCTCCCTGGCGACGTTCGCCCGGGTGAACCCCTACGGGTTCATCGAGACGCCGTACCGGAAGGTCCGGGACGGCCGGGTGACCCGGTCGATCGAGTACCTGACGGCCGACGACGAGGAGAAGTACACGATCGCCCAGGCCAACGCGAAGATCAACGCCGAGGGCAAGCTCACCGAGGCGCGGGTCACCTCCCGGCGGGGCAGCGCGATCGTGCTCGTGCCGCCGGATAAGATCGACTACATGGACGTCTCGCCCAAGCAGATCGTCAGCCCGGCGACCGCGCTGATCCCGTTCCTCGAGCACGACGACGCCAACCGGGCGCTGATGGGCTCGAACATGCAGCGCCAGGCCGTGCCGCTGCTGCGGACGGAGGCGCCCCTCGTGGGGACCGGGATGGAGCACCGCTCGGCCGTGGACTCCGGCGCCGTCGTCGTCGCCCGCGAGGCCGGCGAGGCCACGAGCGTGAACGGCGACGCGATCGTCGTAAAGCCCGACCGCGGCAAGGAGCGGACCTATCGCCTCGTCAAGTTCCAGCGCAGCAACCAGGGCACGTGCATCAACCAGCGGCCGATCGTCGAGGCCGGGGAGCGGGTCAACGCCGGGGACGTGATCGCCGACGGCCCGTGTACGGAGCAGGGCGAGCTCGCGCTCGGCCACAACATCCTCGTCGCGTTCATGCCCTGGGAGGGCTACAACTACGAGGACGCAATTCTCATCTCCGAGCGGCTCGTGCAGCGCGACCTCTTTACGAGCATCCACATCGAGGAGTACGAGGTCGAGGCCCGCGACACCAAGCTGGGCCCCGAGGAGATCACGCGCGACATCCCCAACGTCGGCGAGGAAGCCCTCCGGGATCTCGACGAGCGCGGGATCGTGCGGATCGGCGCGGAGGTCCGCAGCGGCGACATCCTGGTGGGCAAGGTCACGCCGAAGGGCGAGACCGAGCTGACCGCGGAGGAGCGCCTCCTGCGGGCGATCTTCGGTGAGAAGGCGCGCGAGGTCCGCGACACATCGCTCAAGGTGCCCCACGGCGAGAAGGGCAAGGTCGTGGCCGTCAAGGTGTTCTCCCGCGAGGCCGGCGACGAGCTCTCGCCGGGCGTGAACCAGCTCGTCCGGGTCTACGTCGCCCAGAAGCGGAAGATCACGGTCGGCGACAAGATGGCCGGCCGCCACGGCAACAAGGGCGTGATCAGCAAGATCCTCCCGCAGGAGGACATGCCCTACCTGCCCGACGGAACGCCGGTGGACATCGTCCTCAACCCCCTCGGCGTGCCGTCCCGCATGAACGTCGGCCAGGTGCTGGAGACGCACCTCGGCTGGGCCGCCGCGCTCCTCGGCTTCCACGCCGAGACGCCAGTGTTCGACGGCCCGCGGGAGGACGAGATCCGCGACCTGCTGCGGAAGGCCTCCAAGACGGACGAGGGCGTCCAGGTCGGCGTCAACGAGACCGGCAAGACGCGCCTCTACGACGGCCGGACCGGCGAGCCGTTCGCGCAGGAGGTCACCGTCGGCCAGATCTACATGATGAAACTGCTGCACCTGGTCGAGGACAAGATCCACGCGCGGTCGACCGGCCCGTACTCGCTGATCACCCAGCAGCCGCTCGGCGGGAAGGCCCAGTTCGGCGGCCAGCGGTTCGGCGAGATGGAGGTGTGGGCGCTCGAAGCCTACGGCGCAGCCAACACGCTTCAGGAGCTGCTGACCGTGAAGTCGGACGACGTCGTCGGGCGCGTGAAGACGTACGAGGCGATCGTCAAGGGCGAGAACATCCAGGAGCCGGGCGTCCCGGAGTCCTTCAAGGTCCTCGTCAAGGAGCTCCAGAGCCTCTGCCTGGACGTGAAGGTGCTGAGCGAAGACCAGAAGGAGATCGAGCTCAAGGAGATCGAGGAGGACATCGCCGAGACCGCCCGCGCGCTCGGCATCAACCTGGAAGGCGAAGAAGCCCTCGTCGAGGAGTACTAGGGGACAGGCTGCGACGGTGGCAGAGGCCGCGAGGGTCGGCCCTGAGCGCACGTTCGAATCCGTCCCTCGGCAGGCAGCGAAGGGCCGACCCTCGCGGCCTGTGAGCTTTCGCAGACACGCATGACACTGGAGGCGCACTGGATCATGCAGGACGTCAACAACTTCGACGCCGTCAAGATCGCGCTGGCCTCCCCGGACCAGATTCGCCAGTGGTCGCGGGGCGAGGTGAAGAAGCCGGAGACGATCAACTACCGGACCCTCAAGCCCGAGCGCGACGGGCTGTTCTGCGAGCGGATCTTCGGCCCGACCAAGGACTGGGAGTGCCACTGCGGCAAGTACAAGCGCATCCGGTTCAAGGGGATCATCTGCGACCGCTGCGGCGTGGAGGTCACCCGGGCCAAGGTGCGCCGGGAGCGCATGGGCCACATCGAGCTCGCGGCGCCGGTGTGCCACATCTGGTACCTGAAGGGCGTGCCCAGCCGGATCGGCCTGCTCCTCGACATGTCCCCCCGGGCGCTCGAGCGCGTCGTGTACTTCGCCTCCTACGTCGTGACGGATCCCGGCCACATCAAGGGGCTGGCCAAGAACCAGCTCCTGACCGAGGCCGACTACCGCGAGCTCCGGGAGAAGTACGGCAACGGGTTCAAGGCGGGGATCGGCGCGGAGGCGATCAAGGAGCTGCTCCAGGAGATGAACCTGGACCAGGCCACAAAGAAGCTCCGCACGGATCTCAAGACCGCGAGCGGCCAGAAGCGGATGAAGATCCTCAAGCGGCTCGAGGTCGTCGAGGCCTTCCGCAAGAGCGGCAACAGCCCGGACTGGATGATCCTCGACGTCATCCCGGTGATCCCGCCGGACCTCCGGCCGATGGTCCAGCTCGACGGCGGCCGGTTCGCGACGAGCGACCTCAACGACCTGTACCGGCGCGTGATCAACCGGAACAACCGGCTGAAGCGGCTCCTGGACCTCGGGGCGCCGGAGATCATCGTGCGCAACGAGAAGCGGATGCTGCAGGAGGCGGTGGACGCCCTCATCGACAACGGCCGGCGCGGCCGGCCGGTGACCGGGCCGAACAACCGGCCGCTCAAGTCGCTGAGCGACATGCTCAAGGGCAAGCAGGGGCGGTTCCGCCAGAACCTCCTCGGCAAGCGCGTCGACTACTCCGGCCGCTCGGTGATCGTCGTCGGGCCGAAGCTGCGGCTGCACCAGTGCGGGCTGCCGAAGGAGATGGCCCTCGAGCTCTTCAAGCCGTTCGTGATGAAGAAGCTGGTGGACCGCGGGCTCAGCCAGAACATCAAGAGCGCGAAGCGCATGGTGGAGCGGGCGCGCCCGGAGGTCTGGGATGTGCTCGAGGAGGTCGTCCACGAGCACCCGGTCCTCCTGAACCGCGCCCCGACGCTGCACCGCCTGGGGATCCAGGCGTTTGAACCGGTGCTGATCGAAGGGAAGGCGATCCAGGTCCACCCGCTCGTCTGCACCGCGTACAACGCCGACTTCGATGGCGACCAGATGGCGGCGCACGTGCCGCTCTCCGCGGCATCGCAGGCGGAGGCGCGGGTCCTGATGCTGTCCGCCTACAACATTCTGTCGCCGGCGTACGGCCGCGCGATCACGTCGCCCACCCGCGACATCGTGTTCGGGTGCTACTACCTGACGCTCGAGCGGGCGGGCGCCCGGGGCGAGGGGAAGATCTTCTCGCGGCCCGACGAGGTTATCCTCGCCTACGAGAGCGACATGGTGGACCTCCACGCCAAGATCAAGGTCCGGCTCAGCCACGACGGGGAGCTGATCGAGACGACCGTCGGGCGGGTGATCTTCAACGAGGCGATCCCCGAGGAGCTCCGCTTCATCAACGAGGTCTGCGACCGGAAGATCCTCTCCCAGATCGTGTCGGAGGCGTACAACCGCCTGGGCTCGACGAAGACGGTCCAGCTTCTCGACAGCATCAAGGACCTGGGGTTCCACTTCGCGACGGTGAGCGGCAGCGGCATCGCGCTCTCCGACATCATCATCCCCAAGGAGAAGGAAGAGATCCTGGGCAAGGCCGACAAAGAGGTCGACGCCATCGACACCCAGTACCGCCGCGGGCTGATCACCAACGAGGAACGCTACCTCAAGACCGTGGACGTCTGGACCGAGGCCACGGAGACGATCACCCGGAAGATGCTGAGCGGGTTCGATCCGTTTAACCCGCTGTACATGATGGCGCAGTCCGGCGCCCGGGGCAACATCCAGCAGATCCGCCAGCTCGCGGGCATGCGGGGCCTGATGACCGATCCCTCGGGGCGGATCATCGAGCTGCCGATCAAGGCGAACTTCCGCGAGGGCCTCACCGTGCTGGAGTACTTCATCAGCACGCACGGGCAGCGCAAGGGCCTCGCCGACACCGCGATCCGGACGTCCGAGTCCGGCTACCTGACGCGGCGGCTCGTCGATGTCGCCCAGGACGTGATTGTCCGCGATGACGACTGCCAGACGACCTCCGGCGTCGAGATGACGCCGATCATGGACGGGAACCAGGTCGTCGTGTCCCTGGCCGACCGGATCACCGGGCGGGTCGCGGTCGAGGACGTCGTCGCCCCGCGGGGCAAGAAGGTCCTGGTCGAGGCCGGCCGGGAGATCGACGAGGCGGCGGCCGACGAGATCGAGGCTGCGGGGATCACCGCCGTCCCCGTGCGGTCCGTGCTGACCTGCAAGACCCGGTACGGCATCTGTGCGAAGTGCTACGGCCGCAACCTGGCGACCGGCAAGCTCGTCGAGATCGGCGAGGCGGTCGGCATCATCGCCGCGCAGTCGATCGGCGAGCCCGGGACGCAGCTCACGATGCGGACGTTCCACACGGGCGGCGTCGCCGGGTTCGACATCACCCAGGGCCTGCCGCGCGTGGAGGAGCTCTTCGAAGCCCGCCGCCCGAAGGGCCAGGCGGTGATCAGCGAAATCGACGGGAAGGTGCACATCTCCGAGAGCAAGGGCGCGCGCGTGCTCACCGTGAGCGGCCGCGACGACGAGCGGGAGTATCCGGTAGCCTACGGCGTGCGCCTGCGGGCGGCCGACGGGGACAAGGTCGCGGCCGGCGACCAGCTGACCGAGGGGTCGGTCAACCCGCACGACATCCTCCGGATCAAGGGCCTGGCCGCGGTGCAGGGCTATCTGGTCCAGGAGATCCAGAGCGTGTACCGGTCCCAGGGCGTCGACATCAACGACAAGCACATCGAGATCATCGTCCGTCAGATGCTGCGGCGGGTGAAGGTCGAGGAGCCGGGCGACACGGAGTTCCTGCCCGGCGAGCTCGTGGACGTGTTCGCGCTGGACGGGGAGAACACGCGGGCGATGGCCTCGCGCAAGGAGCCGGCGACGGCGCGCCCGGTCCTGCTCGGGATCACCAAGGCCTCGCTCGCGACGGAGAGCTTCCTCTCCGCGGCGAGCTTCCAGGAGACGGCGCGGGTCCTGACCGACGCCGCGACCAAGGGAAAGGTAGACCCGCTCCTCGGGCTCAAGGAGAACGTGATCATCGGCAAGCTGATCCCGGCCGGCACCGGGATGGCCCGCTACCGCTCGATCAAGATCGGGGTGGAGGGCCTGTCTTAGGCGCCCCCGCCGGCCCGCTTCGTCGACTGGGTAGTGTCCCGATCCAGGGGCGCTACCCAGCCGCGTTCGGTGCGTTCGCCATCCGTTGACACACTTCCCGGCCGTTGGTATACTAACCGGGTCGGGTGTGGGCAGCGTGGACGTTGAACGTCTTCGGGCGGCGTCGCAGCGGGCCGTCGGCACCAACCAGACGGCGAAGGCGATCACCCGCGGGCAGGCCCGGGTCGTGTACGTCGCCCAGGACGCGGATCGGCGGGTGATCGATCCGGTGCTCCGGGCGGCTCGGGAACGGGGCCTCGAGGTCGTGGAAGTTGCCTCGATGGCCGTGCTCGGCCGAGCCTGCGGGATCGCGGTAGGGGCTGCAGTAGCGGCTATCCTCGAGTAGGTTCGCCCCCCTCGGCAGCCGGGCGACCCGTCCTCCCAACGGGAGGGCACCGCCTCAGAGAATGCGCCGCAGGGTGCCACCTTCGGCACCGCGTATGGCGCATGCCGAAAGCGCACGCAGACGGATCGTGCGATAACCCGGCCGGCCTGCCTCCCGCTCCGGGGGGCTTCCCCGCGAGGGGAGGTAATGACCGGTCGCCGGCATCGCCACTACCCTGGGGCGGGGAGTGCTCCTGCCCGAGGGGCTTTGTGTGCACCGGGCGTGCGCACACAAGACGCGTACATAGAGAGAGGACGCCGGAACCGGAGTCCGGCGAGAACAGGGAGGTCGAGCGTGCCGACAACGAGTCAGCTTGTGCGCCTGAGCCGCAGCGTCGAGCATCACAAGAGCAAGTCGCCGGCGCTCCAGATGAGCCCCCAGAAGCGGGGGGTGTGCATCCAGGTCAAGACGACCACGCCCAAGAAGCCGAATTCGGCGCTCCGGAAGATCGCCCGGGTCCGGCTGACGAACGGCATGGAGGTCACCGCCTACATCCCCGGGATCGGGCACAACCTCCAGGAACACTCGGTCGTGATGATCCGCGGCGGGCGCGTGAAGGACCTCCCCGGCATCCGCTACCACATCATCCGGGGCACGCTGGACACGGCGGGGGTTGCGGACCGCAAGCGGGGACGCTCGAAGTACGGGGCCAAACGGCCCAAGGGAGCAGGGGCGGCATAGCCGCCCCAACCCGCATGCGAGGGCAGGCACATGGCGCGTTTGCAGTCCGGCGAGTCTGTGAGGGGGAAGAAAATGCGTAGCCGCTTGGAGGCGTACTAGGCATGCCGCGCAAGGGATCGGTCGCGCGCCGTCCGGTGGCCCCCGACATGGTGTTCGGGAGCCCGACCGTTACGCGGCTCGTCAACAAGGTGATGACCCGCGGCAAGAAGAGCCTGGCCGAGCGCATCGTGCATCAGGCGCTGGACGCCGTCAAAGAGAAGGGCGGCAAGGAGCCGGTCAAGGTGCTCGAACAGGCGCTGCACAACATCATGCCGGTCCTGGAGGTCCGCCCGCGCCGGGTCGGCGGGGCGACGTACCAGGTGCCCGTCGAAGTCCGCCCGGATCGGCGGGTCTCGCTCGGGATGCGGTGGCTCGTGCAGTACGCCCGCCAGCGCCCCGGCAAGACGATGCGGGAGAAGCTGGCGGCCGAGATTCTCGACGCGAGCAACAACGCCGGCGCCGCGGTGAAGCGGCGCGAAGACACGCACAAGATGGCGGAGGCCAACAAGGCCTTCGCCCATTACCGGTGGTAGGCGGAGCGCGCCCGGTGACCCCATCGGGAGGACGCCGCCGCCGGGGCCGGGCCCGTACTGCGGGCAGGCCTGAGGAGGAACCATGGCGACGCAGCTGGAGACGCAGAAGGCAGCCGTGACAGACCGGGTACCAATGGGAAAAATTCGCAACATCGGCATCGTCGCCCACATCGACGCGGGCAAGACGACGACCACGGAGCGCATCCTGTTCTACACCGGCCGGACCCACCGGCTCGGCGAGGTGGACGAAGGCTCGGCGACGATGGACTGGATGGTCCAGGAGCGGGAGCGGGGGATCACGATCACGTCCGCCGCGACGACCTGCCTGTGGCGCCACCACAGCATCAACATCATCGATACTCCCGGCCACGTGGACTTCACCGCCGAGGTCGAGCGGTCGCTCCGGGTGCTCGACGGGGCCATCGTGATCCTGAGCGCGGTCGAGGGGGTCCAGCCGCAGTCGGAGACCGTCTGGCGGCAGGCGGACCGGTACGGCGTCCCCCGGATCGTCTTCATTAATAAGATGGACCGGACCGGGGCCGACTTCTTCCGCACGCTCGAGATGATGCGGGACCGCCTCGGCGCCAACGCGGTCCCGGTCCAGCTCCCGGTCGGCGTGGAGGACGGGTTCGAGGGCGTCATCGACCTGATCCGCATGGCCGCGATCATCTACACGGACGACCTGGGGACGCGCAGCGACCAGGTCGAGATCCCCGCCAATCTCCGGCCGCTCGCCGAGCAGTATCGCGAGAAGCTCGTCGAGGCGGCGGCGGAGCTCGACGATCGGCTCACTGAGAAGTACCTGGAAGGGACGCCGCTCACCGAAGAGGAGATCGCCGGCGCGCTCCGCAAGGGGACGATCTCGGCGCGCATCATCCCCGTCCTGTGCGGCACCGCCTTCCGCAACAAGGGCGTGCAGCCGCTCCTCGACGCGGTCGTGAACTACCTCCCGTCTCCGCTGGACATTCCCCCCGTCGAAGGCCGCAACCCCAAGACCGACGCGGTCGAGCGCCGCGAGCCGGATCCGAAGGGCCCGTTCAGCGCGCTGGCGTTCAAGATCGTCACCGATCCGTACGTCGGCAAGCTCACATACTTCCGGGTCTACTCCGGCCAGCTCCAGTCGGGGTCGTACGTCCACAACGCGACCCGCGGCGTCAAGGAGCGCGTCAGCCGCCTGTTGCAGATGCACGCGAACCGCCGCGAGGACATCCCCGAAGTCTCGGCCGGCAACGTCGTGGCGGCCGTGGGCCTCAGAGAGACGACGACCGGCGACACGCTCTGCGACGAGGCGAACCCGATCGTCCTCGAGTCGATCAAGTTCCCCGAGCCCGTGATCTCGGTCGCCGTCGAGCCGAAGACGAAGGCCGACGAGGAGAAGCTCGGCGCCTCCCTGGCCAAGCTGGCGGAGGAGGACCCGACATTCAAGGTGCGGTTCGACCCCGAGACCGCGCAGACGATCATCTCCGGGATGGGCGAGCTCCACCTGGAGATCATCACCGACCGGCTGCTGCGGGAGTTCAAGGTCGAGGCGAACGTCGGCCGGCCCCAGGTGGCGTACCGGGAGACGATCCGGAAGCCCGCCCGGGCCGAAGGCCGGTACATCCGGCAGACCGGGGGCCGCGGCCAGTACGGCCACGTCTTCCTCGAGCTCGAGCCGCTCCCCCGCGGGACCGGGATCGAGTTCGTCGACAAGATCCACGGGGGGCGGATCCCGCGCGAGTTCATCCCCGCGGTCGGGGCCGGCGTGCGCGAGGCCGCGGACGGCGGCGTCCTGGCCGGGTACCCGATGGTCGACGTGCGCGCGACGCTCACCGACGGGTCCTACCACGAGGTCGACTCCTCGGAGATGGCGTTCAAGATCGCCGGCTCGATGGCGTTCAAGGCCGCGGCCGCGCAGGGCGCGCTGGTGCTGCTGGAGCCGGTGATGAAGGTCGAGGCGGTCACCCCCGAGCCGTACATGGGGGACGTGATCGGCGACCTGAACGCGCGGCGGGGGCGCATCATCGCGATGGAGCAGCGGGGCAATCTCCGGATCGTGCAGGCCGAGGTGCCGCTGTCCGAGATGTTCGGGTACGCGACGGCCCTGCGCTCGAACACCCAGGGGCGGGCGACGTACACGATGGAGTTCTCGCACTACGAAGAGGTCCCGCAGG
Source organism: Armatimonadota bacterium (assembly GCA_047519495.1). Classification (GTDB taxonomy): domain Bacteria; phylum Sysuimicrobiota; class Sysuimicrobiia; order Sysuimicrobiales; family Segetimicrobiaceae; genus JAPVSX01. The sequence goes on from JAPVSX010000016.1 coordinate 20,230, forward strand.
GCATCGCGGAGACGCTGGTCAAGGCCGGCGTCAGCGGGAAGGCATAGGGAGGCCGGGCGATGGCAAAGGCAAAGTTTGAGCGGACGAAGCCGCACGTCAACGTGGGGACGATCGGGCACGTGGATCACGGGAAGACGACGCTGACGGCGGCGATCACGGGGGCGCTGGCGACGCTGGGGAAGACGCGGGCGCTGGGGTTTTACGAGATCGACAACGCGCCGGAGGAGAAGGAGCGGGGGATCACGATTGCGATCAGCCACGTGGAGTACGAGACGGAGAAGCGGCACTACGCGCACGTGGACTGTCCGGGGCACGCGGACTACATCAAGAACATGATCACCGGGGCGGCGCAGATGGACGGGGCGATCCTGGTGGTGAGTGCGGCGGACGGGCCGATGCCGCAGACGCGGGAGCACATCCTGCTGGCGCGGCAGGTGGGGGTGCCGTACATCGTGGTGTTTCTGAACAAGGTGGACATGGTGGAGGACCCGGAGCTGCTGGAGCTGGTGGAAGTGGAAGTCCGGGACTTGCTGAACCAGTACCAGTTTCCGGGGGACAAGGTGCCGGTGATCAAGGGGAGTGCGTTGCGGGCGCTGCAGGCGATGGAGGAGAAGGCGAAGCTGGGGCGGGGGCAGGACGCGCGGGTGGCGGCGATCTGGGAGTTGATGGACGCGGTGGACGGGTACATCCCGACGCCGCAGCGGGACGTGGACAAGCCGTTTCTGATGAGCGTGGAGGACATTTTCACGATCACGGGGCGGGGGACGGTGGCGACGGGGCGGGTGGAGCGGGGGCGGCTGAAGCTGGGGGAGGACGTGGAGATCGTGGGGTTGCGGGCGCAGGCGAAGAAGACGGTGGCGACGGGGATCGAGATGTTCCGGAAGGTGCTGGACGAAGCGGTGGCGGGGGACAACATCGGGGTGCTGCTGCGGGGGATCGAGAAGGAGGAGATCGAGCGGGGGATGGTGCTGGCGAAGCCGGGGTCGATCCACCCGCACACGCGGTTTACGGCGGAGGTGTACGTGCTGACGAAGGAAGAGGGGGGCCGGCACACGCCGTTTTTCACGGGGTACCGGCCGCAGTTTTACTTTCGGACGACGGACGTGACGGGGGACATCAAGCTGCCGGACGGGGTGGAGATGGTGATGCCGGGGGACAACGTGACGGTGGAGGCGGCGCTGATCACGCCGGTGGCGCTGGAGGAAGGGCAGCGGTTTGCGGTGCGGGAGGGGGGCCGGACGGTGGGGGCCGG
>JAPVSX010000017.1:0-23591 GCA_047519495.1 Armatimonadota bacterium
GCCGGCCGCCTCAACGAGCCCGTACCCTGTCACTCGCAGCCCAGGGTCGATTCCGAGGATGCGCATGGCCGCTGCTCCGTCCGGATCTGCGATGATCGCCCCCCCTGAGGTAGGCGCCCCTGCGGGGCACAGGCAGACCCTTCCTGCGGGAGGACGGCCTGCTGCGTCGAATGGCCGCCGCGAACCAGTGTTCGCCATCAGGCCGGGGCGCTCCTCCCGCCGCCCCAGATGCCGGGAGGGCCCCCGCGGGGGCGTCTCGGGGATCAGCGGGCGAGAAACAGCGGCTTGACGCCCTGCATGCGCAGATAGATCGCAAGCTGGCCGTTGTGGTAGAACATGTGCGGCACGTGGCCGGCGATGAGCTGCCCCTGCGGCATCTCCACGCCCCACGGGGTCCGGACGACCCGGGCGGCCTCCTGGTCGGTCAGCCGCGAGAGGCTCCCGACGAACCGCTCGCCCGCCTGCCGCATCGCGTCGAGCACCTGCTGCTTCGTGCGCACCTGGTCGGGGGGAAACGCGGTAACCCGCTCCCATTGGCTCTTGCCGATGTTTTCGCCGAAGGTCACAGAGGCGTTGGCCATGTGCACCGCGATCTCGCGGTAACGGCGCGTCTCCAGTCCCTCCGGCTTGAACTCCATCCCGGCGTCGGGCATCGCCTCGACGTTCTTGACCGCCGTGCCCCAGACCAGTTGAAACGCGGGTGCCACGGTCTCCCGAAGACCCATCCCGTCACCTCCGATATCTGGTATCTGGCGCGATCCGGCCGCAGCCCTTCACCGCGCGCCGGCCCCGCGGGGCATCTCCCCCGAGGGGCCGGGTGGTACGGACTACCCGGCCTGTTGGAGCACCTCGTCGGGGATGTCGAAGTTGGCGTACACGCGCTGGACGTCGTCGTGGTCCTCGAGCGCATCCATGAAGCGCAGGACCTGCTGGGCCTCCTTGCCGATGAGCGGCACCGTCGACTTCGGCAGCATCGTGATCTCGGCCGACGCCAGTTTGTACCCGGCGTCTTCGAGGGCCCGGCGCACCTTCGCGAAATCCTCCGGGGCCGTCCTGATCTCGTATTCGTCCGAAGTCGTCACGAGGTCCTCCGCCCCCGCCTCGACGGCCCTGGCGAACACCTCGTCCTCCAGGGCGGCGCTCCGGCTCAGGGTGATCAGGCCCTTCCTCTCAAACATCCAGGCGACGGAGGCGCCCATGGACCCGCCGGCCTTGGTGAAGATGTTGCGGACCTCCGACGCCGTCCGGTTCCGGTTGTCGGTCTGGACGTGCACCATCACGGCCACCCCGCCGGGGGCCATGCCTTCGTAGGTGATCTCCTCGTAGATCGCGCCCTCGGCGCCGCCGGCGCCGCGCGCGATCGCCCGCTGGATGTTGTCGCTCGGCATGCTGGCCTCGCGGGCCCGGTCGATCGCCGCGCGGAGGCGCATGTTGGCAGCGGGGTCGCCGCCGCCCTCCTTCGCTGCGATGATGATCTCGCGGGCGGCCTTGCTGAAGAGCTTGCCCCGCTGCTGGTCGACCTTGGACTTCTTAATCTTGATGTTGTGCCACTTGGAATGTCCGGACACGGTAAACCCTCTCTGCGCACGGCCCCACGGCGCTGCGTCCCCGGACAACCGTCCGCACTTCTACTATAATCCGCCGCCGCACCCACGCGCAAGCGAACGGCGACCCGCCGGGAGCGGCGGACAGACGGGCCGGCGGCGCGCTAGCGGATTTGGACGGAGACGGTCGTGGAGGCGCTCTCGGGACCGGCCGAGGCGGACACGGTGATCCTCAGGGTGCCGCCCGACGGCTTGAGCCAGGGGTTGACCTGGTAGGCGAACCCGCCCGACTGGTCGGCCCGGAGGTACACGTCAGCCACCTGGATGCTCACCACCCCGCTCTGGCTCTGCACCGTGATGCGCACCGTGGCGCCCGGGCGGGTGGCCCCCTGAACCAGGAACGGGGGAGTCACCAGGCTCCCCTCTTGCGGCGTCGTCACAGCAACCGGGAAGGATCCCGTCGAGGCGGAGGCGGCCGCCGGCGTGCCGCCGGGTGCGGAAGTCGTGTCCCCCGGTCCCGGCGCCGGCGTCGCCGCGGGCGCGCCGCGCGCCGGCGCGTAGCCCTCGGGCTCGGTCCCCTTGATGAACAGCTCCGGATGCGGGTCGGGGCAGTCCGGGGCCGCCAGCAGCCCCGTCGTTCCGCACACGGTCAGTTGCGCGATCCCATCCGGCCTGGGCCAGTCGTCCGCCGGCTGCCCCCGCGTGGCGGTCTTCATGAACGCCGTCCAGATCGCGGCAGGGACGCTGCCGCCGACGACGTGCTTCATCGGCGAGTCGTCGTCGTTGCCCACCCACACGCCCGTCACCAGGTACGGCGTAAACCCGATGAACCAGGCGTTCCGGAAGTCATCCGTGGTGCCCGTCTTGCCGGCCTCGGGGATCCCGATGTTGGCGGCGGTGCCCGTGCCCCGCTGGATGACGCCCTTCAGGAGATCGGTCATCAGGTACGAGACCTCGGGGCTGAGGACCACCATGCGCCGCGGGACGTGCTCCTCGAGCACCTTCCCGCTCCGGTCGGTCACTTTGGTAACGGCCAGGGGCGTCGCCCGGATGCCGCCGTTCGCGAACACGCCATACGACGACACCAGCTCCAGCAGCGTGACGTCCGAGGACCCGAGCGTCAGCGAGAGGTTGGCCTGAAGCGGGCTCTGGATGCCCATCCGGTGCGCGAGGTCGACGATCGCCGCGGGGCCGATCTCCTGTGCGAGCCGGATCGACGCCACGTTGATCGAGTTCTCGAGGGCGTAGCGCGCGGGGATCAGGCCGTGCCACGTCTGATCGAAGTCCTGCGGCTTCCACACCGTGCCGTCCGGCTGCGTAAACTCGAACGGCTCGTCCAGCAGCAGCCGCGTGGGCGGGATCCCGCGCATCAGCGCGACGGTGTACGTGAACGGCTTGAACGCCGAGCCCGGCTGGCGATGGGCCTGCCACGCCCGGTTGAACTGGCTGGCGCGAAAGTCGTACCCGCCGACCATCGCACGGATCGCCCCCGTCCGGGGATCCAGCACAACGATCGCGCCCTGGCGCACGTCGAGGCGCTGGTGGAGCGCGCCGTCGAGCCCCAGCCGCAGGGCGGCGTCGGCCGCTGCCTGCAGGCCCAGGTCAAGCGTCGTGTAGATGCGCAGCCCACCCTTGTAGAGCATCTCCTCTCCATACCGCTGGAGGAGCACCGGCAGGATGTAGCTGACGAAGTACGGCGCACGGATGCCCACGAGGCCGGCGGTCCCCTTCTCCGCGAGGTGCAGCGGCGCCGCGAGCGCGGCGGCCATCTCGCGGAAGGAGATGTCCCCCACGTCGACCATTCGCTGCAGCACCTCGCCCTCCCGGGTGTGGGCCCGGTTCGGATGTTCGTACGGTGAGTAGGACGACGGCGCCCGGATCAGACCGGCGAGCATCGCGCTCTCCGGCAGCGTCAGGTCCTTGGCCGGCTTGCCGAAATAGACCTCCGCGGCCGTCTCGACGCCGTACGCGCCCTGGCCGAAGTACACCTGGTTGAGGTAGCGCTCGAGGATCTCGTCCTTCGTCAGGCGCCGCTCGATCTGGACGGCGAGCAGCATCTCAGCGATCTTCCGGGTGAGCGACTTCTCGCTGGTGAGGAAGAGGTTGCGGGCGAGCTGCTGGGTGATCGTGCTGCCGCCTTCGGCGTAGCCCTTCTCCACGAGGTTCCGGACGCCGGCGCGCAGGATGCCCCGCAGGGAGATGGCGCGGTTGCGGTAGAAGTCGGCGTCCTCGGTATCGATCACCGCCCGCTGCAGGGTCCCCGGTATCTGGGAGAGCGGGACGCTGTCGCGGTTCTCCTGGTAGAGGCTGGCGACGAGCTGGCCGTCCGACGCGTAGATCCGCGTCGCCTCGCTCGGGAGGGTATAGAGCGCGTCCACGGACGGGAGGTGCGGGGCGATCGCCAGCGCCATGCCGGCGAGGACGCCGGCGGCGACCACGCCGAGCGTTCCCCCCACGACGAGGCCGGCCAGGACCCGCCGCAGCGCGCGCCGCTGGGCGTCGCTGAGGCTGTGACGCAGGAAGGATCTCGCGCGTCCGATCTGTGATGTGGCCGGGCCCTCGGGTGGTCTGGTCACGTCTGGCCTCTCTCTGCTGCGGCGATTACTGCGACGGCGTTGTCAGCGTTTCTGCGGATTCCCCACGCCAACGCACAGGTCTGACGTCTCGTATCGCGCCGCCTCCCAGTATACTCCCGGTCTCTTTATACCCGCAACATAATACCCCTAACAGCCGGACCATACCCGCAGCCGGCGGGCTGGGGCCGGGCGCAGGACCGGTCTTCGCCCCGCACGAAATCACGTGGCAGGCGTGCGTTCAGGCTTTCCGCATCATGTCGAGGATCACCGCCACGACCATCAACACGACGCCCAGCCAGACCGTGCGCAGGCCGGTGACCGCCGTCGCGAGCAGAATTCCGAGTCCCAAGCCAAACAGGCTGTGCATGGCGATGTGTGCGGTGAAGCAGGACCGCATCTTCGCATTCATAGGTCACCCCTTCGTGGAGCGACTCGTGACACGCGGCTAGTACGCGCTCTGGTGAAGAAATCCTCTAATCCACCCACTTCGGCCGCGCGGTAGACTGGAGGGGGCGTACCCCAACGGAGGCCCGCTGGCTCTCCACCGCGGCGGGCGAAGGTCTTCCACGCCTGGGCGGTGGAGCAGGCAAAGACGCCGAACCCGGCGATCGTCGAGTTGGTCGGAGGAGGAAGCGTATGGCCGTTCATCCTGCCCCGATCCCCCGCAGACCACCACTGTGGCTGCGCATGCCTGTCGCGACCGGCACCCTGGTCCAGCTCTTAGGACTGGCCGTTGGGGTGTGGCTGCTCTATCTCGCGGCACGTGTTTCCGCTCCCGCCTTTCTGCGCGTGGTCTTGATGCTGCTTGGCTGGCTCGTGATCTACGTCTGCAGCCACGCGATCAGTCATTGGGCCGTTGGGCGATTGGTGGGCATCCGTTTTCGAGGATACGGATTGAGGGGCACCGACCACCCCGAAAACTACCCGGCCGGACTCCGCGCCCTGATGAATGTGACGCCGTTCTTTACCGTGCTGACCGAGAAGGAGAGTATGCGGCAGGCGAGCCCCGCTGCCAAAGCGCTGATGTTTGCGGCCGGTGAAACATCCACGACGATCTGCTCGCTCCTGGCCGCGGGGTACGCGTGGCAAAGTGGAACGCCAGGCGGGCGGATTCTCTTCATCGTCACGCTCATCTGGGACATCGGGGCGACGATCACGACGGCGATCATCCCGCGCGGCGACTACGCGAAGGCATTGCGAGCACTCCGCCCCGCGGGTTCACCAGAGTGAGTGCCGTGCGCTGGTTTGCTGGGGAAACGCTTGATGAATCTTGAGTGGTGGGCCCTCGTGGACTCGAACCACGGACCTCACCCTTATCAGGGGTGCGCTCTCACCACCTGAGCTAAGGGCCCGCCGACACCACCATAGTATACCGCGATCATTCGGGAAGGTACATCCCCGACCGTCGCCACCGTCGCCAGGCGGGGCCGGGCGACCAGTCCGGTGCGCCGGGCTCGCGGACGCCGGCCAGGTCGGCAACTTCGGTGCGCGCGTGCGCCCAGGCGGCGGGCGCGATCTGGATGTAGTGATGGGCGGCGAGCTCGTCCCGGAGCTTGCCGTCGATCGCATAGTACGGTTCTTGCCCGTGCCCGTAGTCGTTGAGGACGATGTAGTCGAACTGCTCTCCGTCGATCTTCCACCGCACGTCGCCCCCGGTGACCTCGATCCATCTGGGATCGCCGCCCGCGTAGAACATCGTCTGCGGCGTGTCCACGATCGTGGGGCCGGGCGGCACGGCTGCCACGATCCTGGCGGAGTAGAACGGCGCCGGGTCGATGGGCGCGGCGTGCGCGATCGTCGCCCGCGCAATCCGGTCGGTCATCGGGTCCCACACATCGTACGCGACAGTCAGCGCGAGCACGACCGCCACACCGGCGAGGGCCGCCCGCGGAAGCGTCGCGCTCCCCGCTGCCCGCGCCCGCAGCGCCCAGAGGCCGAGCGCGGCCGGCACGACGAGCAGATAGGTCGCCGCGAGATCGTAATACCGGTTGACGAGGCTGTCCCACGGCGCGAGAAAGTACAGGACGATCCAGGGTGCGCACCAGATCCACAGCACCCCCAGCCGGGCGCGCCAGCGGACGGCAAGCGGGATCCCCACGAGCAAGAGGAGGAAGATCGGCACAAACAGGTGCGCCTCGACGGCGAGCGGGATCTCGAGCAGGGCCTTTGCGACGCCTCTGAGGTCCCAATCCCTGTGGAAGAACCGCGACGTGAACCCCTGCCCCGCCTCGAAGGAGGACAACCAGTAGGCCGCGACCCACGCGGCACTCGGCAGCACGGTCAGGCCGATGAACGTCCCCGCTTCCGCAGCCGCCCGGGCGGGACGCGTGGGCCGGGCCGGCCACCACAGCGCGAGGAACGCCGGGTAGAGAAGCGCGGCCGTGAACTTGAGCCATACCGCCGCCGCCACCCAGACGCCTGCCCAGACGAGGTCGGCGCGGTGTCTCGTTTCCTGGTACCGCAGCATCAGGACGGCGCCGGCGAGCGCGGAGCAGATGCTCGGGGTGTCGAGCTGCGCGTTCTGCGCGTAGTAGATCAGGCCGGGCGCCACCGCGGTAAACGCGGCCGCGATCAGCGCGACCTGCTCACCGCGCAGGAGGCGCCGGACGAACGCCGCGAGGAGGACGATGGCCGCGACCCCTGCGAGCGCGATCGGGAGGCGCGCGGCCCACTCGGTCGGCCCAAACAGCTTGAACGACCCCCAGATCAGCCAGGGGACCCCCGGGGAGAATGTGTGGTCGATCCCCATCTCGTTGCGCTGGACCCACGGGCCGTACCGGTCGAAGTTGAGGGCGGTCATCGCATAGTGGCCCTCGTTCCAGGCCATCAGCCGGTTGAACGGCCGGGCGAGGTGCGCCACGCGCAGGGCGGCGCCGAGGAGCATGACGAGTCCGAGCCCCCACCGGTACACCCCGGGAGGCAGGTCCCGGCCTTCCCAGGGAGCCGGGCGCGGCTCCGTCCCGCCGGGAGACGGACGCGTCGCGGTCGATTCGGAGGCGGCCTCGTGGAGCGCCGCGACGGGGTGGGTCACGCGTTCAGGCGGACGCGGGCGGGCCGGCGTCCCAGCGGTCACGCCCTGAGCCAGACCCGGGCGATCCGCCGGGGCCCGACCCGGACGAGCAAGCCGCTCGTCTCGATCGGTTCGCTCGGACCGGCGATCGGCAATTGGACTAAGTACCCGCCGTCATCCGTTTTGTCGAGCATGCCGCTTTCCATCAAGGACGCGTCTTCCTGAGGGAGCCGAAATTCGTTCACCCTCACCCCCAGCCTCACCCCGCCCTGGCTGATCAGCCGCCGCGCCTCGCTGTTCGACGCAGCAAAACCCAGCGCCACGAGTACGTGCTCAAGACGCACCCAGTTGTGACCGTAGACATGGAGCTTCTCACGATCCAGCAGGTGTTTGGGAAGCTCCTGGGGAAGCTCGCGGGCCTTGAAGACGCGCTCGAACTCCTGCGCGGCCGCTCGGGCCGGCGCTTCCCCATGGTAGATCGCGGTGATCTCGCGCGCGAGTCGCTGTTTCGCATCGCGCGGGTGGACGCGGCCGCTCCGGAGGCCCGCGTCGATCTCGCGCACCTCGGCGAGCGGCATCAGGGTGCAGTACTCGAAGTACGGGATCATGAGGGCGTCCGGCAGCGACATCACCTTGCCGTACATCTCGTTCGGGGGCTCGGCGATGCCGACCGCGTTCCCGAGGCTCTTGCTCATCTTCTGGACCCCGTCGAGCCCGGGCAGGAGCGGGGTGAGGAGCACGACCTGCGGTTCCTGACCGACCTCCCGCTGCAGCTCGCGCCCCATCAGGTTGTTGAACTTCTGGTCGGTCCCCCCGAGCTCCACGTCCGCTTTGATCGCGACCGAGTCGTACGCCTGGCAGAGCGGGTACAGGAGTTCGTGCAGGTGGATCGGGAGGTGCTCCCGGAAGCGCTTCGCGAAGTCGTCGCGCTCGAGGAGACGGTGGACGGTGGCCCGGCTCGCCAGCGTGATGACGTCGGAGAACGTCATCGGCCGGAGCCACTGGCTGTTGAACACGACGCGCGTGCGGTCTGGATCCAGGATCAGGCTGTACTGCTCCCGGTAGGTCTTGACGTTCTGCTGGACCTCCTCCGGCGTGAGCGCGGGACGCGTCTCGGACTTGCCCGACGGGTCGCCGATCAGGCCGGTGAAGTCGCCGATGACGAGGATCGCCTCGTGCCCGAGGTCCTGGAACTGCCGGAGCTTGCGGAGGACGATCGCGTTGCCGAGGTGCAGGTCGGGCGCGGTGGGGTCCACGCCGAGCTTGACGCGCAGCGGGCGCCGCTGCTCGAGCTTCGCGAGCAGCGCCTCCTCACTGATGATCTCCACGGTGCCGCGCTTGAGCAGCTCGAGCTGCTCGCGGGGGCTCAACATCGCCACGCCCGAGATTATAGCATCGGGCCGCGGGGGCTGCACTCCAACGCGCCGTCGGGGCTCACTGCGCCGCGAGCGGCCCCGCGCCCGGCGTGCAGTTGGGGTGCCAGGGCTCCTGAAACTCCTCGGTTTCCAGCTGGAGCGTGACGTGGCTGAGGCCGAATCGCGTGCTGAGGAGCGCGCCCAATTCGCCGAGGAGGCGCTGGCTCTCGCCGAGGTCGGCGACCAGGACGTGCCCGCTCACGGCGACGACCCCGGCTGTCAGCGACCAGACGTGCAGGTCGTGGACGCCGCGGACGCCGGGCACCGCGCACATCGCGCGCTCCACCTCGGTGAGCGAGACGCCCCGGGGCGTGCCTTCCATCAAAATGCGCACGGCCTCGTGCACGAGCGGCCACGACCCCGCAAGCACCAGGCCGGCCACGCCGAAGCTCACGAGCGCGTCCGCCGGCGTCCACCCGGTCGTGAGGATCACGAGACTCGCGGCGATCGTCCCGATTGCCGCCGCGGCGTCGGCGAGCACGTGGGTGAACGCCGCCCGGATGTTCAGGTTCTCGCCGTGGGCCGGCGCGAGCAGCGCGCCCGAGACGAGGTTGCCGGCGAACCCCAGGACGGCCACGGCCAGCATCCCTGGCGCCGCGACGGGATGCGGCACACGCAGGCGCTGGACGGCCTCGTAGATGATGGCTCCCGCGATCGCCCAGAGGGCCAGGCCGTTCGTCGCCGCCGCCAGGATCTCCGCCCGGCGGTACCCGTAGGACATCTCCGCCGTGGCCGGCCGGGCGGCGAGCCAGCCGGCGATCGCGCCGACCCCAAGGCTGCCGACATCCACGAGCAGGTGGCCGGCGTCGGCCAGGAGCGCGAGGCTGCCCGTCAGCCACCCCCCGACGGCTTCGACCGCCATGAGCAGGAGCGTGACGCCGAGCGCCAGCGCGAGCGCGCGCCCTGCGCCCTGGGAATCCGCAGCGTGCCGGTGGACCGCTCCGTTGTGCTCCGCGCCGTTCATCGCTGCGAGAGGTCGACGATCGTCGCCCCGCTCCCCCCTTCGCCGTCGCCCCCGAGCCGGAACGCCGCCACCTCCGGATGGTGGGCGAGGTGCTCCCGGACGGCCCGGCGGAGCGCGCCGGTGCCTTTGCCGTGGATCACCGTGACGCGCGGCAGCCCGGCGAGGGTCGCCTCGTCGAGGTACTTGTCGAGATCGGCGAGGGCGTCGGCGGCGGTCATCCCCCGCAGGTCGATCGTCGCCGGGACCGTCACGGCCTTGCCGAGGTCCGCGGCGGTGGTGTCGCCGGCCCGGTCGCGCCCGCCCGCCGAGTCCACGCGGCGCAGGTCGGCGAGCGGCACCCGCACCTTGAGCGCGCCCGCCCGCACCTCGACCTCTCCCCGGCTGTCGGGACCGGCCTGCACGACGCCAGGCTTTCCGAGCGAGACGACGAGCACGTCCTCGCCCGCATGCAGATCCTCGGGCGGCGCGCCCGGCGGCGGCGTGCGCGCCTCCGCGGCGTAGGCCTCGGCGACCTCGCGCAGGTCCCGCAGGTGGGCCCGCACGCGGGCGGCGGCCTCGGCCGACGGGCTGGCGCGCAGCGCTCGGAGGAGCGCGTCCAGGTCCTGCCGGCCCCGCCGGAGGAGGGCGCCCAAATCGGCCTGCGCCCGTTCGAGCACCCGCCGGCGCTCGCCGGCCAACTGCTCGGCCTCATCGGCCGCGCGCGCCTGCGCCCGGGCCAGGTCGGCGTGCGCCCGCGTCAGGGTTTCTCGTTCTCGGGCCAGGAGCGCACGCTCCTCCTCCACCTTCTGCATGATCGCCGTGAGATCGGTCTCGTGCCGGGAGAGATACCCCCGGGCGCGCTCCACGATCGCGGGGTCCAGGCCCAGGCGGGCGGCGATCGCGAGCGCATTGCTGCGGCCCGGGGTCCCGATGAGCAGCCGGTACGTCGGCCGCAGGGTCTCCTCATCGAACTCGACGGACGCATTTTCCACGCCCGGGTGTGTGAAGGCGAGCGACTTGAGCTCGTTGTAGTGGGTCGTGACCGCGGTCAAGACGCCGAGCGCGTGGAGCGTCTCGATGAGGGCGCGGGCGAGGGCCGCGCCCTCGGTTGGATCGGTGCCGGCGCCGACCTCGTCGAGGAGGACGAGGGCTGCCGGCGGCTCAGGGCTTGCGCCCCCGCCCGGGGGATCCTGCGCCAGCGCCTGCAGAATTTCGACGATCGCGGTCAGATGTGACGAGAACGTCGAGAGGCTCTGCTCGACGCTCTGCTCGTCGCCGATGTCCGCGAAGACCTGGGGGAACACCGCGACCTCGCTCTCCGGTGATGCGGGCACGTGCAGGCCGGCCTGCGCCATGAGCGTGAGCAGCCCGAGCGTTCGGAGGGTCACGGTCTTCCCGCCGGTGTTGGGCCCGGTAATCACAAGCGTCCGGAACGCCCCGCCGAGCCGCACGTCCACCGGCACCACGGCGCCGGTGAGCAGCGGATGGCGGGCCCCGTAGAGGTCCACGCGGCCCACCGCGTTGAGCCGGGGCGCCGCCGCGTCCATCTGCTGGCTGAGGGCCGCCTTGGCGGCCGCGACGTCCAGATGGGCAAGCGCGCCGAGGGTGTCCGAAAGCGCCTCCGCCTGGGCGCCTACGTCCGCGCTGAGCGCCGCCAGGATGCGCGCGATCTCCTGCTGCTCCGCGGCGGCGAGCTCCCGGAGGCGGTTCCCGAGCGGCACGATCGCGAGCGGCTCCATGAACGCCGTCATGCCGCTCGCCGACTGGTCGTGCGCGACGCCGGGGAACTGCTCGCGGAACTCCGCCCGGACCGGGACGACGTACCGGTCGTCGCGGATCGTGATCAGCGGCTCCTGGAGCATCCGCTGGATCGCCGGCGTCCGGATCATCCCGTCGAGCCGTTCGCGGAGCCGTACCTCGCCGGTCCGCCGCTCCCGCCGGAGCTTCGCCAGGTCCGGGCTCGCGTCGTCCACGACCGCGCCGTCATCGCTCAGCGCCGCGCCGATCGCCGCCTCGAGCCCGCTCTGGACGCCGATCCCCTCCCCCGCCGCCGCGAGCACCGGCACGTCCGCCCGGCGCGCCGCGAGGAACCCCTTGAGCGTCCGCGCAGCCGCCAGGGTGTCGCGGACATCCAGGAGCTCGCGGACCGTGAGCGCGCCTCCGATCGCGGCGCGGTGGACGGCCCCGCGGATGTCGCGGATCCCCCGCACAGGCAGCCCGCCGGCCGTCTCCGCGAGAAGCCGTGCCTCGGACGTCTCCCGCTGCCGGCGTTCTGCCTCCTCGCGCCGCACCGCCGGCTCGAGCGCGAGCGCCTGCTCGCGGCCGACCGCGGAGGCGCACAATCCGGCGAGGCGCTCGCGGATGACCGGGAACCCCAGGACGCGAAGGGTGCGGGGCGTCACCGGAGCGCCCCCCCGGCGGCGAGCACGTCGAGGCAGGCCGGCGCCAGGTCGGTGAGCGCCCGGAGGCGCGGACCGAGCGCCTCACGCCCCGCGCCGACCAGCAGGGCCGGCACCGGGTTGAGCGTGTGGCCGTCGGTCCGCTCATCCTCGAGGTTGCCGTGATCGCTCGTGAGGAGCACGAGCGTCTCGTCGAGGTCGGTGGCGCCGAGCGCGGCGCCGAGGAACCGGTCGAACCGCTCCACCACCCCGACGCAGTCGTCCACGCGGCCGTGCCCCGCGAGGTCGGTCTGGAAAAACTCGAACAGCGTAAACGCGCATTCCGCGCCGACCGCCGCGAGATGCCGCCCTGCCTCCTCGGGCGTCACGAGCGGCACCGCGAGACCGCGCTCGTGGAGGCGGGCGTTGGTGAGGTCCTGGTACACGGCCCGGCCGGCCCGGAGGTCGTCGAGGTCGCGGAGGCGGATCCCGGCCTGGAGCGCGTTGAGCGTGATCGCGGCGTGCCGCAGCTTCCGGCCGGCGACCGCGGCAAAGTAGTCCTCCGAGTAGGCGTTGGCGAGCGTCGCGGCGACGCGGCGCCCGCGCAGGACGGTGAATAACCCGTGCGCCTCGAGAAGCGCCCTGAGCGACGGCGTGGGATACGCGGTGACGTGGCGCCCCACGAGCGCCGGCGCGTTCTCGCCGGTGAGCAGCGCCACCTGGCCGGTCGCGCTCTGGGGGAGCCCGGGAACGCCCAGCCGGGCGTCGAGGGGCACCATCAGGGCCGCGGGCGTGCGGACCGCCTCGCGCCCGGCGAGCGGCCCACCGAGAAGCGCCCGCAGGGTGGGCGTGCGCGCCCGCACGAGCGGGTTGGTGGCCGGGTCGGGGTCGCCCAGCCCCACCCCGTCGACGAAGACCAGCAGGACCCGCTGCGCCCGCATGCTATCATAATACCTCAGCCGATGAACGAGGGGAGCGGAAACCTCACAGACGTCGTTCGGCTGTTCCTCCGGTTGGGCGTGACCGCGTTCGGCGGGCCCGCGGTCCACATCGCGATGATGCGGGACGAGGTGGTCCGCCGCCGGCGGTGGCTCTCCGAGCAGCAGTTCCTCGACCTCCTCGGCGCCGCCAACCTCATTCCCGGTCCCAGCTCGACCGAGCTGGCGATCTACCTCGGGTACCGGCACGCCGGCCCTCCGGGGCTCGTCGCGGCGGGCGTCGCGTTCGTCCTCCCGGCGATGCTGATCGTGCTGGCGTGCGCGTGGGGCTACGTCACCTACGGCGCGCTGCCGGCGGTGGGGCGCGTGTTCTACGGGGTGACGCCCGTCCTGATCGCGATCATCGGCCAGGCGCTGTGGGGGCTCGGGCGCGCCGCGATCAAGGACGCCACGACGGGCGCGGCCGCGGCGGCCGCGTGTGCGCTGGCGCTCGCGGGGGTGAACGTCGTGCTGCTGCTCCTCGCCGGGGGCGCCGCGGTAATGCTCGTGCGGGTCCGGCGCCTGCCGGCGGCGTCCCGGTCCGCGCCGATGCTGGGCGTCCCCGCGACCGCGCTGCGCCCGCCAACGGGCCCGCTGCCCCTCACCGCCGGCACCGCAGCCCTGGCTCCCGCCGCAGCGGCATTCGGGCTCCTCCCGCTGTTCTGGACGTTCTTCAAGGTCGGTGCGACCCTGTTCGGCAGCGGGTACGTGCTGCTGGCGTACCTGCATCAGGATCTCGTCGACCACCTGCGCTGGATGACGGACCGGCGGCTGCTCGACGCGATCGCGGTCGGCCAGTTCACGCCCGGCCCGGTGTTCACCACCGCGACATTCATCGGCTTCGTCCTGGGCGGCCTGCCCGGGGCGCTCGTCGCGACGGTGGCGATCTTCCTGCCGTCGTTCCTCCTGGTCGCCGCGACGTATCCGTTCATCGCCCGGCTCCGCGGGTCGGCGTGGACGTCCGCGTTCCTGGACGGCGTGAACGCGATCGCGGTCGCTCTGATGGCGGCCGTCACCTGGCACCTCGCCCGGGCGGCGCTTGTGGATCCGCTGACGGTCGCGATCGCCGTCCTGGCGCTCGCCGCGCTCGTAAGGACGAAGACGAACTCCGCCCTCCTGATCCTGGCCGGCGGCCTCGCAGGTCTCCTGCGGGTGCTTTTCTAGCGAAATTTGCTCGGCAGGCCGGCTGGTGAGGGCGCCGGGGGAGCGGTCCCGACCGCGCTCAGGGCTGCTTCGGAGCCTGTGCGGGCCGAAATTCCCTCCGCGTGTATCCCGCCAGCCGCATCCCTAGCTCCCTGACGATGGCACTGACCAGCTGCGGGTCGCTCACGGCCGGAGTCTCTACCGTCCCCAAGGGCCCGAGCTTTGGCACGCAGCTCAGCGCGATCCTGCTGCGCTTCTCCATCAAGGCCTCCCAGGTGGGCGACGGCTTGCCTCTGCCGAACACCGATGCGTTCACCATCAGAAAGGCTTCCTGCCACGCGTCACAGCCCACCCGCCCCGTCTGGACATTCGCGCTCGTTTGAAAGTAGGCGGGACCCACGCCGTGATTGGCGACTTCCATTTGCAAGACGGCATCTGCCGCTTCCGGCTCCTCTACGATGACAAGCGCCGGCAGCAGCCGTCGAATTTGCGCGGATGTTTCTGCGCGAAGCAGTGTGCCGACCGGAGCCGGGTCGCCGGGGAGATCCGCCGCCACAATGGCCACGGTCGTAATCCCGGCGCCCTGGAGGTCGACCTCAGGAGGCACCTGCACGGTGACCTCTGTGCACCCGGTCAGGAAGAGCAGACCCGCAACTGCCAATGCGCTTCCTTTGAAGCTCATGAGGGCGCACCTCCCGAGTGTGGAGGCTGCCATACACGGCGCGGCGACAACTGAGCGTAGCCTGCGAGGGCATCGCACGCCACTAGTCTTGATGCCCACCGGGGTCGGAATTTAGTCCGATCGTAGCGTCCACACATCTCGATGCGACGACCGGGGGCGCGATCACCGGCGTGCAGTTGTGCTATGGCCTGGAGATCCTGCCGCGGCGAATCCGGCCCGTGCCGGCCCGCCGGCGGCCGCGGCGCGGCGCGGCGGAGGGTGAGCGCACCGGCCGCGACAGGAACGGCGACCCCCGCGCTACGAACCTCCACCGGGCGTCGGTCGCCACCGAGATTCCGATGCGGGGCGTCGCGGCGATCGCCCGGGGGCGGGGTCCGCGCGCGACGTACAGCGGGCCGCGCACCAGGTCGGCCCGGTTGTGCTCGAGGGTGATCCCCATCGCCTGCGTGAGGCGGCCCGGGCCGCTCGCGAGCAGCCGGAGATCGTCGGTGCCGCGGCGCCGCCGCATCAGCGCGGTCCCCGCCACGGGCTCGAGCGCCCGCAGGAGCACGGCGCCCGCGCGCCCCTCCGGCTGCGTGACGATGTTCATGCACGCGTGGTTGCCGTAGCTGAAGTAGACATAGGCCGTGCCGGGCGGTCCCCACATCACCTCGCTGCGGGGCGTGCGGCGGTAGGCGTGGCTCGCCGGATCCCGTGGGCCCCGGTACGCCTCCACCTCGACGATCCGGCCCACGGTGCGCCCACCCGGGCCGTCGTGCACGAGATAGCATCCGAGAAGGGCCCGCGCGACGGCCAGCGTGCCCCGGGCGAAGGACGCGCGCGGGAGGCGGCGGTAGACCCGCCCCGGCGCCTCCGCCCCGGGGCGGGGACGCGCCGGGGAATGGCTCCGCCTCACCGCCCGAGGAAGTCGAGGAGGCGTTTGAGCGGCCACGTGTTGA
The DNA here is from genome assembly GCA_047519495.1 of Armatimonadota bacterium. Taxonomy (GTDB): domain Bacteria; phylum Sysuimicrobiota; class Sysuimicrobiia; order Sysuimicrobiales; family Segetimicrobiaceae; genus JAPVSX01. Next base: position 15,607 of record JAPVSX010000017.1, read on the forward strand.
TGACGCGGTCGGGCTCCACCCACCCCCGCCGGGCCGTGCCGACGCCGTAGTCGATGTACGCGAAGTGCTCCTTCCGGTGCGCGTCGGTGCCGATCGCCAGAAGCGCGCCCCGGTCGCGGGCGAGCCGGACGTGCGTGTCCCGCAGGTCCAGGCGGTCCGGCGAGGCGTTGATCTCGAGCACCGTCTCGGTCTTGCAGGCGGCGTCCACGACCGCGTCCATATCCAGGTCGATCGGCGGCCGCTCGACGACCAGCCGGCCTGTAGGATGGCCCAGGATGTCGAGGTGGGGGTTCTGCATCGCCGTGATCACGCGCCGGGTCATCTCCGCCTGGGGCATCTGGAGCCGGGCGTGGATCGAGCCGATGACCAGGTCGAGCGTCTCGAGGACGTCGTCCGGATAGTCGAGAGACCCGTCGGGCAGGATATCCGCCTCGGTGCCGAGCAGGACGCGGATCCCCAGGCGGTCGGTGAGCTGCCGGGCCGCGCGTGCGTGCCTGCCCAGGTCCTCGATCGTGACGCCGCCGGCGAACTTGAGCGACTGGGAGTGGTCGGTGATGCAGACATAGGCGTACCCCCGCGCCTGGGCGGCCCGGGCCATCGCTTCCGCGGTGTCGGCCCCGTCGCTCCACGTCGTGTGCATGTGCAGGTCGCCCCGGATGTCCTCGGCCGCGACCAGGCGGGGCAGCGTGCGCCGGCGGGCCAGCTCGATCTCGCCCTGGGCCTCGCGGATCTCCGGCGGGATCCACGGCAGCTTGAGGGCCCCGTAGACGTCCTCCTCCGTCCGGCCCGCGATCTTGCGCTCGGTTCCCCCCGGCGGGGCGCCCCTGCCGGGCATCCCCTCGTGGGCACCCCCCGGAGGGGGCAGGCGGGCAGGCCGGTGGACGCGAAAGACCCCGTACTCGTTGATGCGGAGCCCGCGGCGCACGCCCAGCTCGCGCAGCTGGACGTTGTGGTCCTTGCTGCCGGTGAAGTACTGGAGCGCCGCGCCGTACGAATCCGGCTCGACCGCCCGGACGTCGCACTGCACTCCCGCGTAGCGCAGGACGATGCTGCTGCGCGTCGGGCCCCGGGAGAGCACCTGCGCGGCCTGGGGGAGCGTGACGAAGGTCTCCATCACGGCGTCCGGGGCGCGGGTCGCGACGACGATATCGATGTCCGCGATCGTGTCGCGCATCCGGCGGATGCTCCCGGCCAGGCTCAGGGCCTCGACGCCGGGGACACGGCGCAGCGCCTCGACGACGGCCTGGGCGTGCGGGAGCACCGCGCCGAGCGGCTGCCGGGCTCCCTGCTGGCGGCGGCGCTCGATCCCCCGGAGGATGTTCTGCTCGGTCCGGGCACCCATCCGCGGCAGCTCGCGGACCGTGCCGGCCCGGGCGGCCCGCTCGAGAGCGTCCACGCTCGTGATGCCCAGGCGCTGGTAGAGCAGCAAGGCGGTCTTGGGCCCGACCTCGGGGATCGTCATCAACTCGGACAGGCCGGGGGGGAGCTCAGCCCGCAGCTCCTCGTGGTAGGCGATCTTGCCGGTCTTGAGGTGCTCCTCGATCTTCTCCGCCAGGCTCGTCCCGATCCCGCCGATCTTCCGGAGCTCGCCGCGGGCGGCGATCGCGGAGACGTCCTCGCTCAGGCTCTCGATCGCCCGCGCCGCCTTCCGGTACGCGTTGATCCGGAACGTCGACTCCTGCTTGATCTCGAGGAGGTCGGCGATCTCGCCAAAGATCCGGGCGATCTCGAGGTTGTTGGCGTCCACGGGCCGCGCGGCCTGGGGTCAGAACAGCCGGCCGCCGGGGCCGATGCGCGGAACACGCACCGGGAGCCTGGGGAGCAGCGCGGCCTCGACGCGGTCGTTCGCCCGGAGAAGGTACGGCGCTAAGTGGGAGCGTTCCGCGTCCGCCGTCACCGCGCGGTGGAAGGGCGCGGCCAGCGTGACGACGAGCAGCGCCGTCGCCAGCACGAGCCCGCGGATTCCCCCGAGCACGCCGCCGAGCATGCGGGATGCGGGAGCGGTCGCGCCGCCGAAGGCCCACCGGGCAAGCAGCCCGACCAGAATGTAGAGCCCGAGCCAGATCACGACGAACGCGGCGAACGCGGCCCACGGCGCCGGAAGGAGCCCACGGTACTGCTGGACGAGCGACGCGCCTTGAGGATAGAGCGCGGCGGCGGCCAGGAACGCGGCGACGAGCACGGCGAGGTCGGCCAGGCCGGCCAGCACCCCGGATCGCGCGCCGCGCAGGATCGACACGAGCACGATGGCCAGCGTGATCCAGTCTATCCAGGTCAGCGTGATCGGGCGGGGCATCGCTGCGGTCGTATCCCCCGGCCGGGCCGGCCTACTCGCGGAGCTGTGCGCCGGCGCGCGTCCGAAGCGCTATTCGGACCCGCCCCATGATTTCCTCCGCCTCGGCCGCGGTCAGCGTGCGGTCGGGTGCGCGCAGGCGCAACCGGTAGGCGAGGTTGCGGTGGCCGGCCGGAACCGGCGCGCCCGTGTACACGTCGAACAGCTCGACTGCCTCGAGGAGCGGCCCGGCCGCCTCCCGGATGATTCCCTCGACCTGCGCGGCCGCCAGGTCCTCCGGCACGACCGCGGCGAGATCGCGTTCCACCTCGGGATGCCGGGGCAACCCCGCATAGAGCCCGCGGGGAATCATCGGGGACTCGCCGCCGGAGACGATGCGGTAGACCGCCTCGAGGTCCACCTCGGCCAGGTACGCCCGATGCGGCAGGCGATGGGCCGCGGCCCGGTCCGGGTGCAGCTCGCCGAACCGCGCCACGACCCGATCGTTTACCATGACCTCGGCCGCTCGGCCGGGATGCCACCAGTCACCGGCGGCGCCCTCGATCTGATGCACCATCTCACCGAGGGGATCGCCTGGGGCAAGTGCCGCGACCCTCCGCGGCGGCGCGCCCAGGTCGGCCAAGAGTGCTTCGAGGATCGCCTTCAGGTGGAAGAGGTCGGCCACCGCCTGCTCCTCGGGCACGTTCCACCCAAACCGCCAGCGCCCCATCATCGCGATCCCGATCGTGCGCCGCTCCTCGGGACGCTCGCCCGCGCCGCGGGCGCGGAAGATGCGGCCGAGCTCGAAGACGTGCACGTCCCCGATCCGCCTGGAGGCGTTCGTGACCAGCACCTCGAGCAGCCCCGGCAGCAGCGACGTCCGGAGGGCCGCGTGGTCCCTCACCAGCGGGTTCTGGAGCGCCACGGGGGTCGCCCCGCCCGACGCGGCCGTTTCCGGCGTGACCAGGGTGAGCGTCAGCACCTCGACGAGCCCGCACCGCGTCAGCGTTTCGCGCACGCGCCGGTCGGCCCGGAGCGCGGGCGCGACAACCCCCGGCGTCGTGTCGCCCCTGGGCAGCGTGAGAGGCACGCGGTCGTACCCGTAGATCCGGATGACCTCCTCGATCAGGTCCTCTTCGCGCACGAGATCGGGCCGGAACGTCGGCACTCGCACCTTGAGCGTCCGCGCGCCGTCGACCGCACACCCGAGCGCCCGGAGGATCCGAACCATCTCTTCCCGGTGAATCTCGACGCCGAGCACCGCCACCGCACGCTCGGGGCGGAGCACGATCGCCTGCGGCGGGATCCGCCGCGGGTACACGTCCGCCAGGCCTCTCTGGACGCGTCCCCCGCAGACCTCGGCCAGAAGCGCAGCCGCCCGCGCCTGCGCGCGCGGGGGGCCCTCGGGATCGGTCCCCCGCTCGAAGCGCGCGGAAGCCTCGGTGCGGACCCCAAGGCGCCGTGCGGTCCGGCCGATCGCCGGCGGGTTCCAGTAGGCGGCCTCGAGCAGCACCGCCGTCGTCTCCGGCCCGATCTCGGTGCTGCGGCCCCCGATGATCCCGGCCAGGGACACCGCCCGTTCCTCGTCGGCGATAACCAGCATCTCGCCGTCGAGCGTCCGGGCGATATCGTCGAGCGTCTCCAGCGTCTCTCCGGAGTGGGCGCGCCGGACCGTGAGCCGGCGGCCCGCGACGAGGTCGTAATCGAACGCGTGCATGGGCTGGCCGAGCTCGAGCATGACGTAGTTCGTCACGTCCACGACATTGTTGATCGCGCGCACGCCCGACGCTTCGAGGCGGCGCTGCATCCACGCCGGCGACGGGCCGACCCGGATGTCCCCGATGACGCTCGTGGTGAACCGGGGACAGCCCTCCGGATCCTCGATCGTGACGCCGACCCGCTGAGCGGCCGTCGGGCGCCGGAGCTCGCTCATGGCGCTGCTGGTTCCATCCGGAGAGCGGAGCGGGCGGTCGAAGAGGAGCGCAACCTCGCGTGCGACGCCCAGCAGGCTCATCCAGTCCGGCCGGTTCGACGTCACCTCGAGGTCGAGGACGGTGTCCTCCCCCACCCGCTCCACCGCCTCGACCCCAAGGCCGACGCCGGGGAGCCGCCCCACGAGCTCCTCCAGGGAGACGTTCAGGTCCTCGAACTCCCGCAGCCACTCAAGCGAGACCCGCATGGACCCTCCTATTTCATCCCTAGACCTGCCGGAGAAACCGAAGGTCGTTCTCGAAGAACAGCCGGATGTCGTCGATCCGGTGCTTGAGCATCGCCGGCCGCTCGATGCCCATGCCGAACGCGAACGCCGTGTACCGCTCCGGGTCGATGCCGGCCATCTCGAGCACCCGCGGGTGGAACATCCCACACCCGAGGATCTCCAGCCACCCCGAGCGCTTGCACGCCGGGCATCCCCGCCCGCCGCAGATCAGGCACGAGATCGCCATCCCGGCACTGGGCTCCGTGAACGGGAAGTAGTCGGGGGTGAACCGCACCCGCGTCTGTGGCCCGAAGTACTCGCGCGCGAACTGGAGCAGCACGCCTTTGAGGTCGGAGAACCGCACCCCCTCGTCCACCATAAACCCGTCCGCCTGATGAAACATCGGGGAGTGGCTTGCGTCTACGGGGTCCCGGCGGTAGCAGCGGCCATAGGTCAGGGCCCGCATAGGGGGACGCCGGCCGTCCATGACGTGCACGTCCACGACGGTCGTGTGGGTGCGGAGCAGCCAGTCGCGCCCGAGGTAGAACGAGTCCTGGGCGTCCCGGGCCGGATGGTAGGGCGGCATGTTGAGGCGCTCGAAGTTGTCGTGGTCGCGCTCGACGTCCGGCCCCTCGACGATGTCGAACCCCATCCCGAGGAAGATCTCCGCGATCTCCTCCATCGCGCGCGAGAGGACATGCGACCGCCCCCACGCAAGCGGGCGACCCGGCAGGGTGACATCGAGGCGCTCAGCGCCAAGGCGCGCCTGCCGGACGGCGCGGGCCAGCGTCTCCGCGCGCGAGGCGACCGCGGCCTCGACCGCGGCTTTGAGGCCGTTGAGGACCTGGCCGAGCCGCGGCCGATCCTCGGGCGGCGCGCCGCCCAGGTCGCGGAACGCCTGGGTGATGGCGCCGCTGCGGCCCAGGTAGCGCACGCGCACCTGCTCGAGGGCGTCCGGCGTCTCCGCGGCCGCGCAGTCCCGCGCAGCCTGTGCCTCGATCTCCGCCAGCCTGGCGAGGTCCAGCATCACACCGGCCTCCAACAAAAAAACTTCCGTCCCAAGGGACGGAAGTATGCCTCCCGCGGTGCCACCCTTCTTCCGCGCCCGTACGAGAGCCCGGGCGCAGCACTCGAGATGCCCCGGATACGGGCCGGGATCCCCTGGCTGCCTACGAGCCGGCCTCCGGCCGGCGGGTCAGCAGCCCGCTCGGAAGTGAACGTGCGCGGCACGGAGCGCGGGCCGGCTTGCAGTCGGTGGCCAGCCTTCCCTGTGCGCCGCGATCCCGCGCACCCTCTCCCTCATCGCGGTCCTGCGGTCTGCGGTTGTCTCCCGAGCCCGGCTGGAAGTCAGTTCAGGATCGGGACGATCCAGTGCTGATGGTGCGCCGCCAACTGCCGGTAGATCAGGTACGCCCAGATGGAACCGGTGGTCTCGAACAGTCGCCAGAAGAACTCCGCCGTCCACGTGCTCTCCACCGCGCCACCCTCCTCCCCTCCAGTGCTGCGCCGCTCGGTCGGAGGCGCTGAAGGGCACGAACCTCGCGTGTGGCCCGTCCAGGTCGGCCCTAGTATAGCACACGCGTCTCGGCGGTGACAACGAAATGCTATGCGTCGAGGCCTGCGGCGCGGTACAGGAGGATCGCGGCGGCGGCGGCGACGTTGAGCGACTCGACCGGCCCGGTGATCGGCACGCGGACGCGCGCCGCCCCCGACCGCACCCAGACCGGGTCGGGTCCCGTGCCCTCGCTCCCGAACACGAGGGCGACCGGGCGGGCGAAGGACACGCGGGCGGCCGGATGCTCTCCGCGGGGATCCGCGACGAGGAGGCGCACCCCTGCGCCGCGGAGCGCGACCGCCGCCTCGGATGCGGCGCGAAAGTGCCGCAGCGGCAGGCGGAACGCCGCGCCCGCGGACGCCCGCAGCGCCTTGGCCCCTAGCGGATCCGCAACCGCGCCGACCGTGATCCCCGCCGTCGCGCCGGCGGCGGCGGCGGTCCGGAGAATCGCACCGACGTTCCCCGGATCCTGGACGCCGTCCAGGACCACGAGTAGCGCCTGGGGATCGCGGAGCACCGCGTCCGGCGCCGGGTCGGGACGCGCCACGACGGCCAGCACGCCCTGGGGAGACTCGACCTGCGTGAGCGCCGCGAACACGGCAGGCGCGACGACGACCTGGCGCACACCGGCCGACCGCAGCCGGTCTCGCAGCCGCTCCCATCGAGGATCGCCGGCGGCGTCCGGGGTGAGGACCACCAGGTCCATCCGCACCCCCGCCTCCGCGGCGGCATCGAGGAGCCGCCAACCTTCCACAGCGCAGCGAGCGGCCGCGCGGTCGGGAGACCGGAGCAGGGCGCGCAGGTCGCGGATGAGCGGGTTGCTCCGGCTCGTGATGACGCCGCGCGTCACCGGGCTCTCCCGAAAAGCGCAGGCCCTCCCCGGACGGAGAGGGCCTGCGATCTCGTCTGCACCGGCGCCGGTGCTACTCGTCCACCTGCGCGCGCTTGACCAGCGCCTCGAATGCGCCGTCGTCCCCCACCGCGAGATCGGCCAGGACTTTGCGGTTGACCCGGATCCCCGCGCGGCGGAGGCCGCAGATGAGCCGGCTGTACGACATCCCGTGCACGCGCGCCGCCGCGTTGATGCGCGCGATCCACAGGCGCCGGAAGTCGCGCTTCCGCGCACGCCGGTGCGCGTAGGCCTGGGCCAGCGCCCGCATCACCGTCTGGTTGGCCAGCTTGAACCAGCGGCTCTTCTTGCCCCAGTAGCCCTTGGCCAGCCGGAGCACCTTCCGGTGCCGGCGCCGGACCACGAGCCCTCGCTTCACCCGTGCCATCGGTGGACCCTCCTTCCCCGCTGGTGCCGTTCCAAGCTGATTCGCCCCGTCTTACTCGCCACAGAGCGCCGGAGAGAACCGGGGTCCCCGACAACCGCCTGCCTGTGCCCCGCAGGGGCGCCTCCCGCAAGGAGGGCATCTCCGCAGCAATGTGGCCCGCCCCCCACATGGGGGGTATTACCGGTACGGAAGCAGGCGCTCGAGGCGCGCGCGATCCACCGCCTCGACCTCGCGCACCTGGCGCAGCGACCGCTTGCGCGTCGGGCCCTTGTGGACCATCAGGTGCCCGCCCAGCTGGCGGCCGCGCAGGAGCTTCCCGCGCCCGGTCACCTTGATCCGCTTGGCTGTTCCCTGATGGGTCTTGAGCTTCGGCACGTGTCTCCCTCCGCGTCAGTTCTTCTTCGGGGCCAGGATCATGATCATGTTGCGCCCCTCCATCAGCGGCGGCCGCTCGACCACCGACACGTCCGCGAGCTGCTGCGCCATCCGGCGCAGGATCTGCTCGCCGACCTGGGGATGCGCCATCTCCCGGCCGCGGAACCACATCGAGACCCGGACCTTGTCCCCGTCTTTGGACGAGGAGTGGAAGGACCACGACCTCAGCGCCATGCTGGGCTGGGGCTGCGACCCCGGGCTGTCCAACATCTTCGCCCGCCTCGGCGCCGATCGTCTCGACCGCGTGGA
>JAPVSX010000018.1:0-7237 GCA_047519495.1 Armatimonadota bacterium
TGAAAAACAAGATGCTCCGGCGCCTCACCCAGATCACCGTCGCGCTGGCCCTGGCGGGGCTCGCGATTCTCGTCACCGGGTGGGCCTACCCGGCGGGATCCCTGTCGATCCGTCTGGGGCGCCCCAACTACTCGCGGGCGGACGCCGACAACACCCCGAACGTGACGATCGACATTACCATCAAGAACGACGGGGCCGAGCCCGTCACGCTCGACCGCGAGCACTTCCTGCTCGTCGACGAGACGGGACACCGCTACGCGAGCGACCCCTCCACGCACTTCCTCCGGAACCACTTCGACGTGATCGCCATCCCGGCGGGCTACGAGCTCCGGGGCGCCACCGTGTTCAAGATCGACCCCGGACGCCGCGCCGTGTGGCTGCTGTTTGTCACCCCCACGGGACGGGAGGCGTGGTTCCAGCTGGACTGACTACTTGATCGCGCCCACCAGGTTGAACAGCGGCAGGTAGAACGAGATCACGACGAAGCCGACGACCGCGCCCATCACCATGATCAGGGCCGGCTCCAGCACCGACGTGAGCCCGGCGACCGCGTACTCGACCTCGGTGTCGTAGAAGTCCGCGACCTTGGCCAGCATCCCGTCGAGCGCGCCCGTCCGCTCCCCGACCGCCACCATCTGCACGACCATCGGCGGGAAGATCCCGCTCGCCTGCAGCGGGCCGGCGATGCTCTCGCCTTCGCGGATGCTCGTCCGGACCGCCGCGATCGCCTGGGTGACGATGACGTTGCTCACCGCCTTCGAGACCACCTCGAGCGCCTGCATGATCGGGACGCCGCTGTGGGTGAGGGTCCCGAACGTCCGGGCGAACCGGGTCATGACCACGCTCCGGTTGATTGGGCCGAACAGAAACATGCGCAGCTTGAACCGGTCGAACCAGGCGCGCCCGGCCGGCGTGCCGACGTAGTAGCGGAAGCCGTACACGCCCACCACGAGGACGAGCACGATCACGTACCAGAGATGGCTGGAGACCACCGTCACCCAGATCAGGAACCTCGTCGGCGCCGGCAGCGGTACGTTCAGCTGATTAAAGAACAAGACGAACTTCGGCAGGATGAAGAACACGATAAACGAGACGATGCCCACCGCCGCCGTGGCGATCACGGCGGGGTAGATCATCGCGGCCTTGACCTTCTGGCGGAGCGCGAGCTCCTTCTCGAGGAGGGTGCTGAGGCGGGTGAGGATCTCGTCGAGGACGCCGCCCGTCTCGCCCGCGCGCACCATGTTCACGTAAAGGTTGTTGAAGACGTCGGGCTGGTGGCTGAACGCCTCCGAGAGGGGGAGGCCGCTCTCCACCTCGGTGCGGACCTTCTGGATAACCTCGACGAGCTTCCGGTTGCTGACCTGGGCCTCGAGGATCGTCAGGCTCGTGACGATCGTGAGGCCGGCGTTGATCATCGTCGCCATCTGCCGGGTGAAGATGGCCAGGTCCTTGAGGCGCACCCCGCCAAACCGCCGGAGCAGCGTGTCCACGGTCGGCTGCGCGGCACGCCGCCTGAGGGCCGTGATGATGTAGCCCATCTCCTGCAGCCGGGTGACGACCGCGTTCTCGGAGTCGCCCTCGATCGCCCCCTTGATCATCCGGCCGCCGCTGTCCCGTCCGGTGTAGGTAAACGTTGCCACCCTCGGGCCTCCTCCCGCCGCCCGCCTCGTCCCCCCGGGACCCGGCGGGGCCGGCGTCGTGTTAGAAGACTTCCTCGCCGTCGCTCACGAACACGACGCGGAGCAGCTCCTCGATCGTCGTAATCCCGCTCAGGACTTTCTGGACACCGTCCTGCCGGAGCGTGCGCATCCCGTCCTCCTGCGCGGCCGCGCGCAGCTCGTCGACGGGGCTGCCGTTGATGACGAGGTTCCGCAGCCGGTCGTTCATGCCCATCAGCTCGAACACGCCCAGGCGGCCCCGGTAGCCCGTGCCGCGGCAGTGGTCGCACCCGCGGCCCCGGTACAGGCGCACGGTCTCATGCTGGGCCGGATCCAGCCCCAGGCGCCGCAGGGCGTCGACCGGCGGGCTGTAGGCCTCCTTGCACTGCGGGCAGATCACCCGCACGAGGCGCTGCGCCAGCACGCCGATCAGGGCCGAGGTGATCAGAAACGACTCGATCCCCATGTCGCGGAGCCGGGTGACCGCGCCGGGCGCATCGTTGGTGTGCAGCGTGCTGAGGACCAGGTGGCCGGTCATCGAGGCCTGCACCGCGATCTCGGCGGTCTCGCGGTCGCGGATCTCGCCGATCAGCACGACGTCGGGGTCCTGGCGCAGGATGCTCCGGAGGCCGGACGCGAACGTCAGGCCGGCGCGCACGTTGACCTGGACCTGGTTAACCCGCGGGATCTGGTACTCGACCGGATCCTCGACGCTCACGATGTTGCGCTCCGGCGTATTGATGCGGGTGAGCGAGGTGTACAGCGTCGTCGTCTTGCCGCTGCCGGTCGGTCCCGTAACGACGATCATGCCGTAGGGCTTCGCGACGAGCGCCTCCCACACGGGGAGCAGGTCGGCCGGCATCCCGATCTTGTTGAGCGCGGCGCGGACGCTGGACTGGTCCAGGATCCGGATGACGACCTTCTCGCCGAGGACGGTCGGCAGCGTGCTGACCCGCAGGTCGTACTCCTTCCCTTCGTGGCGCAGGTGGATGTGCCCGTCCTGCGGGAGCCGCCGCTCGGCGATGTCCATGCTGGCGAGGATCTTCACGCGCGAGACGAGCGCCGCCTGCACCGCCTTCGGCGGCGTCATGATGTCGTGCAGAATCCCATCGACCCGGTACCGGACCTTCATCTCCTTCCGGTGGGGCTCGAGGTGGATGTCGCTCGCCGAGGCGCGGATCGCCTGTGAGATGACCTGGTTCACGACACGGACGATCGGCGCTTCCTCGCCCATCGTCCGGAGGCGCTCGAGGGTGACATCCTCGGCCGCGCTCTCGTCGGCGATCTCGGGCTCGGTCGTCGACGTCGACTGCCTGAGGATCTCCTCGACGTCCGCGGCGATGCCGTAGAGGCGCGACTGCGCCCGCGACAGGTCGTCGCTGCTGGCGATGACGATCTCGACGTCCAGCCCGGTGAGGAGCCGGATGTCGTCGATCGCGACCACGTTGGACGGGTCGGACATCGCGACGACGAGCCGGTTCTGCCTGCGCTCGACCGCGACGACGCCGTGGCGCTGCGCCAGGTACGTGGGGATCAGGCGGGCGACCTCGGGGTCGATCTCGCTCTCGGGCAGCTCGGTGAAGGGCAGCCCCCACTGCTGGGCGAGGCCACGGGCGAGCTGGCCTTCGCTGATGGCGCCCGTCTCGACCAGAATGCGGCCGAGGCGTCCGTTGCTTTGCCGCTGGAGCTCGAGCGCCCGGTCGAGCTGCTCGCGCGTCACCAGCCCCTGCGCGAGCAGGACCTCGCCGATCGGCTCGATGCGCGGGGGCGCGCCTTTCCCGGGCCCGCCGTTTGGGGAGGCCGCCGGGGGCACAGGACGCCCGGTGCGTTTGGGTGTGGAGAAGACCATCTCAGCGGGCGGTGTCCCTTGCGGCGGAGCGTCCGCCGCAAGGGATCAGCCGCGGGGACTCAGCCCCGGGCGTGGAGGCCGGTCACCGCCCGAAGCGGCGCGGGCTCGCTGCCGTCGGGGCGCGCGCCCGGCCCGGCCGCGCTGCCGGGCTGGCCGGCCCCGTTGGGCTGCGCCGCGATCCACGCCTTGATCCCCTGGAGGCTCATCCCCTCTTCGTCGACCAGCCGGCGGATCTGCTGGATGAGCCGCAGGTCACGGGCCGAGTACAGGCGGTGCCCTCCTTTGGTCCGCGCGGGATGGAGGAGCTGGTACTCCGCCTCCCAGCTCCGCAGCCGGCGCGCATCCACGCCGGAGAGCTGGGCGACAGTCCGGATCGGGTAGATCGGTAGATCGTCGGGAGCCTCCATACTCGGGCTCACCTCCTTCACGATGCCGCGGCCGAGGAGTCCATCCCCGCGGCCCGCAGCGGTCCGGCCATGCGCCGCAGGGCGCCGGCCAGCAGCCGGGACACGTGGCGCTGAGAGACCCCCAGGCGCTTGGCGACCTCGCTCTGCGTGAGGTCCTGATAGAACAGGTAGTAGACAACCTGTCGCTGCAGGGCGGCCAGGCAGTCCATCGCCTCAAGGAGCACGATCCGGTCCTCGATCGGCAGCTGCAGCGAGACGTAGCGCTGGTGGGCGATCGTGTCCTGCCGGACCTCCGGATCCTCGTTGAGGTCGCTGATGGAGCGCACGCGGGTCTGATTGTGGGCCTGCAGGACCTGGAGCACGCCGTCTTCTGACATGTTCATCCTCGCGGCGATCTCCCGCACCGTCGGGGTCCGGCCCAGCTCCTGCTGAAGGCCGGCGACGGCCCCCGTGAGATCGCCGTGCAGCTTGCGGACCCACCGCGGGACGCGCAGCGGCTCGAGGTTGTCCCGCAGGTAGTGCCGGATCTCGCCCGCGATGTGGTGAAACGCGTACGTCTCGAACTTCACGCCGCGCCCCGGATCGAACGTCCGGACCGCGTTGATCAGCCCGATCGTCCCGATCTGGACCAGATCTTCCAGGGGCACCCCCGCGCGGAGGTACCGGCGCGCGATCCGCTGGGCCAGCGGGAGGTACGCCAGGACCAGCTCCTGGTGCAGCCGCTTGTCCTGCGTCCGCCGGTACTCACGAAACCGCTCGAGCGGCACCCCGCCGTCGTGCGCCGGCGGGCTCTGCTCCGCCACTGCCGCTGCTGCTGTCTGAGTCTGCCTGGCCATGCCTCCCCCCTCCTCCAGACGCGCCGGCCGTGTCGTCATCCCGACTGCCGCCCGGCCGGCGCAAACCCCCGCATCCGCAGGCGCAGGTCGTTGGGGCTCTCCGCCGCCTCCAGCGCCGTCTCCGCGGTGATCAGATCATCCTGATAGAGCGCGAAAAAGGAATCATCGAACGTCTGCATCCCCACGTCCCGCCCTTCGGTCATCGCCTGGCGAATCTGCAGGTACTCCCCCCGCCTGACCAGCTCGCGGACCCGGGGGGTCGCCCGCAGGACCTCGACGCCCGGGACGAGCCCGTTGCCGTCCGCCCGGGGCACCAGGCGCTGGGCGATGATCCCGACGAGGGTCGCCGAGAGGCGGAGCTGCACCTCGGGGTGCGTCTCGGCCGGGAAGAAGTGCAGCACCCGGTCGAGGGCCTGGTTGGCGTTGGTCGTGTGGAGCGTGCTGAGCACCAGATGGCCGGTCTCGGCGAAGTACACGGCCGAGGTGGCGCTGTCCTGATCGCGCATCTCGCCGATCAGCAGGACGTCGGGGGTCTGCCGCAGCGCGCCCCGAAGCGCCGTCGCGAACGACTCGGCGTCGGTCCCGATCTCGCGCTGGCTGACGAACCCCTCGTGATCGTCGTGCAGGTACTCGATCGGGTCCTCGATCGTGATGATGTGGCCGGGCATCGTGCGGTTGCGGTGGTCCACCATCGCCGCGAGCGTCGTCGACTTCCCGGACCCCGCCGGGCCGGTGACGAGGATCAGGCCGCGGGAGCTGCGGGCCAGCTCGGCGACGACCGGCGGCAGGTGCAGCCCCTCGAACGACGGGATCTGCCGCTTGACGCGCCGGGCCACCAGGGCGAGCGTGCCCCGCTGCAGGTACACGTTGACGCGGAACCGGCCGAGCGCCGGGTCCCAGTACGCGAAGTCGGCGTGGCCGCTGTCGCGCAGCGCCGCCTGGTGGACGTCCATCATCACCGACGTGATGAGCGCCTCGGTGGCCTCCCGCGGCAGGAGGGGGAACTCGGAAGGCCGGACCTCGGCCGCCACCCGGAACATCGGCCGCGCCCCGACCTTCACGTACAGGTCCGAGGCGTCGCGGTCGGCCATCGCCCGAAACAGGTCGACGAGCGTGTACGGCGGGGACGATCCGGCCGATCCGGTCACCGCTGCCCTCCCGGCCGCTGGCCCGCGAACTCGGGCCGCCGCGCCGGATCGGCCGCGGCGAACGCCTCCTTGTCCGTCGCCCGGTAGAAGGCGTCCGCAGGCGAGATGAGCCCGCGGCGGAGCAGGTCCCGGAGGCACTGATCCAGGCTCAGCATCCCGTCCTTCGCGCCGGTCTCGATCATCGAGGGGATCTGGAACGTCTTGCCCTCCCGGATCAGGTTCCGGATCGCCGGGTTGGCGACGAGCAGCTCGACGGCCGCGACGCGGCCGCGCCCGTCGGCCCGGATGATGAGCGTCTGGGCGAGCACGCCGAGCAGCGCCTCGCTGAGCTGCACGCGGATCTGGTCCTGCTGGTGCGGAGGAAAGACGTCGATGATCCGGTTGATCGTCTGCGCGGCGCTGTTCGTGTGGAGGGTGGCGAGGACCAGGTGGCCGGTCTCCGCGGCGGTGAGCGCCATCTGGATCGTCTCGAGGTCGCGCATCTCGCCCACGAGGATCACGTCGGGGTCCTCCCGGAGCGCGCTGCGCAGCGCCGCCGCAAACGACCGCGTGTGAGGGCCGACCTCCCGCTGGTTGATGATACAGCTCTTGTGCTGGTGGACGAATTCGATCGGGTCCTCGATCGTGATGATGTGGTCCGTCCGCTCCGTGTTGATCAGGTCCACCATCGCGGCCAGGGTCGTCGACTTTCCGGAGCCGGTGGGCCCGGTGACGAGGAAGAACCCGCGGTCCTTCATCGCCAGGGTCTTGAGGACCACCGGCATCCCGAGGGCGTCGAGGCCCTTGATCTCCGTCGGGATCAGCCGGAATGCCGCCGCGTCGCCGAGGCGCTGGACGAAGACGTTGACGCGGAACCGGCCGACGTCCGTGAGCTCAAGGGAGAGGTCGAGGTCGTGCGTCTCCTCAAACCGGGCCTTGTGCTCGTCCGTCAGCACGTCGTAGAGCATCTCGTGGATGCTCGTGGGGGTGAGGACCGGGTAGTCGAGGCGGGTGAGCTTCCCGTTGACCCGGAGGATCGGCGGCGCCCCAACGGTCAGGTGGAGGTCGGAGGCTCCCCGGTCCTTGGTGAGGATCAAGAGTTCGGTGATGTCCATTCCGGCCTCCGCGCTCTTTTTGCGATGCGCGCAGTCTGGCCGGATGGAGAGCGACGGTGCGGCAAGCGCTGGGAATGTCGACGAAACAGAAATCCCTCCCAACGCTTGCCACGGAGAGGGATGTCGTTGCCGCTTCGGCAACCCGGCCGACTTGCCAGCACCGCTGGCCTGTCCCGTGGCTTTGCGCCCCCAGATCTCTCTGGGTTTGCCCTGAAACAAAGCGCCGATATGAAATTGTGCTACAA
>JAPVSX010000019.1:0-11109 GCA_047519495.1 Armatimonadota bacterium
CACCACGCGGTCAGGTCCAGGATGCCCCGACCGTGGGCGCGGTTCGCCTCCTCGAAGAACGCGCGTAGCTCCGGATGTTCCTTGAAGTTGATCTTCCCGTTCCCGATGCGGCGCAGGCCGTCGAGCGCAGTATCCAGCCGGGTCTCCACCCCCCGAATCTCGTCAGACGCCGGCGGAGCCGGCTCCGGTGGGAAATTGAAAAGCTCCTCCACGGCGCGGTCGGGACCGGCGATGACGGCGCCGGCCACCTCGTCGGGAAGCGGACCGAAGCCCGCACGACGCAAGAGGTGGGCGGCCTTCGCGGTGTTCCATGACTCTCCGGCAGAAGGGACAAACGGCGCGAGGGTCCCGGGCATCACGGAACCTCCTCTCGGCTAAAACATCGGCGACCCAAGAGGCCGCCGGCGTCCTAAGCGCCCGGGGGCGGGGAAAAGTTCCGGTCGCGAAGGCGGCGCGGGGACAGAGGAGGCGCGGCCGCGCGGGCCCGTCCCCGGTAGCGGAGGCGCTGCGCGGCAAGCCGGAGCCGGGCGTCGGTCACCTCGTAGTACACCTGCGTCGTCACCGGGCTCTCATGGCCGAGCAGCCGCTGCGCCTCCTCGATCCCGAGGCCGATGTTAGCCATCTGCTGCCCGGCGGTATGGCGGAGGTGGTGGAACGCGATGCCTTCGGGGATCGGCACCCCGGCGCGGGCGGCGTACTGCTTGAAGATCTTCTCGACGCTGGCGTAGTGGAGCCGTTTCCGCCGCTCCTGGAACGGTATCCGGAAGAACAGTGCGGTCGTCGGCACGGCCGGCCGGACCCTGAGCCAGTCCACGAGCGCCCCGCGGGCGTCCGCGGTAAGCGGCAGCACCTGCTCCTTGCTCCCCTTGCGCCACACGACGATCGCCGCGCGCGCCGGGTCGGACAGGTGCACGATCCGCTCGATGTCGAGCCTGATCACCTCGCTGACCCGGAGCCCCATGAGGCCCAGTTCCGCCATCGCCCGGTCGCGGAGGACCCGGGGCGCGTCCCCCTGGAACGCGGTCCTGAACTGCGCGACCTGGTCTTCCGTCCACCAGCGGTGGACACGCCGGGGACGGCGGGGCGGGTTCAGGTCCTGGGCCACGGAGAACGGCCGCCGCTGCCGCCGCCGGAGCCACTCGAAGAACCGGCGGAGCGCTGTGATGCGGCGGGCGCGGGTTGCGACCGACAGCCCGGCCTCGGTCATCCGCCGGGCGAACTGGACGAGATCCTCGGAGGTGGCATCCTCGAGGCGCCCCTGGACGTACTCGGCAAAGTCCTTGACGTCGCGGACGTAGGCGAGGCGGGTGTTCATGGACCGGCTGTCCGCCTCGAGGTCGGTCCACCACTCCAGGAGGAGGGGATGGGTCGACGGGACCGGCGATCGCGGACGGTGGCGCAACGGCATCGTTACGATCCTCCAACCAGAAGCTGCGACGTCTGCAACGACTCTGCGCCTGAGATCTTGTTCGAGGCCTGGGGTTCGCAGCACCCCTCAGATTCTCCTCCAGGGGGAACGCACAGGCACCGGCGAACGCGGGGGAGAGGAGGGGAGCGGCGGACCCGCTCCCCTCGGGGACTCCGGACTCTCTGGCACAGCCTCAGCGCCCGCTGTGACCTTCCCCGTGTCCGCCACCGGAACTCTCGCCCCCCCGCCCTGAAGGGCTATCGCCCGCCCGCCCTCCGGGACTGCCGCCGCGCCCGTTTGAGGCCTGGGAGCCCTCGATCCGAGCGGCCGCGGAGACGATCTGGCCGCGCTGGGAGCCGCTCAGGTTGGCGTTCGCCCAACCGGCCACGGCCGACACCCACGCCCCGTGGTTCGGAAAAACGCCCGAGGTGGCCTTGCCCGTCCCGGTCACAAACGCCGACGAGGTCAGGCTCATTCCGGTGACGCTCTTCCCGGCCACGGTGCCGGTAAAGGCGCACCCAGACCCACCGCAGGTGTAGGTGCCGCTGGCGAACGTCTTCCCCGAGGCCGTGAGGGTGAACGTCCCCGATGTCGAGGTGCCCGTGTAGGCGCCGGTAACCGGAACGCCGCCGAACGTGCCCTTCACCGTGCCGGTGTTCGCGGTCGTGCTCAGGTTCGGCGAGAACGTCAGGTTATACGGCAGGGCCGCGGACGACGCGGCCAGCGCCGGCGCCGCGAGCGAGGTGAAGAGCGCTACAGCCACACACAGATGCCGCATATCCAATCACCTCCTGATGATCGCCGTACACAGTGCTGTTCATCCAGACACATTCTCCAGACACATTGATTTCTCCCCGGAGAGCAGGCAGGCTTATCGCGGCCCCCGCGGGTGCACGGCCACACGCTCTTCGTGTATGATGACGGCAGGAGCGCATCCCGAGAAGCTGGACGAGGGGGTGGACCGGTGCTGACCTGCTCTCAGTGTGGCAAGGAGTTCACGCCCGGTATGCGGGGGTGGTACGCGCGGATCGAAGGCCTCGGCCCGGGCGGCCGGAGCGGTGCACCCCTCAGGCGAATCTTGCTCTGTCCGGACGACTTCAGGAAACTGGCGGCCAACCAGCGCATGGCCTGGCACGAGTTTACGGGCGAGACCCAGGGTCCGACCCGCGAGAAGCGTCCGGGGCATCTCGGAGAGGCCGTCTGATCCAGGCGCGCGACGACTGAACGCCGCGGGGCGCCCGCTTACGTTGTCGCCGCCGTGACCGCCGCGCGCAGGGTGGCGACGATCCGGTCGAGCGTCTCCTCCGGGGTCATGAGCGGCGGGGCAAGGAGGATGGTGTCGCCGATCGGCGGCTCGGCCGAGCCGGCCCGCAGCCGCGGCAGCAGGCCGCGGGAGATCGCCTCGCGGACGACGCGCCCGCCGAGGCCGATCGCCGGCTTCTTGGTCGCCTTGTCCTCCACCAGCTCGACGCCGCACATCATCCCCAGGCCGCGCACGTCCCCGACGGCGCGCAGGTCCCGCAGCGTCTCGAGCCCGGCGAGCAGGCGCTTCCCCATGACGGCCGCCCGCTCGACGAGGCCGTCGCGCTCGATCATCTCGACGTTCCGCAGGCCCACCGCGCAGCAGACGGGATGGCCGGAGTACGTCGCCGCGTGCATGTACTTCCTGTCGGGCGGCGCCTCGAGCAGAGCCGCGTGGACCTTCTGGGACACGAGGATGCCCCCAAGCGGCAAGTACGCGCTCGTCACGCCTTTCGCGAACGAGACGATGTCCGGCTGCACACCCCAGTGGCCGAGCGCGAACCACCGGCCGGTTCGGCCGAACCCGGTGATGACCTCGTCGGCGATGAGCAGCACGCCGTACCGGTCGCAGATCTCGCGGACCTTCGGGAAGTAGGTCGGAGGGGGCACGATCACGCCGCCGGCCCCCATGACCGGCTCCGCGATGAACGCCGCAACGGTATCGGGCCCTTCCTGCACAATCGCCTGCTCGAGCGCCTGCGCAGCCCCCGCGCCCGGATCTCCGCCGCCGGCCCACCGATACGGGTAGGGCGGCGCGATCTGGATGAAGTTGGGGACGAGCGGCCCGAACATCTTGTGGTACGCCGCCATCCCCGTGGCACTCATCGCCGCCATCGTGACCCCGTGGTAGGCGTGAATGCGCGAGATGATCTTCACCTTCTCCGGCCTGCCGTGGGCCTTCCAATAGTAGCGGGCCGTCTTGAACGCCGACTCGTTCGACTCGGCGCCGGCCGTCGTGAAGTACACGCCGGAGGTGCTTGGGTAGGCGAGGGAGACCAGCTTCTCCGCCAGGCGGATCGACGGGACGTTGGACGCACCGGCGTAGCTGGAGGCAAACGCGAGCCGGGACATCTGGTCGGCCGCGGCCTCGGCCAGTTCCTTCCGGCCGTGCCCCACGTTCACGTTCCACAACCCCGCGAGGCCGTCGATGTACTCCCGGCCCTCGACGTCCTTGAGGATCGCCCCGCGGCCCTCGACCACGAGCAGGGGATGCTGGTGATCCTGCGGATGGTGCAGGGGATGGATCAGGTGCTGCTGATCTTCTCGGAGCAGGAGATCCGGACGCTCGGCCATCAGCACGCCCTCCAGGCCTCCCCGCGCGTGTCGGTCGCGCCGGACGGGCCCGACGGTCCAGCCGCGGCGCGGCCATCACATCGGCGCGGGGGAGATCAAGGAGTTCTTCTGCGCGGCCGCGGATCTCCCTGTTTCGGCGGCTGCCTGATACGTGACCCTCAGATGAACGCCCGGGCTCGGTACAAGAGGGCTGCCCTTCGCCAGCCCATTCGTTCGAAGTGCGCTCGCGTTTGCTCGGGATCCGGCGTGCGGGTGGGGAACAGGGCAGGGGGCGCTCGACGCGCTGCAATGAGCCGCCGATCACCCACGGTAACTCGCCGAGCAGGCGCAAGATCGGCCGGGAACGATCCGGCGGGCTAAGGTGTCGCGAGCAGCGTGAGCTGCTCGGGCTCCCGCGGTGGCTCGAGATATCGCGGGGCCGAGATGCGCACGCCCGCCTTGTGCGCGGCGACGATACGGGAGATGTCCGCGCGGTAGCCGTTCGGGGCGTACTTGCCCCGGTACATCTGCTCGTACCTCGGCATCAGCCGCGGATGTCGGACCCGCAGATAGCGCAGGAACGAATCGCGCGTGATCTCGCCGAGGTGGAGCACGTTGTGACCGACGAAATGGGCCTTGTGGTCGCGTGCGGCCTGAATGACCGCCGCGAGGCTCTTGGGATCGTCGGTGAGCCCGGGCAGGATCGGCGCCAGGAGCACACCCGTCCTGATGCCGGCGGATGACAGCGTCTCAACCGTCCGCAGTCGCTGCTCCGGACGGGCGACATTGGGTTCCACCTCGTGCGCAATGCTGGTGTCCATCGTGACCAGGCTTATGCACACGGTCACGCCGGCGCATCGGGCGAGCTCGGTCAACCGGTCGAGGTCCCGGATGATCATCGGCGAGCGCGTGACGATCCCGACCGGCGTGCGGAAATCCCGCAGCGCTTCCAGGATCTGCCGCGTAATCCGGTACCTGCCTTCGATTGCCTGGTAGGGATCGGTGGCCGTCCCAAGGGCGACCTCTTCGTGCTTCCAGCCTGGACGGGCCAGTTCACGGCGCAACACGTCAGGGGCATTGATCTTCACGAAGATTTTCGAGGACCACCGATCGATGCCATCCTCGTCGAGAAACCAGTGTGTCCGCCGAGCGTAGCAAAAGGGGCAGGAGTGAGAGCATCCCCGGTAGGGGTTGATCGACCACCGGAAGGGCATCCCCCGAACCCTGTTGAGGACGGACTTGACCTGGGTCTCTACAAACTCGCGCGGCGTCTCCACCGGCTCATCCTCACGCGGCGTTCCCATGCGCCCATCATAGTGGCGAACAAGTGTTCGTGTCAATGGGAGGGCCTACCAAACCTGCCAGGGGGGAGCTACGCAAGCGCCGCCGACTGGAGGTCAGACCGGGGCGATCGCCCTTTGCAAGGGGAGGGCTTCCGAGGGCGCATGGCGGTCCAGCAGGGTTCCCACCTGTGGAAAAGGGGGACGGGGCACGGGCGTCTGGCCGGTACCCTACAAGGTCGAGCCCGGTGTTGAGGTTGAGACCGTTACAGTTTCGGGTTGTAGCCGGCCGGCCAGACGACGAAGGCGCCGGTCTGCCCCTGAGAGGCATGAGTGAACAGCGTGCAGATGAACGTGAATTGCCCGCGGCCGTGGGCCACAAACTCGACCTCGCCCTTTGTGCCGGGCTCCAGCATCACGTACTTCCAGCCGTCCTTCGACACTGCTTGCTTTACATCCCCGCGCAGCGTCAGGTCAACCGTCGAAAAGTAGGGCGAGGCGATCGAGTGCGGGCGCTTCTCGTCGATGTTCTCGAGGTGCAGCACGACCCGGTCGCCCTCGTTGAACGCGAGGATGTCGGGGGTGAATTTGAACGAAACCATGGAGACCTTGATCACCCGCACCGGCTCGGCGGGTGAAACGGTGCTCATGCCGAAGATGAGCAGCGCCGCGAGCCCGATCCCCAGAACACCCTTGATCGTCACGACAGTCCCTCCTCGTCAACGCCTGCCGCTGCAGTCTTACCTGCACCGTATGGGTTCGAAGTAAAAATCCTGTCACGAATCCCCAGATAGAGACTCCTGTCGGAAGTCCTCGGACGGGGGAGGGGGAGCCGGCTGGACACCACCACTCCTCTGCCGCACCCAAAGGTCTCGACGCCTGCCACCGCCAACAATGACCTCTCTGGCGGGGCGGGCGGCGCGCCGCGCCGGGTCGGGCCGACCGCGCTGCCAGCCGACCGCGGGCCGGTGGAGGGGATGCGATGGACCGCTGGGCCGTGTTCCCAAACGAAACACCATCCAACCAGGCCGCGAACCTGGCCGAGCAGATCGAACGCGACGGCGGCCGCGCCCTTGCCATTTACCGAGAGCCCGTGGGAGACCACTGGCAGATCTTCGCCCTGCTGCCCATGGCGCAGGTTGAACCGACCCCGTATCAGCGAGACCTGTCTCCCGCCCACACCAAGCGCCTCTTGGCCGTGGTCAAGAAGATCGACCGCTTCGTGGATCCGATCGTGGTCGTGTCCCCCAAACCCGGCCAGTACTGGACGCCCAACGGCAATCACCGGCGGGCCGTCATGGAAAGGCTCAAGGCCAGGATGATCCCGGCGATCGTCGTGCCCGAGGCCGAGGTGACGTTCCAGATCCTCGCCCTCAACACCGAGAAGGCCCACAACCTGAAGGAGAAGTCTCTGGAGGTCATCCGGATGTACCGGGGCTTGATCGAGGAGGAGCCGTCGCAGGGGGAGGAGGACTTCGCTTTCCAATTCGAGGCCCCGCACTTCATCACGCTCGGCCTCCTCTACGAGACCAACAAGCGCTTCGCCGGCGGCGCCTTCGCGCCCATCCTCCGCCGGGTGGACAAGTTCCTCAAGGGCTTGTTCCGCACGACCCTGCCTGAACGCGAGGAGCGCGCCGGCCTCGTCCGGCGGGCGGACGAGGTCCTGTCGGACGTGGTCGCCCGCCTCAAGAAACGCGGGATCCGCCACCCGTACGTGAAGAATTTCGTCCTCGCGCGCACCACGCCGCTGACGAGGCAGCGCAAGACGCTGCCGGGCTTCGACCAGACCTTCAAGAAGCTCGCGACGAACCTTGAAGCGTTCGACGCGGCCAAGGTCCGCTACGAAGACATTCAGCGCTCGGCCATCATGGGCGCGCCGGCGGCCGAATAGGGCGGGGGCGCCACACGCCGGGAGCGCCGGCGGACCCCGTCACGCCGCCCCGGCCTTCCCCAGCGCCTCGCGGACGCGCCGCATCGCCTCGATGTGCGCCCGCAGAGAGGTGAGCCCCGCCCGCATCGTGGTGATGCTGAGATGCGTTCCCCCGAGCGCCCGCCATTCCGCGGCGGCGCGGGCCCATTCGCCGGGCGGATCGGCAGCGTTGATCCGGAGCTCGAGCCCGACTTTCGCCGGATCCCGGCCCGCCTCACGCGCGTACTCCCGCAGCCGGGCGACCATCGCCGGGTAGCCGCCCGCGGTCCGAGGCAGCCGGGAGGTCGGCGTCCGCAGCGTGCCCCCAGCCATCCATCCGTCGGCGAGACGCCCCACGCGCCGGAGCACCGCGTCGCTCTCGCCGCCCATCCAGATCGGGATCGGCCGCTGCACGGGCAGCGGGTTGATCCCGGCCTGGACGATCGTGTGCCATCGGCCTTCGAAGGTGACGACATCCCGGGTCCACAGCGCCCGGAGGACCGCCACCTGCTCCTCGATGCGGGCGCCCCGGGTGTGGAAGTCCGCGCCCACCGCCTCGAACTCCGCCCTGTTCCAGCCGACGCCGACGCCCAGGCGCAGGCGCCCGCCGCTCAGCAGATCCACCTGGGCCGCCTGCTTCGCGACGAGCGCCGTCTGGCGCTGCGGCAGCACGAGGATGCCGTTCACCAGCTCCAGGCGGCGGGTGATCGCCGCGAGGTAGCCGAACAGCACGAACGGCTCGTGGAACATGTCCCGGTGCGTGTAACCGATCCAGTCCGAGCCTCTCGGGACCACTCCCATGATGTGATCGTAGGCTACGAGGTGATCGCAGCCGAGGTCTTCGGCCGCCCGGGCGAACTCGGCAACATCAGCCGGATTGGCCCCGATCTCGGTCTGGGGAAAGACGACGCCGATCTTCATGCGGGTGTGCCCTCCTTGAGGGACTTCTACGGACCGAACCCGCTCTCCCGCGCCACCTCACGAATCTATCGAGAGGCCTGCCTGCCACCGGGCCGTTAGCCTACGCCGCCTGCCCGCCGCCGGGCGGCGGGCCTGACGACCAAGGAGGACGTGGACGCCGTCGCTAACCTATGGGATGAGGACGGATCAGCCTGGTGGGGGGCAGGAGGTACTGCTCACGACCCACCATGCGAGGAGGTCGAGCCATGCGGATCATCCCACGCGTGCTCTTCGTCTGGTTTACCATCAGTGCGATAGCCCTCGCCTCGGCCTACGGAGGCACCCTCGACACCGTCAAGCAGCGGGGGAGGCTCATCGCCGGGGTGAAAGCCGATTTTCCCCCTTTCGGATTTATCGATGAACACGGTCAGCGGGTTGGCTTCGACATCGATATCGCTCGAGAGATCGCCAGGGTCATCCTGGGTAGTCCGGACAAGGTGGAGCTCGTGACCGTCACATCCGCGAACCGGATTCCGATGCTGCAGACGAACCAGATCGATATCGTCATCGCCAGCATGACCATCACGGCGGCGCGCAAGGAGACCATAGACTTTGCGGTGCCTTACTTCTGCTCCGGGCATCTCATTCTGGTGAAGCGCGACAACACCGCCATCGCCAAGTTCGCCGACCTCAACGGGAAGCGGGTCGCCACCGTGCAGGGGGCGACCGGCGACCGCGTGACCGCCCTGCTCGCCCCCCAGGCGCAGCGCACCACCTTCGGCCAGAACTCGGAAGCGCTCCTCGCGCTCAAGGAAGGCCGGGCCGACGCGTTTGTGCAAGACGACGTGCTGCTCCTGGCCTTTGCGAAGCAGGACCCGTCGCTCAAGGTTGTGGGCTGGCCGCCGCAGATGCCCGGTCCTTACGGCATGGGCGTGCGCAAGGGGGATCAGGACCTGCTGGCCGCAGTGAACGTGGCGCTGGCGCAGATCCGCGCCAAAGGGATCATGGGGCAGCTCTTCAACAAGTGGTTTGGCACTGTGGCGGGGGACCTGTTGCCGCCGACCAAGTGCCCGCCGGAGCTGAGGCTGCCCTGATCTGGCTCTGACGCGCTCACCACATGACGATCAGCCTCTCCATTCTGCCGGTAGCGCTCCCCGTGCTGCTCCGGGGAGCGCTCCTCACGCTGGAGGTGTCCGCGGTTGCCGTTCTCATCGCCACAGCGCTCGGGGTCGCGGGAGCGGCGATGCGGCGCTCCCAGGTTCCTGCCCTGCAGGCGCTCGGCGCCGGGTACGTGGAGGTTTTTCGAAACACGCCGCTGCTGATCCAGATCTTTCTGATCTACTTCGGCCTCCCGGAGATCGGGCTGCGTCTGTCGGGATTCGTCTCGGGGCTGCTTGCCCTCTCGCTCTACACAGGCGCATACAACACCGAGGTCTTCCGCGCGGGGCTCGAGGCCGTTCCCCGCGGGCTGAGGGAGGCCGCCGCGGCCCTCGGCCTCACCACCTGGCAGCAGTTCCGGCACATCGTCTTGCCGATCGCGGTGCGCATCACCCTCCCGGCCCTCGGCAACAATTTCGTGTCGCTGGTGAAGAATTCGTCGCTCGTCTCCACGATCGGGATCGTGGAGCTCACCTTCCTGGCCCGCGATCTCGAGACCTGGACCTTCCGCAGCTTCGAGGTCTACGGCCTGGCCACCCTCATCTATCTGGCGCTGGTGCTGCTCGTCTCGGCGGGGCTGCGGACCGCCGAGCTTCGCCTCACGCGGTATCTCCGTCCGGCGTTTCGTTCGTCTCTGTGAGGCCCCGGTGCGCTGGGACGTTGTCGCCAGGAACCTCTTCTACCTGATCGAGGGGCTGCGCGTGACGATTTCGCTCGGCGTCCTGGTCATGCTCCTCGGAACCGTGCTCGGCTTTGCCATCGGCCTGCTGCTGCTGAGGAGGGGGGGCGCCGCGTCCGTCGGGGCGACGGCCTTCGTGGAGGTCTTCCGAGGGACGCCGCTGATCATGCAGATGTTCTTCGTCTTCTTCGGGCTCCCAGCGCTCGGGATCAGGTTCAATCCGCTGGTGGCTGCGGCGCTCGCGATGACCTTCTTCGCGGCGGCCAACGCCGCCGAGATCGTCCGCGGGGCCATGCAGTCGATCCCGCGCGGCCAGATGGAGGCCGCACGCTCTCTGGGGCTCTCCCACGCTCAGGCGATCCGGCATGTGATCGTGCCTCAAGCATCGCGCCGGATGATCCCGCCGATGATGGGCCTCTTTACGACGCTCGTGAAGGACACCTCCCTCGCGGCAATTATCAACGTCTTCGAGCTGACCACCGCCGCGCGCCAGATCGTCGAACGGACCCTGGCGTCATTCGAGATCTGGATCACGGTTGCGGCGATGTACTTCCTGATCAGTTATCCCGTATCGCGTCTCAGCCAGCGGCTGGAGCGGCGGTACATCGCCGAGGCGGGACACTAGTGCTCCAGGATCGCGCCGGCATGTCCGCGCCCGGCGGGCCGATCATTCTCCTCGAGGACGTCCACAAGTGGTTCGGAGCGCTGCACGTTCTCCGGGGCATCACCCTCGAGATCCGTCCCGCTGAGGTCGTCGTGATCGCGGGACCATCCGGGTCCGGCAAGTCGACCCTGATCCGCTGCATCAACCGGCTGGAGCGGCACGACGGCGGGAGGATCGTCGTGGACGGCATCGAGCTGTCCGACGACCTGCGGAACATCGATGCCGTCCGCAGCGAGGTCGGGATGGTCTTCCAGTCGTTCAACCTCTTCCCGCACCTCACGGCCCTCCAGAACATCACCCTGGCGCCGGTGCGCGTCCGCGGGTGGCCCCGGCCGCGGGCTGAGACGAGTGCGCGGGAGCTCCTGGCCCGCGTGGGCATCCCCGACAAGGCCCACGCGTACCCGGCGCAGCTCTCGGGGGGACAGCAGCAGCGGGTCGCGATCGCGCGGGCGCTGGCGATGAGGCCCGCGCTCATGCTGTTCGACGAGACGACGAGCGCCCTGGACCCCGAGATGATCGGCGAGGTCCTCGAGGTCA
>JAPVSX010000020.1:0-3100 GCA_047519495.1 Armatimonadota bacterium
ATGCCCGCGTTGTTGTACAGAATGTGCAGACCACCGAAGCGCTCCTGCGCGGTCTCCACGAGAGCGGCGACATCCGCCGCCCGGGCGACATCCGCGCAGACGAAGACGGCCGTACCTCCCTCGGCCGCCACCCGAGCCACCGTCTCCTGCCCACCCCGCTCGTCCCAGTCCCCCACGGCGACGGAGGCGCCCTCGGCGGCGAAGAGGAGGCTCGCGGCCCGCCCAATGCCGCTGCCGCCGCCTGTGATCAGAGCAACTTTGCCCTCGAGTCGCTTCACGGCACACCCCGGACGAGCTCAGGCATCCCCGTACGCGACTTCTTCCCAGCGGCCGGACCGGCTGCTGGCGAGAGCGGCGGCGTGGACACACAGGGCAGCGACGCCGTCATGGAAGGACGGGTAGACGGCGTCAGTCGGAGGAGGAGGCTCTATCGCCGCGATGGCTTCGTACACGTGCGCCACGAACTGCCTGAACGTCTCGGCGAACCCCTCCCGGAACGCCGCGCTGTACCCTATGTACGCGCGGGCGCGATCTGTCAGGAGAGCGGGATCGCGCACCACGATCTGGTTTGGGGCACCCCGGTGCCCGATCCACAGCTCGTTGCTGTCGGGAGCCCGCCACGCGAGCGCCTGCCTGGTGCCGTCCACCTCTATCGTGTAATCGTACCGCCGGCCCGCCGACGCCTGTGAGACCGCGAGCAATCCCCGGCACCCGGTGCGGAAGCGGACGAGGAGATGCGCAATCTCCTGGCCATCCACCTCCACCTCGCGGTGCCCGTCCGTCCCCATACGGCGGGGATGGACCGTTTTCAAGTCTGCGCAGACCTCCGCCACGGCATCCCCAACCATGAAGGTCACCAGGTCGATCAGGTGGCAGCCGATGGTTGAGAGCGCCACCGACGGGCCGCCCAGCGACGGATCGAGCCGCCAGTTCCAGTCGGCGGGCTCGAGCAGGCCGTCCTCCAGGACCGAGGCCCGGACGGAGAGGACCTCTCCGAGATCGCCCCGGCGCACCCGCGCGTGGATTTCCTGCACCAGCGGGTAGAACCGGTTGTTGAAGCAGACGGCATGGACTAGTCCGCTCGCCTCGGCCAGGCGCAGGATCTCGCGCCCCTCGGCGACGGTCATGGTGAGAGGCTTCTCCAGCACTACATGTTTGCCGGCCTCGAGAGCCGCCCGCGCCATGGGATAGTGGTAAATGTTCGGCGTGCAGATATGAACGACGTCGACGTCGGGGTCGGCGAGAACAAGGGAGAGATCCGCGGTCGCCCGCTCAGCCCCCACCTCGTCCCGCATGGCCGCCGCCGTAGCCTCTGTCCTGCCCACCACGGCGCGAACCCCCGCGCCGACCCTCTGGATCGCCTCGGCATGAATCCGCCCGATCAGGCCGGGGCCGACGATCGCCGCTCGAACAGCGCCGATCCGCCGCGCGCCAGATGCCATCAGGGGGACGACGCGGCCTTCTGCGCCGCGCCGTATTTCGGCAACCAGTACTCGTGGTACAGGCGCTCGCACTCGGGGCCGCAGAACAGCCGTTTCTCTCCGCCCTCGTCGACCGCCCAGATGTCGCGCGGGATCATCTGACCGCACAGCGAGCAGTTGATGACGTTCGTCTCCCACCAGTCCACGTTCCGCTGCTCCCAATGCCCTCCCATGCGCGCCTCCTTGCGTTACCGGCCGAGGACAGATCCTGAGGCATGGGCCTTCTGCATGACCGTCCGCAGGGTGTCCGTTCCTCCCGTATCGAGTTCATGGTGACCATTGCTCTTCCGCACCGCCACACCGTAGAGGGACCGCCCCGCGTCCACCGAGATGAACCCCTGGTCGATGTCCCGGATCACCGACTCGGCCGGCCGCTGGAGCGGATCCCCGTACCCCCCGCCGCCTGGCGCCTGCAGGAGAATCTGGTCTCCGGGAGACACGACGCAGTTGACGAACTTCGCCGGGCTGATCGTCCCGTACACTTCCTTAAAGGTGCGAAAGGTGGTGTCTCCCCGCTTCTTGACGAGAATCGCCGCGTTGTTGGCGTGCCCGCCCCCGAACAGTCCCCAGGGCGAGACCTTCAGCCGCTCGAACACCGCGCTGACGGTAATCTCCGCCGGCGGCAGCACCTCAATGATCCGCTGGGTGCCCAGCCCGCCGCGGTATGTCC
This sequence comes from Armatimonadota bacterium, assembly GCA_047519495.1. Lineage (GTDB taxonomy): Bacteria > Sysuimicrobiota > Sysuimicrobiia > Sysuimicrobiales > Segetimicrobiaceae > JAPVSX01. The sequence goes on from JAPVSX010000020.1 coordinate 2,152, forward strand.
CGGGACCTGAGGAGTCCTGGACGAGGCGGTACGAGTGCGTGAAGAAGGGATAGCGCGTCTCAAAGACTTCCACGGGAGTGTTGCGGCAGTTGCCGTTGGGCACAATAAGGGCGTTGTTGCCGTCGGCGAAGGGCCGCCCCCCCCAGCCGCCCCCTTCGAAATGGTAGTTGGCGTAGTACTGGCCGGTCTCCGGGTGAACACCCCCGAATAAAAAGTTGCAGGATGTCCCCCCTTCGGCTGCGGCGACCCGGTCGGGCACGGCCTGGGCCAGGGCGCCGAGGATCAGGTCGACCATCCGCGGGTGGCTCTCGGTGTTGCCCGCCACGGACGGGCCCGGGTACCTCACGTTCACGCAGGTCCCCGGCGGGGCGATGATCTTGATCGGCCGGTAGCAGCCCGAGTTGTGGGGGATGTTCTTGTCGGTGACGTGGAAGATGGCGTTGTAGGTCGCGGATGCGGTGACGCCAAAGGTGGCGTTCACGATTCCTCGGGCCTGCGGGTCGGAGCGGGACCAGTCCGCGATAATCTCATCGCCCCCGATCACCATTGTGACGCGAAAGTGGGTCGGGTTCTCCGTGGCGCCGTCGTCCTCCATGACATCCTCAAAGGAATACTCCCCGTCCGGCATGCGGCGGATTTCTTCTCGCATCCATCGCTCAGCATGGTCCATGAGTTCCTGGCATGCCTCATTGACGAACGCCACGCCGTACTTGTCCAGCAATCGATGGACCCGGCGCTCCGCGATGTGGAGGGATCCGATCATCGCGTGGAAGTCCCCCCACGTGCTGCGGGGCGTCCGGTGGTTGGCCAGGACCAGCTTCCAGAGATCCCGCACGTACTCCCCCCGGCGCATGATCTTGACGAGGGGCAGCCGCAGCCCTTCCTGAAACACTTCGGTGGCCGGGGCCGCAAACGACCCCGGCGCCATCCCTCCAATCTCGGCGACGTG
>JAPVSX010000021.1:0-13214 GCA_047519495.1 Armatimonadota bacterium
GCCTGCGCACGCTCCTCGGGGGGGCGGCGGTGGGGCTCCTGGTCGGCGCCTCGCTGGTCGTCCTCCTGCTCGTCGGCAGCCGGGTCGCCCTGCGCGTGATGTTCGTGAACGCCTCGCCGGCGCTCTACGGCCTGCTGACGTTCGGCCGCGACCTGACGCCGGGGAGCGCCCTGCTGCTCCTCGTAGAGGGCGCCTGCGGGTTGTTCGGCGCGCTCCTGCTCTTGATCCCCGCCGGTCTCCGCCGGACGCTCGTCTGGGGCCTCGTGGCCGTCCTCATCCTCAGCATCTTTCAGGAGCTGCTGCAGCTCCTGCTGCAGCGCCCGGGCCTTCCCCAGACGGTTCGGGGCCTGTTGTTCGGGATCGATGGGCCGTCGTGGTCCGGCGCCGCCCTGGTGTGCGTCGCAACGTGGGTGCTGCACGGCGCGTGGACCCGCCAGGGCGGCAGCATCGGCGGGCGCCTCACCGCACTGCCCCCCGCCGGACGGCGCGGGTTCCGCCTCAGCGTCCTCGCCCTCGGGATCCTGGCGCTGCTGCTCGTGCCGGTCGCCGGCGGACCGTTCGTCGCGCAGGTGATGGTGCTGGTGGGCCTCTACACGCTGATGGGGCTCGGCCTCAACCTCGAGGTCGGATTTGCCGGCCTGCTCGACCTCGGCTTCGTGGCGTTCTTTGCGATCGGCGCGTACACTGTGGCGCTGCTCACGTCGCGGGGGGAGCTGGGGGTCGCGCACTGGTCGTTCTGGACGGCGGTGCCCGTTGCCGTCGTGGTCTCGCTCGTGGCGGGCGTCCTGTTCGGCATCCCCGTCCTCCGCGTCCGCGGCGACTATCTCGCGATCGCCACCCTGGGCCTCGGCGAGATCGTACGGATCCTGGTCCTCTCCGACGCCCTGGGCCCGTGGCTGGGCGGGTCGTTCGGGATCCTGGCGGTCCCGCGGCCGGTGGTCCTCGGATTGACGCTCGGCGGCCCTCAGCAGCTGTACTACGTGACCATCGTGGCCTCGGCCATCGTCGCCTACATCGCCTGGCGCCTCCAGGACTCGCGCCTCGGGCGGGCCTGGATGGCGATCCGGGAGGATGAGGACGTCGCGCAGGCCATCGGAATCAACCTGGTCAGCACCAAGCTGCTGGCCTACGGTCTCGGCGGCGCGATGGGCGGGATGGGGGGCGCGATCTTCGCTGCCATGCTGGGATCGGTGTTTCCCCAAAGCTTCAACCTCCAGATCTCGATCAACGTCCTCGTCCTGATCATCCTGGGGGGGATGGGCAGCCTGTGGGGCGTGATCATCGGCGCGCTGGTGCTCATCGGGCTGCCGGAACTGCTGCGGGAGTTCGGGGAGTACCGGTTCTTGGTCTACGGGGCCGTCCTGGTCGCGATGATGCTCTACCGGCCGGAGGGGCTGCTGCCGGCCGCCGCCCAGAAGCGCGAGCTGCACACGCAGGAGCCCGGGGCGGCCCCCGAGGCGATTGCGGTGGCGGCCGGCCTGTCGCCGCACGGCAACGTCGCCGGCGCCGCAGGACGCGGAGGCTAGGGGGGCCGGGATGGCGATTCTCGTGACCGGGAAGATGACCAAGCGGTTCGGCGGGCTCGTGGCGATCAACGGACTCGACCTGGAGGTCGCCGGCCGCGCGATCCACAGCATCATCGGCCCCAACGGGGCGGGGAAGACGACGGTCTTCAACTGCGTGACGGGGTTCTACCGCCCCGAGGAGGGGCACATCCTGTTCCGGGGCGAGCGCATAGACGGCCTCATCCCCGACCAGATCGCCCGGCTCGGGATCGCGCGGACCTACCAGAACATCCGGCTGTTCGGGAACATGTCCGTCCTCGAGAACGTCCTGGTCGGCCTGCACATCCACCTCAAGTCCACCTGGATCGGGGCGATCCTGAACACGCCCGACACCCGACGGCACGAGCGGGGGGCGTTGGACGAGGCCCGAAGGCTCCTCCGTTTCGCTGGGCTGGACGGGAAGTCCGGCTTCCTCGCGAAGAACCTGCCGTACGGCGAGCAGCGGCGGCTGGAGATCGCGCGCGCGCTTGCGACGCGCCCCGTGCTCCTGCTGCTCGACGAGCCGGCCGCGGGGATGAACCCGCGCGAGAGCTTCGAGACCATGGCGTTCATCCGCCGGCTCCGCGACGAGCTCGGGATCACCGTCCTCCTGATCGAGCACCAGATGCGGGTCGTGATGGGCATCTCCGACCGCGTGACCGTCCTCGACTACGGGATGAAGATCGCCGAGGGTACGCCGCGCGAGATCCAGGGCGATCCCCGGGTGATCGAGGCGTACCTCGGCACGCGGCGCGCGGTCGCAGGCTCATGATGGCACGTGGCGTGAGCCAATACGCGCGTGAGCCAACGCGCGCCCACAGCGTGGGCCATGCGAGATGCCGGAGTAGGTGACCCGATGGCGCTCCTGGAGATCGACAACCTGCACGTCTACTACGGCGCGATCCACGCGCTCCGGGGCCTCTCAATCGAGGTGGAGGCCGGGCAGATCGTCACGCTGATCGGCGCGAACGGCGCCGGGAAGAGCACGACGCTGAACACGATCAGCGGGCTCTTGCGGCCGCGCGAGGGACACATCCGGCTCGAGGGCGAGAGCCTCACGGCCGTCCCGCCGCACGAGATCGTCCTCAAAGGCGTCGTCCAGGTCCCGGAGGGGCGGCGGATCTTCGGGCGGCTCACGGTCCAGGAGAACCTCGAGATGGGCGCGTTCACGCGGATCGACCCGAGGGAGATCCAGGACGGCCTCGACCGGTCGTTCACGCTGTTTCCGCGGCTCAAGGAGCGGCGGACGCAGGTGGCCGGGACACTGTCGGGGGGCGAGCAGCAGATGCTGGCGATCGGCCGGGCGCTCATGGCGCGGCCGCGCGTCCTGCTGATGGACGAGCCGTCGATGGGGCTCGCGCCGATCCTCGTCGAGCAGATCTTCGAGGCGATCCAGGACATCAACCGCCAGAGGACGACGATCCTGCTCGTCGAGCAGAACGCGTACATGGCGCTCACGATCGCCCACCGCGGGTACGTCCTGCAGACCGGGAGCATCGTCCTCGCCGGGCCGGCGGCCGAGCTCCAGGCGAACGACGAGGTGAAGAAGGCCTACCTCGGAGAGTAAGCGTTGCGGCCTGCCGGCGAATCACGGCAGAGGACTGCCCCACCTTTGGGCAAGAGGGAACCTCTTTCCCCTGCGCGAACGTATGGATGCTCGATGACCGATGCGGGTCCTCTGGGGGCTTGGCCCGGGTTTTCGAACGCGCGTTCGGTACGAAGGGAGGCGGACGGTTATCTCAGCGCTGAGGATGAGCACGTAGGGTGACGCGCGATGTTTGTGAAGTCTATTATGATGTCTATATCGAGAAGAGACTCGCGAGATCCGATCCGCATGAAAGGGGGAGGTTCCCAGTGAAGAGAGCGGTCGCAATTCTGAGCGCCCTCGCGGTGCTCGTGCTCATGGTGCCCGGCAGCGGGGGGCTGCATCCTGTCAGCGCGGCCACGGCCGTCAAGATCGGCGTGGACCTGCCGATGTCGGGTGGGGAGGCGGCGCAGGGCGGACCGACAAACAATGGCGTCATCCTCGCGGTCGAGGAGGCCAATAAGGCTGGGGGTCCGTACCAGTTCGCGGAGGAACTGAAGGACGACGCGGTAAACGGCGTGCACGACCCCGCCCAGGGCGCCAAGAACGTGCAGGAGCTGATTGCCGATCCGGCGGTTGTCGGGATCGTTGGCAACTTTAACAGCAACGTCGGCAAGGCGACGATCCCGATCACCAACGCGACCGGGATCGTTCAGATCAGCCCATCGCAGACGAACGAGAGCCTCACCAAGCCGGAGTTCGGCGCGCTGGATGTCCGCAAGGCCCATCCCACTCAGATCAACTACTTCCGGGTCTGCACGACCGACGACATTCAGGGCCCGGTCGCGGCGGACTTTGCGTACAAGAACCTGAAGGCGCGCAAGGTCGCCATCCTCGATGATCTGGAGACGTACGGCAAGGGCATCGCCGACAACTTCGAGAGGGAATTCAAGAAGCTCGGCGGCACCGTGGTGAGCCACGACGGGATCCCGAAGGGCACACAGGACTTCCACGCGATTCTGACCAAGATCAAGTCCGAGAACCCTGACGTGGTGTTCTTCGGCGGCGTGACCACGACCGGCGGCGGCCTGATTCGCAAGCAGATGGCGGACGTCGGGCTCAAGACCCCCTACGTGGGCGGGGATGGTATCAGCGATGACGAGTTCCTCAAGATCGCCGGCGACGCGGCGGACGACTCGTACTACACGGTCGCGTCGATCAACGTCGACAAGCTGCCGGGAGCGCAGGGATTCATCAAGGCGTACAAAGCACGGTTCAATGACAACCCAGGCGCCTACAGCGCGAACGCCTATGTCGCGGCAAAGGTCATCATCGATGCCGTCAAGGCCGTCGGTCCCGACCGGGCGAAGGTCCGCGCGCATGTTGCTGCCCTGAAGAACTATAAGAGCATCATCGGGACCTTCTCGTTCGACAAGAACGGAGACACCACGAACAGGGTCATCAGCGTGTACCGGATCAAGAACGGCAAACCGGAGTTCGCTACTCAGTTGAACTTTGAGCTGTAGTCGGTAATCTCCACCTTCGGACCGGGATGAAGGGGCGGCGCGGCCCGCCCCCTTATCCCGCGTGTCGATGAACTGGGTCCTCTTCGGACAGCAGCTCATCAACGGCGTGTCGCTGGGGGCGATCTACGCGGTGATCGCCCTCGGGTATACGATGGTCTACGGGATCATCGAGCTGATCAACTTCGCCCACGGCGACGTTTACACGGCCGGCTCGTTCGTGGCGCTTGCCGCGCTGACGCTCCTCGGCGCCACCCGCCACCTGGCTGCGGCGGCTCTCACGTTCGCGCTCATCGTGGCGTTCCTCGTTGCGATGCTCGTCATGGGGGCGACCGGGGTTGTGATCGAGCGGTTCGCGTACCGCCCGCTGCGCGGGCGGCAGCGGCTTGCCCCGCTCCTGACCGCGATCGGAGTCTCCTTCAGCCTCGAGAACCTGCTTCAGCTCTGGATGGGACCGTCGCCGGTGCCGTTCCCCCAGCTCATCCCGAACCCGTTCTTCGCGGTCGGCCTGCTCAGCTTGGGCCAGATGCAGCTCGTCGTGATCTTCTCGTCCCTCGTCATGATGATCGCCCTCCAGGTGTTCGTGAACCGGACGAAGCTGGGCAAGGCGATGCGGGCGACCGCCCAGGACTGGATGGCTGCCGAGATCATGGGGATCGACATCAACAAGACGATCGCGCTGACGTTCTTCATCGGCTCGGTGCTCGCGGGGGCGGCTGGCGTGATCACCGGCCTCTTCTACGGCAACACCTGGTTCATCAACGGCTTCCGGGCCGGCCTGATCGCCTTCACGGCGGCGGTGCTCGGCGGGATCGGGAACACAACGGGGGCCGCGCTCGGCGGGTTCCTCATCGGGTTCATCGAGGTCATGACCGCCCAGTACGTCGGATTCCAGTGGGCCGAGGTGACGATCTTCTCCGTGCTGATCCTGGTCCTGATCTTCCGGCCGACCGGCCTGCTGGGCCAGCAGCTCCCGGAGCGGACGTAACCTGCGATGCCCGCGGCGGGCGTGCTGCGGCGGCTCGCCTCGTACCGGATCTCTCTCGGGGTCCTCGTCCTCTTTCTCCTCTATCCGTTCGTGGATCGCAACGCCGGCCACATCAACGCGGCGGCCGACGCGGCCGTGTTCGCCCTGCTGGCACTCGGCCTGAACATCGTCGTCGGCTTTGCCGGGTTGCTCGACCTCGGGTATGCCGCGTTCTTCGCGATCGGGTCGTACACGTACGCGTTCGCCGCCTCCCCATTCTATCACCTCCACCTGCCGTTCTGGCCGATGCTGCTCGTCGGCGCGATCATCGCCGGCATCTTCGGCGCGCTGCTGGGGGCGCCGACCCTCCGGCTCCGCGGCGACTACCTGGCGATCGTGACGCTGGGATTCGGGGAGATCGTGCCGACGGTGTTCCTGAACCTCCCGAAGTACACCGGCGGCACGAATGGCATCGTCGGCATCGACCAGCCGACCCTGTTCGGCTACCAGTTCGGGTTCAACCCGGTGCCCTACTACTACACGTTGATCGGGATCATCGTGCTGTCCGTGGTCGCGGTCCTTCGCCTCCGGGACTCCCGGCTCGGGCGCGCCTGGCTCGCGGTCAGGGAGGACGAGATCGCGGCGGCATCGATGGGGATCAACCTGACCACGACGAAGCTCCTCGCGTTCTCGTTCGGCGCGTTCTTTTCGGGGTTCGGCGGCGCGCTGTACGTGGCCAAGCTCGGCATCGTGAGCCCCGATCAGTTCAACTTCACGGTCTCGTTCACGATCCTGGCGATGGTCGTCCTGGGGGGGATGGGGAGCGTCTTCGGCGTCATCGCGGGCGCGGGCATCCTCTACGAGTTCCAGAGCCTGTTCCTCAACGACCTCACCCAGTGGTCGCACAGCCTCGGCCAGGCGTGGGGGATTCCTGTGCTCACGCAGGTCAACTTCGTCGACCTCAAGTTTCTCCTCTACGGCCTCGGGCTGATCTTGTTGATGCTGCTGCGGCCTGAGGGGCTCTTCCCCGAGCGGCGGATCCGGGCGATCATCTCCGAGCGGGGCTCGGGAGAAATCCCGCCGACCGATGTCTCGGCGGCCCCGGCCGCCGCCCCGCCGGAGGGCGGGTTGTGAGGGTGAGGGGAGGCGCGGAATGTCTGCGGCAATGAGCCGGTCCGTGGACACCGCGCCGGGCGGACCGCTGCTGGACGCGCGGGGCGTCACCAAGTCATTTGGCGGCCTCGTCGCGGTCAACTGCGTGGACTTCACGGTGCCCGCGGAAAGTATCATCAGCCTGATCGGGCCGAACGGCGCGGGGAAGACCACGTTCTTCAACGTGATCGCCGGCCTGTACCATCCCAGCGCCGGGATGATCACGTTTGCGGGGCGCGACATCACCGGCCGCAAGCCCCACGAGATCGCCCACCTGGGCATCGCCCGGACGTTCCAGAGCATCCGCATCTTTGCCAACATGACGGCCCTCGAGAACGTCCTGATTGGGATGCACAGCCACCTCAGGGCGGATCCGGTCCGGATCGTCCTCGGCACCTCAGGGGTGGCGGCGGAGGAGCACAGCGCTCACCGCTCGGCCGAGGACCTGCTGGCCTTCGTCGGCCTCCGGGGCCGCGAGGGCGAGATGGCTAAAGACCTCGCGTACGGCGACCAGCGGCGCCTCGAGATCGCCCGGGCGCTGGCGCTCCGGCCGCGGCTCCTGCTGCTCGACGAGCCGGCCGCGGGGATGAACCCCGAGGAGGCCCGCCGTCTCATGGAGTTCATCCGCCGCCTCCGGAAGGAGCTCCGGCTCACCGTGCTGCTGATCGAGCACCAGATGCGGGTCGTGATGGGCCTGGCCGACCGGGTGACGGTGCTGGACCACGGCGAGAAGATCGCCGAAGGGAGCCCGGACGAGATCCGCCGCGATCCGCGCGTGATCGAGGCGTACCTCGGGAAGGCGGCGCTGACGTGAGGGGCCCATGGCCGGCCTGGTCGTAGACGGGATCCACGCGTTCTACGGGCACATCCACGCCCTCCACGGCGTTTCGATTACGGTGGAGCAGGGCGAGATCGTGACCCTGATCGGGGCGAACGGCGCCGGCAAGAGCACGACGCTCAAGACGATCGCAGGCTTCCTCCGGCCGCGCCCGGGCTCAATCTTCCTGGACGGCCGGCCGATCCACGGGCTCGCGCCGCACGATATCACCCGGCACGGGATCTGCCTGGTGCCGGAAGGGCGCCGGATCTTCCCCCGGATGACCGTCCTCGAGAACCTCCAGATGGGCGCGTTTTCACGCGCGAACGTCCGGGAGGTGCAGGACGACCTCGACCGGGTGTGCCAGCTCTTTCCTCGCCTTCAAGAGCGCCTCTCGCAGACGGCCGGGACCCTCTCCGGCGGCGAGCAGCAGATGCTCGCGATCGGGCGCGGCCTCATGGCCCGGCCGAAGATCCTGCTCCTCGACGAGCCCTCGATGGGGCTCGCTCCGGTCCTCGTGGAACTCATCTTCCAGACGGTGCAGGAGATCAACGCCCAGGGCGTCACGATCCTGCTCGTCGAGCAAAACGCCCTGATGGCCCTCGGGATTGCGCGGCGCGGCTATGTGCTCGAGACCGGGCGGATCGTGCTGACGGATCAGGCGGAGCGGCTGCGGGAGAACGATCTCGTCCGGAAGAGCTACCTCGGCGAGATGTAGCTGCGGAGGCTACTCAACTGACGAGGATGGCGCGGCGCGCGCCGCGGCCGCGCGCGGCAGGGTGAACGTGAACGTGCTCCCCTCACCGGCCCGGCTCGTCACGCTGATGCGGCCGCCGTGCGCCTCGACAATGTGCTTCGCGATCGCCAGCCCGAGTCCCGTGCCCCCCGCGTCGCCCCCGCTGCGCGAGGCGCCCATGCCGGGTCTCCCCGGGTGGGGGTCCCCCGGAGGGGGCAGGCGGGCAGGCAGGCGGCTCCGCGAACGTTCGACCCGGTAGAACCGGTCGAACACCCGCGGCAGGTGCTCCTCGGGGATGCCCCGGCCCGAGTCGGAGACGGAGATCACCGCTTCGTGCTCCTCGATCCCGGCCGTGACCTCCACGGTGCCGCCGTCCGGCGTGAACTTGATCGCGTTGTCGAGGAGGTTCGTGAAGACCTGGAGGATGCGGTCCCGGTCCGCCATCACGACCGCAGGCGCGATGCTGCCGGCGCGCAGCGCAATCCGGTTGCGCTCAGCCTGCGGCCGCATCCGGCCAACCGCTTCCGAGACGAGCTCGTCCAACCGGACCGGGGCGGGTTCCATCGCGACCGCCCGGGACTCCAGGCGGGAGAGGGCCATCAGGTCGTCCACGAGCTTCATGAGGCGCGAGGCCTCGCTGTCGATGATCTCCAGGAACCGCCGGCAGGTCTTCTCGTCGGCCATGGCGCCGCCGAGCAGCGTCTCCGCGAACCCCTTGATCGAGGTGAGCGGGGTGCGGAGCTCGTGGGAAACGTTGGCGGTGAGCTCCCGGCGGAGCCGCTCCGTTCGCCGGACGTCGGTCACGTCGCGCACCACGGCGACGGCGCCCGCCGCCTCGCCGGCCGGGCCCCGCAGCGGCGTCGCGTGCACCTCGAGAAGCCGCTCGTCCGGCGCGCCGACCGCCAGCTCCTCCTCGATGTCCGCGCCGCGGGCGCACGTGACCTCGATCCACCGGCACAGCGGATGCTCCCCGAGGAGCTCCCCGAGCCGGCGCCCCCGGGCGTCCGGGGGGAGCCCCAGGAGGTCGGCGGAGGCGCGGTTGAGGAGCAGGATCGTGCCCTCGGCGTCCACGGCAACAACGGCATCGTTCATGCTGGAGATGATCGCCTCGATCTTGCTGCGCTCCTCGCTGACCGCGGCGAGCTTCTGGCGCAGTTCCTCGGCCATCGCGTTGAACGTGCGGGCGAGCACGCCGATCTCGTCCTCGCCGCGCACCGCGACCCGCCGGGTGAGGTCGCCGGCGGAGATCCGGCGGGCGGCGTGGGCCAGCTCGAGGACGGGCGCCGATAGCGTGCGCGCGCGCCAGGCGCCGAGGATGAGCGCGGCGACGGCGCCGAGCAGCAGGGCCGTCCCGAGCGCGATCCAGGCCGGCTCGAGCGCCCGGTCCATCCAGACCCGGGGCACGCTGATCTGGACCACGCCCTGGACGGCGGTCCCGGCGGTGAGCGGCACGGCGGCAAACAGGCGGTTCTCCTTCCGCGGCGCATCATAGCGGATCGACGTGGCGGGCCGGCTCTGGACGGCGGCGGCGACCTCGGGGGGGACCGGCTCCTGGGTGCCGCTGTCCCACTGGCTCGAGGGCAGTGGGTGGCCGGACGCGTCACGAACCCCCACGTACACGCCGTTCCGCCAGGAGAAGCCGCTGGCGATCTCGTCGAGGCGCCGCAGGTCCGTCCCCTCCGCCCGGTACGTCTCCAGCATGCGGGCGACCATCCGCGCCTGGTTGAGGATCTCCCGCTGGTACGCCGAAACGTAGAAGCGGGCGATCGCCGGGATCAGGTAGGCTGCGGCGACAGCGAGGGAGAACACGACCAGGAGCAGATAGCTCCCGGTGAGCTTCCACCGGAGGCTGTGTCTCATCCCGGCCTGCCCGCCTGCCCCCACCTGGGGGCGCCCGCGGCGGCGGGTGCCCCGGCGGGGGGATCCTTTTTGAACTTGTATCCGACGCCCCGCACGGTCACGATGTACGTCGGGGCGTTGGGGTCGTCCTCAATCTTCTCCCGCAGCCGGCTGATGTGCATGTCCACCGTCCGCGTGCTCCCGAAGTACTCGTAGCCCCAGATGTGCTCGAGCAGGAAGTCCCGGGTGAACACCTGGTTCGGATGGCTCATCAGCAGCCGGAGCAGGTCGAACTCCTTCGTGGTCAGGTCCACCGGCCGGCCGTGGAGGCCCACCTCGTGCGTCATCGGGTCGAGGCCGAGGCCGCCGGCCGAGAGCGGCGCCTCCACCGTGCGCCCGGCCTCCCGGCCGGTACGCCGGAGGATGGCGCGGACCCGGGCGACCAGCTCGCGCGGGCTGAACGGTTTCGTCACATAGTCGTCGGCTCCGAGCTCAAGCCCCAGGACGCGGTCCTGCTCCCCCTCCTTGGCGGTCAGCATGAGGATCGGGACCGAGGACTGCCGGCGCAGGCGCCGGCAGACTTCGAGGCCGTCCACGTAGGGGAGCATCAGGTCCAGGATGATCAGATCGGGAGGATGCTCGCGCGCCTTCTCGAGGGCGTCGTGCCCGTCGTGGGCGATCGAGACCTCGAAGCCTTCATGGACCAGGTTGTACCGCACCAGCTCGACGATGTGCGGCTCGTCGTCGACCACGAGGATGTGGCCGCCCGCCTGGCGGCCTGGTCTGGGCGCCGTCGTCATCTCCGTGCCCCCTGAGGTGCCGCTCGGGCTCGGTCCACCCGAATGTCTCATCGGTTCTCCGCCTCCTGCCCCTCATCCCGCTGGGTGCGCTCCCCGGGCCCGGACCCGGGCCCGGGGAGGGCCCCGATTCGCCTGTGTTCTTCCTTTCTATCATGGGGAGACGCTGTGAGGCAATCGTCACAATCGCGTCACGGGAACGTAAAGGCAGGCCGCGGGACGCAGCCCGGGCGCGCAAACGGTACGCTTCGGGCCATGCGTAAGGCGGAAGGGGTCCGGCTCCGCCGAACCGAAGACGGATCGTAGTGGACGCGTTTACCTTCCCCCCCGATCCCACCGTCAAGGCGCCGGAGTGGCCGGGGACGCCGATCGGGTCGAGCAACATTGTCACCCGAACGAAGACCCGGACCGCCGTGCACGACAAGTCGGTGGACCGGGTCGAGGGCCGGCGGGACGAGCTGGTCGCGGCGGCCGTCGAGCACATCGTGCGCCAGGCGGGCAAGGAGCCGCTCGCGCTGCACGACGTCGTCATCCACGGCGTGCGCGTGCGGGCGATCACAAACTCCCCCCACCTCGCGGCGTTCTGGGTCGCGAACTGGTACAGCCCCGAGGAGTGGCGGACGATCACGGGGCTCACGCCCCCCGCGCACCCCCAGGTGACGGTGTTCGCCCTCGGCGGCGTCGCCGACCAGCAGGAGGCGGCCTACTACAGCCGCCGCACCAGCACCATCGTCTTCTTCAACACGTCGTACTACGGCCAGCTCAAGTCCTGGGTCCTGGGCGCCGTGGGGCGGGTCCTGGCCGAGGAGTGGGGGATCCACAGCATCCACGGCGCCTGCGTGGAGAAGGGCGGCCGCGGCGTCCTGTACATCGCCCCGACCGGGACGGGCAAGTCCACGTCCTCCTACGGGCTGCAGACGACCTATCCCGACACCCGATTCCATTCGGACGACTGGGTGTACGTGCGGTACGCGTACGCGACCCGCGACGGCCGCCGGATCGCGCCGCTCGAGGTGACGCCGGCCCACGGCGAGCCGGTGCGCGGGTACCGCGTCTTCCGCTGGCTCGAGGAGCACCGGAGCGCGGCCGGGCAGGTCCGCGGGCTCGATCTCGCCAACGCCACGACGGTGGTGCCGCTCAGCGCGCTCGACCCGAGCCAGCCGATCGAGGCGTACGCGTACACGAGCGAGAAGATCTTCTACCTCCGGACCAACCTCGTCCAGAATTTCCCGCTCTCCGCGTACGAGATGCTGCGGTCGCCGCTCGAGAACGTCCCCGACGTGGCGGAGGAGTTCCTGCGCGCGCACGGGGCCGAGCTCGACGGACTCGTCGCGGACATCCTGGACTCGACGGGCCACGATGGCGTCTACGCCCGGGCGGCGGAGGATTACTTCCGCGGGGTGCCGCGGGACCAGGTGCGCGTCCTCCTGGCCCGCCTGATCGCGTTCGACAACGCGCGCGGGATGCTCGATGCCACGAAGATCCTGCCGGCCGACCGCGTCGTCACGAACCCGATGAAGCCGACCCCGCTGTCGAGCGTGATCCTCCTCAAGCGGGACGTCCGGGAGCGGAACGTGCTCGAGGCGCTGCCCCTCGGGAAGTTCATGGGGCGCCTCCTGATCGGGGAGACGCCGGATCGCAAGCGCGAGATCGCCTACAACGCCTACCGGGCGGTGGATGACGAGGCGGAGCGCGCCGCCGTGGACCGCCTCGAGCGAGAGGCGGCCCGGGCCGGGGGGACGGCGGAGGCGCTCTACCAGGCGTTCCTCCGGCACCCGGACGTGCCCGAGACGCTCGCGGAAGAATTCGAGCTGTTCCGGGTCTTGTACCAGGCGTGCCGGTGCTACGACCTGAACACGATCCTCGCCACCGACCCACAGGTCGCCGGGCTCAAGGAGGCGGTCGCCCGCACGATGGAGCTGATCGCGTACGCCCTGTCCGTCCGGCGGGGCCCGGTGCGCCTCGCACTCGACGACTACCGGACCGTGCTGGCGGCGCCCCCCGCCTCCTGAGGGGCCCGCGGGGCCGCGCGGATGCCGCAGGAGATGCGCGCCCTCGTCAAGCCGGCGCCGGGGCCGGGGTTCGAGATCCGGTCGGTGCCGGTCCCGCACCCGGGCCCGGGGGACGTGCTCGTCAGGGTCCACGCGGGCGGCATCTGCGGCACGGACCTGCACATCGCCGAGTGGGACGCCTGGGCGGCGTCCCGCGTGCATCCTCCCCGGATCATCGGCCACGAGTTCTGCGGCACGGTCGTCGAGACGGCGCCTGACGTCCGCGAGGTCGCGGTCGGTGACTTCGTCGCCGGCGAGTCGCA
>JAPVSX010000022.1:0-16652 GCA_047519495.1 Armatimonadota bacterium
GAGCAGGGGTTCGTGGTAACGACATTCATCCCGTTGTACTCGGACGTGCTCCATCGCTTCATGGTGTTCCAGAAAATCACACCGGGCTCCGCGTGGTGCGTGGCGCCGTAAATCAGCTCCTTCCAGATCTCGCGCGCCTTGACCGTCTGCCGCATCTGCACGCGCTCGTTGTCGAACTTCAGCGTCCAGTCGCCGTCATCCTCAACAGCCCGCATGAACGGGTCGCTGATGCGCACGCTGATGTTGGCGTAGCGCACCCTGTTTTGGTTCCGCTTGATCCTGGTGAAGGCCAGAACGTCCGGGTGATCGTCGGCGATCGTGATCATGAGCGCGCCCCGCCGCCCGCTCTGGCCGATCGTCCCCGTCGTGAGCGACATCAACTCCATGAAGGAGATGGACCCGGTGCTGGTGCGCGCGGCGTTGTTCACCGGGGCGCCCGCGGGGCGGAGTCCACTGATGTCCACGCCGACGCCCCCGCCGAGCGAGTAGGTCCGCGCCGATTCTTTCATCCAATCGAAGATCGCCTCGATGCTGTCATCCCTGATGGGATTGACGTAGCAGTTCAGAGCCGTCACGCGTTTCGGATTGCCGATCGCGTGCATGATCCGGCCGCCCGGGATGAACCGGAAGCCGTCCAGGAGCCAGTAAAACTCCTGGGCGTACCGCTCGCGTGCCGCCTCGGTCGGCTCGACGTCCGCCAGGCCGCGGGCGATCCGCTGCCACATCGCCACCGGCGTTAGCTCGAGCACCTCGCCTTCGAGGTTCCGCATGGCGTACTTGTCATGGAAGACGCGGGCACGCAGCTCGTCCCCCTTGAAGAACTCGAGCGTCTCCTGGGGCAGGGCGTTGGCCTCCGACGCGGCGGGAACCGGCTGGGCGGTCGGCTGCGATGAAATCTGCGAAGCGGCGGTCTGCTCCGGGGTCTTCGCCATGGGCGTCTCCTCCTGCAGAGATATGGGGTACGGCGGCTGCGCGGCGGCCATCGATTAGTTCTGTCCGGAGGTCTGGGGGACGATCGGGATCAGCAGAACCTGCGACCGGAGCTCGGCCTCGAGTTGCTTGCGGGCCTTGAGCGCCTGAATCTCTTCCACGAGCCGGTCCACGTCATCAAGGCGGCGATAGACCGACGCGAACCGCACGTAGGCGACGTCATCGAGCTGGCGCAGCCGCTCGATCACCCGGTCCCCGATCTCACGGCTGGGGACCGCCGCCGCGCCGGCGTCAACGATCGACCGCTCGATCTCCTCGGCCACGGCCTCGAGGGCCGCCCGGCCGACCGGCCGTCCCTCGCACGCCCGCAGCATCCCGGTCAGGATCTTCTCCCGGTCGAACAGCTCCCGCCGGCCGTCCCGCTTGATGACGTGCACCACCACGCGTTCCGCCCGCTCAAACGTGGTGAACCGCCGGCGGCACGCGCCACACGCCCGCCGGCGGCGGATCCCGTCACCGTCCTCGATCGACCGGGAGTCGAGCACCCTGGTTTCCGTGGTTCCGCAATAGGGACAGCGCACAGGCGTTCGATTCTTCTCCTAGATCTGGGAGCACTATGGATACTAGCACACAAGATATTGTGGCTCAAGGGTAAAAATCCCGCCTGGCGAGGCATAGGGTGGGATTCTAGACGGGCGACGGACCCATTCGGGGCGTCTTGCCCTTTCTCTCTGGGCCGGACGCATCCTCCCCGCGTTCCAGTCCACAGGTGGCGCACAGGTTCAATGGCCCGGGAATAACTGCTGGTCGCGCGATCCGTGGGATGGCCCGTCGTAGATCCGGCAGGATGGCAGCCACGAGCGCCGGACACCGGGGCATCGCGGTCTTGAGACGGGACATCCGCGGAGCGCATGGGCCACGCACGGCACGGATATTCAGCGGAATGGCAGGAAGCTGTCTTGAGGACCCGCGAGGGACAAACGATGTGTCAGGTCCGAAAGATCACCGACTCCCGGCTCATCAGGGTGATCGCGATCTCAAGCGCCAGCGCCGCGTAGAACGCGCAGGACACGGCGGCGAGGACAAGGTGCCCCCAGTTCACCGTCCCGAGCAGCAGTTCCCGGAACGCGAAGAACGCGTTCAGGACGGGCGTCAGGTACGCCCACGCCGAGCGCTGCCACTCGCTGACGAACTGGACCGCGAGGGCCGGCAGCACCGTGACGAAGTACAGCGGGGTGATGTACTGCTGGGCCTCCCGGGGCGACCGCGCATAGATGCTCACGGCGAGCTGCACCGCGCTCACGAGCGCGGCGAACAGGAACGCCACCCCCAGCATCACGACCGCGGTCCCGAGCGGGAGGCTGACGTCCAGCTTCTTCGTCGTGTGCAGCAGGTACGGATAGCCCCAGCGGAGGCTCACCATCATCGTGATCAGAACGACGGCGACCGCTCCCATCGAGGCCGTGATCACCGAGAGAAACTTCCCGAGCACAATCGCCTCCCGGCTCGGCGGGGCCACGAGCAGGGACTCGAGGGTTCCCCGCTCCTTCTCGCCCGCCGCCAGGTCGACGGCCACCGACATCCCGCCGACGACAGCCCACATCGCGATGAAGAACGGCAGGAGGCTCGCCAGCAGCAGTCCCGTCAGCTGGCGCTCGGTGGCGACGTTGCGCTCGTCGAGCACGACCGGCAGCAGGTCCTTGGGGTTCAGATGCCGGGCGGCGAGCCGCACGGCGACGATCTGCTGGCTGTACCGGGAGATCAGGTCGACGATCCGGGTGCGGGCGGCGGTGCTCTCAGAGTCGCTCGCGTCGTAGAGGAGGCCGACGTGCGCCTGTCCCTCCCGCGCGATGATCTGCTCGAACCTGGGCGGGATCTTGAGGACCGCGAGCACCTGCCGCTGGCGCAGCGCCGCGACCGGATCCTTCGCCCGCACCGGGCTGATCAGCCTAGTCCGGTAGGCCAGGTGGATCAGGCCCTGCGACTCGCCAACGATCGCCACCTTGGGGGTAACGGTCTGGATCATGTGCTCCTGACGCTGGGCGAGATACGGGATCCCCAGGGTGGCCACCGGCATGAAGACCGCCGGCAGCACGATCATGACGAGGAGGGTCCGGCGGTCACGGACCGCCTCGAGCGTCTCCTTCCCGTAGATGGCGCGGACCCACCGCCCGGTCTCCCCCGGGGCGGGCCCGGCTGCCGCCGCCCCGTTTCGGCGGTGCTTCGCCCACGACAGGGCGGCGCGGATCATTGGACGGTCTGCTCCACGAGCTGCATGAAGATCTCCTCCAGCCCGAGGCCGGTCTCAGCCTTGAGGTCCTCAAGCCCGCCCTCCGCCCGCATCCGGCCGCCGGCGATGATCGCCACCCGATCGCAGAGTTTCTCCGCCTCCTCCATGATGTGCGTGGACATGACCACGCAGCGGCCTTCCTGCTTGAAGCGCAGGACGAAGTCGCGGACCGACCGGGCCGAGAGCACATCCAGGCCCGAGGTGGGCTCGTCGAGGAACACCACGCGGGGGTTGTGGATGAGCGCCCGGGCGATGTTGACCTTCTGCTTCATCCCCTTGCTGAAGGTGTCGGTCAGGCGGTCGAGGTGCGGGGTCAGCTCGAGCGCCCCGGCGATCGCCTCGATCCGCGCCTCGAGCACGTCCGGGACCACCCCGTAGAGCCGGCCGGCGTAGCGGATCGCGTCCCGGGCGGTGAGCCGGCCGTAGACCCCCGCGTTCTCCGGGAGCACGCCGATCGCGCGCCGCACCTCCGGGGCCTCGGTCACGACGTCATGCCCGGCGATCCGGGCCGTTCCCGCGGTCGGCCGCAGGATCGTCGTCAGCATGCGGATCGTCGTGGTCTTCCCCGCGCCGTTCGGGCCGAGGAGGCCGAACACTTCCCCCGCGTAGCAGTGGAACGATACGCCTTTGACGGCGTGAAACGTCCGGAACCGCTTTTCCAGATTGATCGCCTCAACGAGGACGGCGTGGTCGGCCATGCGGCGCTCCTAGAACGGCAGAAGACGCACGACGCTCAGCGCAAAGACCACAATCAGCACGGCGGCCATCGCTCTGTGGACCGGGGTCACAGGCGAGCAGTCGTCCAGAGGCCCGGGGTGGCCCCGGCGGATCATGAACAGGATCAGGATACTCATGAACCAGTAGCCCAACGCGATCCCCACGCCCACCGCCGCATACGACACAATCAGATGGACTCTAGGGCCGAACACCGCGCGCATCACGTGCCCTCCGTCCAGCATGCTGGCGGGCAGCAGGTTGAGCGCGGTGACGAAGAGGCCGACCCACCCGGCGAACGCGACGGGGTGCATCACCACATCGACCGACGGCGCCGGGTGCAGGATCCACTGAACCATCAGATCAAACAACGGCGGCGACGGGATCGTAATCAGCTGACAGCCGCGCCCGAGGACCGCCGAGTGCGCGATAACCAGGGAATGCCGGATGCCGTAGATCAGGACCGGAACCGCCACGAGAAATCCGGCGAGGGGGCCGCTTGCCCCCAGCTCGACGAGCGCGTCGCGGTTCGGCGACGGCGTCCGGGTGAGGATCACGGCCCCCATCGTCCCGATCGACAGCCCGGACAGCAGCGGTGGCAGCGGGATGAAGAACGGCAGGCTGGAATCGATCCCCCGCCAGATCGAGACCAGCTTGTGGCCCATCTCGTGGCAGAACAGGATGGCCATGAGCGACAGCGAGAATGCCGCCCCGCTGGCGAGCGGAGGCAGGAACGCAGGGATGCAGCCTCCCTGAGACATCTGCGTTCCGGCCCAGAAGGTGGTTCCGAGCGTTGCCACAAACAGGCCGACCGGCAGCGCCCACTGGGTCCGGCCGAGCGGTGGCCTGGGGACGAGCAGGAGCACGGTCTCCCCGTCCCGCCGCCGCAGGAGGGGCAGGAGGCCGAGGCCGCTCAGGGCTCCGCGCAACCGCAGGAACCGCGCTTTGTCGTCAGGGCCGGGGACGATGGCGAAGATCGGGCGGCCGTCCTGGAACCACACCTCGCGGACCGGGAAGCACGCTTCGACCGCCGCCCGGACGGCGGCAAAGTGCTCCTCGTGAGACGTGACCATAGTTCATAGAGTAACACCCTGCGCGCGCATGGAAAAGAGGAGCGTGCCTACGGTGCCTGCGGTGCGGTCCACGTGCGAGGGACGGAGTGCGAACGGGCTCCGCTCGGGAGACCGGGCCCTGCCCCATCCGGAGAAGGCCGGCAGGATGTGTGTCCCGCGCCTGAACGCAGGCATGGCACTCGGAGGGACCCACAGCCTCCGGCCCACGCGTTGCGTGCGGGAATGGCTCCTAGCGCTTCCGGAGAAACGCCGGGATGTCGAGGTCGTCGAGCCCGAGCCGGCTCCCTTCCCGCTGCGCGCCCGCGCCCACCGCAGCCGGCTCCGGCGCTTCCTCCACGTCGGTGCGCTTGGTCTCGAAGCCCGTGGCGATCACGGTGATGCGTATCTCACCGTCGAGGCGCTCGTCGATCACCGCGCCGAAGATGATGTTGGCCTCGGGGTCCGCCGCCTTCTGCACGATCTGCGCGGCCTCGTTCACCTCCATCAGGCCGAGGTCCAGGCCGCCGGTGATGTTGATCAGGACCCCGCGCGCGCCCTCCATCGAGGTCTCGAGGAGGGGGCTTGAGATCGCGGCGTTGGCGGCGGTCGCGGCGCGGGCTTCGCCGCTCGCCACGCCGATGCCGATCAGCGCGGACCCGGCCTCCGCCATCACGGTCCGCACGTCGGCGAAGTCCAGATTGATCAGGCCGGGCACCGTGATCAGGTCGGCGATCCCCTGGACGCCCTGGCGCAGGACGTCGTCCGCGATGCGGAACGCCTCGACCACAGTCGCGCTCTTGTCCACGACTTGAAGGAGCCGGTCGTTCGGGATCGTGATCACGGTGTTGACGCGCTGGCGGAGGTTCCGGATGCCCTCGTCGGCGTTGATGGCCCGCCGCCGACCCTCGAAGCCGAACGGCCGGGTCACGACGCCGATCGTGAGCGCGCCCAGCTCGCGCGCCGCCTGCGCCACGATCGGGGCGCCCCCGGTGCCGGTTCCGCCGCCCATCCCCGCGGTGACGAACACCATATCCGCCCCTTCGAGCGCCTCGGTGATCTCTTCGCGGGTCTCTTCGGCCGCCTGCCGCCCAATCTCCGGGTCGCCGCCGGCGCCGAGCCCCCGCGTGAGCTTGCCGCCGATGTGGATCTTCTTGTCGGCGTTCGAGAGGGCGAGCGCCTGCGCGTCCGTGTTGATGGCGAGGAACTCGACCCCGCGGAGGCCCGCGCTGATCATCCGGTTCACCGCGTTGCTGCCGCCGCCGCCGACGCCGACCACCTTGATCGCTGCGTAGCGCCGGAGGTCTCTGTCCGAGTTCGCCATCGTCATCCCTCCCGCAACTTCGGGAGCCGAGAATCCTCGCTCTCCCGAGCGTGTGGTCGCTGCTGCCGCCCCTGGCCGTTCTGACACCATCCGCTGCACCGGGTGCCACCGTTTCTCCATCATCGCCGCCCGCTCCGTTCGCTATTGGTGTGCTGCGTTTAATCGCCTCATGCGCCCTGCGTGAACTCCCTCACCCACTGCCGCATCCGTCCGAAGAACGTGCCCGCCCCGTCCAGGCTGCGGACCATCCGGCCGGGCTGCTTGCGCGCCGCGTGGAGGATCAGGCCGACGCCCGTCGCGTACGCCGGGCTGCCGACCGTGTCCGCCATGCTGCCCGAGACGTCGGGGACTCCCACCCGGGCGGGCAGGTCGAGTTGCTCGCCGGCCGTCTCGCCAAGGCCGCGCAGCAGCGCGGTCCCGCCGGTCGCCACGACGCCGGCCGGGACCAGGCGCGCGTAACCCGAGCGCTTGATCTGGGCTTTGATCATGCCGAAGATCTCGGCGAGCCGGGGCTCGATGATCTCCCCGAGCACCCGGCGCGGGAGGATCCGAGGCTCGCGGGTCCCGATGTGGAACACCTCGATCAGCTCGCCCTCGGAGGCCATCGCCGCGGTGGCGCACCCGTGGCGGACCTTGAGCTTCTCGGCCTCTGCGATCGGCGTCCGGAGGCCGACGGCCACGTCGTTGGTGATGTGGTTGCCGCCGACGGGGAGCACGGCGGCGTGGCAGAGGCCGCCGCCCGTAAAGATCCCGACGCTGCTCGTCCCCCCGCCGAGGTCGACGAGGGCCACGCCGAGGTCCCGCTCGGCCTCCGTGAGCACGGCCTCACCGGACGCAAGCGGCTCGAGGACCAGGTCCTCCGGCTCCAGGCCGGCGCGCTGGACGCATTTCAGGAGGTTGGCCAGGAGCGTCGAGGCGCCGGTCACGATGTGCGCCTCGACCTCGAGGCGGGTGCCGTACATCCCGGCCGGGCTCTTGACGCCGTCCTGGCCGTCGACGACAAAGTCACGGGGCAGCAGGTGGATGATCTCGCGGTCGCTCGCCGGGATCGCCGCCATCCGCGCGGCCTCGATGACGCGCGAGACGTCCGGCTCTCCGATCTCGTGGTCCGCCCGAGAGACTGCGACGACGCCTCGGCTGTTCTGCGAGGCGATGTGCTCGCCGGAGACGGCGACGATCACGCCGGCAATCTTGACGCCGGCCATGCGCTCGGCTTTATCGACCGCCTCTTCGATCGCGCGGGTCGTCGCGTCGAGATCAACGACGACGCCCTTCCGGACACCAGTAGACGGAGAGGTCCCCATCCCTGCGATGTGGACCTCTCCGTCCTCGTCGTGTTCGGCGACAATCACACAGACCTTGGTGGTCCCGATGTCGAGGCCCACCAACGGTCCCCGCTTGGCCAACGGGTGCACCTCCGAGTGCGACTACAGGTCCGTCTGGAGCGCGTCCGGAGCGTCTATGGACGGTGCATGTCGTCTTCCCCTATTCCACGCCCTCAGGGCTTCTCCTGCCGCTCCTTACCCCGGCTACACTGCTTGAGAGATCTCCTCTCTGCGGAGGCGCCCGGGCGGGCATGCCCCGGCGAGGCCCCCCATGCGGGGCGGGCCGGCGAGCGGGCGAGGCAGTGCGTCAGGGGACGGGCTTCACGATGACGCTGCCGGGAAACCGGAGGTCCACGTATTCCACGCGCATCCCGCGGGCGCGCACTCCTGCCAGGACGTCCGGCACCATGGCGAGCCGGTCGGCGATCCCGTCGGACCCGCCGATCCGGACGGCGGTGCCGTCGCGGGCCTCCAGCACCACCTCGCCGCCGGCGTCGATCCGGAGCGCGGCGACCTGCGCCCGAAGCGGGGCCGGCAGGCTGGCCGCGACACCGGCCCCCAGCCGGACGTCGGGGGACGGCACGACCGTCCCGAGCTGGACCCAGGGGAGGTCCAGACGGTCGACCCGGAGGGGCAGGTACGGACCCGGGTCCGGGGCCCGGACGATCGCGACGCCGTCGGCGCTGAGGAGGACGTAGCCACCTCTCGCGAGGAGCGCCGCCACGGGGGTCCGCTCCCGGACGGCGATCACGAGGCGGCGCGGAAAGGCGAGCGAGACGGCAGCCTCTCCGATGCGCGGGTCGGCCCGGAGGTGCTCGCGGATCTGGAACGCGTTGACGCGGAACGCGCTGTCGCCGGGGCCGATGCCGGCCCGCCACAGGACCTCGGCGGTCGGGACGGCCGCGTTGCCCTGCACGGTCACGGAGTCGAGGTCGAACAGGGCCGATGCGGGGAACGCCGCGACGGCGCAGAGGGCGCACACCGCGGCCAGGAACCGGATCACCCGGGTGGCGAGGGGGCGCGCCGGCCGATCCGCGGCCGCAGCAGGGCCTCCGGCGCGAGCCACGGCGCCCGCCCGGGCGGCCGGGGAGCGTCCGGGGGCGGACGACGCACGCGCCGTCATGCGGCGTCGAACTCGCCGATCAGCTTGATCTCCGTCTCAAGGTCGGCCCCCCACCGATCCCGGATCCTGGACCGGACGAGGGCGATCAGTGCCAGGACATCCCCGGCCGTCGCGCCGCCGGTATTAAGGATGTAGTTGGCGTGCCGCTCGCTGACCACCGCTCCGCCGACCCGCAGCCCCTTGGCCCCCGCCTCGTCGATCAGGCGCCCGGCGTGATCGCCCGCGGGGTTCCGGAAGACGCAGCCGGAGCTCGGCGGACCGAGCGGCTGGGTCTCGCTGCGCGTGCTGAGCCACCGGTCGAGACGCTCAAGCGTCTCCCCGGGGTCCGCCGGCCGGAGCGCGAGTGTGGCCTCGAGGACGATCCCGGGCTCGCGCTGCAGGCGGCTCTCCCGGTACTGGAACCGGAGGTCGGGACCGGTCCAGCGCTGCTCGCCGTCCGGGGTCAGCACGCGGACTTCCGCGACGACCTCGGCGATCGAGTGGCCGTGCGCGCCCGCGTTCATGACGACCGCGCCGCCGACCGAGCCAGGGATGCCGGCGGCAAACTCCAACCCGGCCAGGCCGCGCGCGGACGCTCGCCGGCTGAGGTGCGGCAGGCTCACCCCGCACTCCGCGCGCACGCGGCTGCCGTCGTACCGGACGCCCTCCTGGCCGCGGCCGGTCTTGACGACGATGCCGCGGACGCCGCGATCGGCGATCAGGACGTTGCTGCCCCGGCCCAGGATGACGAACGCCTCGCCCGCCCGATACAGCCACGCGACGGTCGCCGCAAGGTCGGGCAGGCTCCTGGGGAGGAGCAGGATGTCGGCCGGGCCTCCGATGCGGAACGAGACGTGCCTGGCGAGCGGCTCATTCACCCGCACGCCGCCCGGACACACCCGCTCGAGGGCGGCCACCAATGTCGAGGCAAGTCGCTGCGTCACGCTCCGCGCCTCATCAACACTGGAGAGGCCTCAGCCATCGGGGACCTCCGGGGGGGCTTCCGCCGGCGCGGCGATCCCCGGACGAGGACCCTCCGAGGGGGGCAGACAGGGCGGCGCGGCGCGGCGCCGCAGCCGCCCCACGAGGTCCTCGGCAACCTTCCACACATCCCCCGCGCCGATCGTGAGCACTAGGTCGCCGGGGCGGACTTCTCGCTCGAGCGCGGCGGCGACCGCCCCGGCGTCCGCGATGAACCGCACGGGGCGTCCGGCACCCACCGCCCGCACGATGATCCCGGCGTCCACGCCGGGGATCGGCGCCTCGTCGGCTGCGTAGATCTCGGTGATGATGACCTCGTCCGCGGAGTCGAAGGCGCGCGCGAACTGGTCGCCGACGGTCCGGGTCCGCGAGTACCGGTGCGGCTGGAACACCGCGATGATGCGGGCATCCGGCCAGCAGCGCCGGGTGCCCTCGAGGAGCGCCTGCACCTTCGTGGGGTTGTGCGCGTAGTCGTCGACGACGAGCATCCCGCCGACCTCACCCCGCACGGTGAACCGCCGCTGGACCCCGCGGAATGCGCCGAGAGCGGCCGCGCAGACGTCGAACGGCACGTCCAGCTCCATCGCGACGGCGAGCGCCCCGAGGGCGTTCTGGACGTTGTATGGCCCGGGAATCCCGAGCGCCACCGCCCCGAGCACCGCCGCGCCGCATCTCGCTTCGAACACGGTGCGCCGCCCGGCCATCTCGACGATCCGCCCGGAGTACGTCGCGCCCGGCTCGAGCCCGTACGTGACGACCCGCGGGCGCGCGCCCGACGCGAGCGCCCGCCCGGCGGCGGTGTCGGTGCAGACGACGGCGAACCCGTCCTGGGGCAGGCGGTCCAGAAACAGGCGGAACGTCTCGACGAGCCGGGCCTCGGAGCCGTAGAAGTCCAGGTGGTCGGTTGCGTCCAGCTTCGTCACGACCGCCACGCGCGGAGTGATCCACAAGAGCGAGCCGTCGCTCTCGTCCACCTCGGCGACGAGGTCGCGGCCCCGTCCGGCCCGCGCGTTGCCGCCAAAGTCGTCCACCTCGCCCCCGATCAGCATCGTGGGATCCCGCCCGGCCTTCTCCAAAATCAGTGCGGTCATCGAGGTCGTCGTGGTCTTCCCATGGGTGCCGACGACCGCGATCGCGCGCGCCTCCTCCATCAGGCCGGCCAGCATCTGCGCCCGGTGCATGATCGGGAGTCCCCGGGCCAGCGCCGTCTGGATCTCCACGTTCTCCTCGGGCACGGCCCGGCTGATCACGACGACCTGTCCGGGCCGGATGTGCTCGCGTGCGTGGCCGATCTGGATCTGGGCCCCCAGGGCCCGCAGCCGCCGCGTCGTGTCGCTCTCTCTCAAATCTGAGCCCGAGACCGCGTAGCCGCGCGCCATCAGCACCGACGCGATCGCGCTCATCCCGGCGCCGCCGATCCCGATGAAGTGCACGCGCGTGCCGGGCGCGATCACCCGTGCACCTCCTGGACCGCCGGCCGGCGGCACAGGCCGGCCAGCAGCGCGAGCACGCGGTCGGCGGCGTCCCGATGGCCGAGGGCGCGCGAGCACGCCGCCATCTCCGCGAGCCGGCCGGGCGTGTCGAGCGCCGCGGCGATCTCACGGGCGAGCACTTCGCCGCTCAGGTCGCGGTCGGGCACGAGCACCCCGGCGCCAGAGGCGGCGAGCGGGGCGGCGTTGTGTGTCTGGTGGTCCTCCGCCGCGTGCGGGTACGGGACGAGGATCGCCGGTTTGCCGCACGCGGTGATCTCGGCGATCGCCGTCGCGCCGCACCGGCTTACGACCAGGTCCGCGCAGGCGTACGCGAATCCGATCCGATCGAGATAGGGCACGCGCACGTAGTGGACCTTACCGCCCCAGGTCTGCTGGGCGGGCCCGCCCGGCGCTGGGCCGTCAGCCGCCCACCCGCGCCCGACCTGGTGCAGGACCTGCAGGTCCCGGCGGGGGGCGAGGCGTCCGACCGCCTCCTCCGCGGCGCGGTTCAACCGGGCCGCACCCTGGCTGCCTCCGAGAACGAGCACCGTGCGCCGGGCGGGGTCCAGCCCCAGGCTCCGGATCCCTTCCTCGCGGCCGGCCGTGTACACCTCCTGGCGGACCGGCAACCCGGTGACCACGGCGCGCCGGGCCGAAACGCGCCGGGCCGCCGCCTCGGAGGTGACGGCGACCAGCCGGCTCAGGCGCGCGAGCACCCGGTTCATCCGGCCGGGGATCGCGTTGCCCTCGAGCACCACGACGGGAATCCGGAGCGCCCAGCCTGCGATGACCGGCGGGGCGGCGGCGATCCCGCCCGTGGCGACGATCACGTCCGGCCGGAACCGCGCCAGGACCGCCACCGCCTGTCCCAGGCTCGCGGCACCGGTCGCGAGCGCCATGAGCGCGCGCCCGGGCGCGCGGTTCCGCGGGGGGCGGACCGCGAGCCCGGTGAAGGGGACGCCGGCGGCCGGCACGAGCGCCGCCTCCATCCCGGCGCTGCTGCCGACGAACAGCAGGCGGGTGGCCGGATCCTGGCGCCGGGCCGCCTCCGCGAGGGCCAGCGCCGGATAGACATGCCCCCCCGTGCCCCCGCCCGTGAGCAGCAGGTTCATCCGCGGGCCCACGCGGACCGCCGCCGCATCCGTCCCCCCCGCGCACCGGCCGCGGGCGAATGCCGGGCCGGATGCCGCTCGACGACGGTCTCCTCCGGGTGCGCGTACTGGGAGATGTTCAAGAGGATGCCGACGGCGATATAACTCAGCACGAGCGAGGAGCCACCGAAGCTGATGAACGGCAGCGGTACCCCGGTGACCGGCAGGCTGCCCGAGACCACCCCGATGTTCAGCACGGCCTGGCCGACCAGCATCGTGGTGAGGCCGGAGGTCAGCAGGGCGCCGTACCGGTCGGGCGCCCGGGAGGCGATCCGGTATCCCCAGATCGCCAGAAGGAGAAACAGGAGGATCACCGCGGCCGTGCCCACGAGGCCCAGCTCTTCGCCGATGATCGCGAAGATGAAATCGGTGTGGCGTTCAGGCAGGTAGAAGAACTTCTGCCGGCTGTGCCCCAGCCCGAGCCCGAGCACGCCGCCGGAACCGAGGGCGAGCAGCGACTGGATGATATGGAACCCGGTCCCCCGCGGATCCCGCCACGGATCGAGGAACGCGAGCAGCCGCTGACTGCGGTATCCCGCCCGGTAGATCACGGCCAGCACCGCAGGGACCGCCGCCGCGACGAGCGTCAGCAGGTGGATGATCCGGGCGCCGCCCACGAACAGCACGACGAACGTAATCATCACGAGGATGAGCACCGATCCCAGGTCGGGCTGCTTGAGGATCGGCGCCGCCAGCAGGCCCAGGATGAGGAGCGGCGGCACGATGCCCGCCCCGGGCTCCCGCGTGCGCTCGCCCCGGTTGGCCAGGAAGTTGGCGAGGTACAGGATGATCGCCAGCTTGGCCAGCTCGGCGGGCTGGAAATTCAGGGGCCCGCCCATGGAGAGCCACCGGCGCGCGCCGCCGGCGACGCGGCCGACGTGGGGGATGAGGACGAGCACGAGTGTTGCGAGCGTCACCGCGAGCAGCGGGAGGGTGATGCGCCGGAGCCTCTCGTAGTGGAGGCGCCACGCGACGGACATCGCCACGAGCCCGACCGCCGCGTACGCGAGCTGGCGTTTGAGGAACCACGCGCTATCGTGGAACTGCGCCTGCGCGGCGACCGAGCTCGCGCTATACACCATCACGATCCCGATGCTGGTCAGCGCCAGCACGGTCAGAAACAGCCCCCAGGCGGCGCCCCGCTTGTGGATCAGCTCCATCGGGGCCCCCTGTACCGGAACCCAGCGCCCGCGTCGGGTACCTGCGCCGCCACCAGCTCACGAAAGCGGTCGGCTCGGTGGCGGTAGTCACGGAACTGGTCGAAGCTCTCGCAGCCGGGCGAGAGGCTCACGGCATCGCCCGGCCGGGCGAGCTCGTGCGCCGTCCGGACGGCGTCCTCGAGCGTCCCGCACCGGAGGACGGGCGCGGCCACCCCGCCCGCCCGCGCGATGGCTTCTTCGAGATACGGGGCCATCGCCCCGAACAGGAGCACGGCGCGGACCGGCCGGTCCCGGAGCGCTTCGCCGATCGGGCGGAAGTCGTCCGCGGTCGCGTTCCGGCGCTGCCCCCCGGCCAGCAGGACGAGCGGCCGGTCGAACGCCCGGATCGCCGCCGCCGCGGCCGCGGGGTTGGTCGCAAGCGAGTCCTCATAGTAGCGCACCCCGCCGATCTCTGCGACCAGGTAGAGCCGGTGCGGCAGGCCGCGGTACGCCCGCAGGGCGGCGCCGATCGCCTCGGGGGACGCTCCCGCGACGCGCGCGGCGAGGGATGCTGCGAGCGCGTTCTCCAGCGTGTGCGCGCCGGGTACTTGGAGCGCGGCCACCTCGCAGACGGGCTCGTCCCGGCCGGCGAGCCGCAGCGTCATCCGGCCGTCGACGACGCAGGCCCCTTCCTGGATCTCCCGCGTCCGGCTCCAGAAGAGGCAGCGGGCCGCCGCCGTGGCGGCCAGCGCCCGGGTCGGCGGATCGTCCCCGTTGAGGATCGCCCAGTCGTCCGGCCGCTGGTGGGCCAGGATCGTCCGCTTCGTCTCGACGTAGGCCTCAAACGAGCCGTGGTCGTCGAGGTGGTGCGGCGCGATGTTCGTGATGACGGCGATCCGGGGGCTGTAGGGCAGCCCCGCGAGCTGGCGGTTGCTGATCTCGAGCACGAGGATCGCGTCCGGCGTAAGCTCGCCGAGGCGGTAGAGGATCGGCACGTGCGTCCGGTCGTTGCCGCTCACGAACGTGCGCCGCCCGCTCGCGGCCAGCATCTCGGCGGCCAGGTGGACGACCGTGAACTTCCCGTTGGTTCCGGTCACGCCGAGGATCGGGCATGGGACGGACTCGAAGAACAGCGCGGTCATGCTGCTGAGCGGCACGCCGGCGTCGCGGGCGCGGCACACCGGCTCGTTCTCAGGATGCCGGAACCACGCCTGTCCCGCGTAGATGACGTCCGCCCGCTCGATCCCCTCGAGGTACCGGTCCCGGAACCGGATCGTGATCGACGCCCCCAGCAGCCGGGCGAGCGCCGCGTCCTGCTCGGCGGGCGGCATCCATTCGTGGGCCCGGCGGAACGCGTCCGGGAACGTCTCGCGCGTCTGCAGGTCGTGCGCAGTGATCGTCGTGATGCCGCGGCTCAGCAGGAAGTCCACGACCGTGGACCCTTCCGTGCCCGAGAGCCCGACGACGTGGACGTGCTTTCCCTGCAAGGCGGACAGACGATCGTCGCGCGTGGCGCGCGTCCGAGGGGCCTCTCGTGCTCCGTGTGTCATGAGCCCAGTCCCACGCCGAGCGCTGCCAGCAGGGCGCCGAGCACCCAGAAGCGCACGACCGTCTGTGTCTCGGTCCACCCGCTCAGCTCGAAGTGATGGTGAATCGGGCTCATCCGAAAGAGCCGGCCGCCGCCCGTCATCCGGAAGAACGCGACCTGCAGGATGACGGACAGCGCCTCCGCCACAAACAGACCCCCCACGACGAGCACCGCGAGCTCCAGCTTCGCGAGGACGCCGACGACGGCCAGCGCCGCCCCCAGCGCCTGCGACCCCACATCACCCATGAACACCTGGGCCGGATGCGCATTGTACCAGAGGAACCCCAGCGCCGCCCCGGCCACCGCCGCAGCGACCATCCCCAGGGGAGCGGCCCCCGCGCGGGCGGCAAGCACGACGAGCGTGGCCGCGGTGATCGCTACGCTGCCCGCCGCGAGACCGTCGAGGCCGTCCGTCAGATTGACCGCGTTTACCATCCCCACGACCAGCAGCACGCAGAACAGCGGATAGGCCCAACCCAGGTCCACCCGCCATGCCGTCCCCGGCAACGCCAGCCCGCCGCCGAGGTGCGGCTGGCCAACCACGTACGCCCCCAGCAGGAGCGCCGCCGGGATCTGCAGTGCAAGCTTCTCGCGGGCCCGCAGCCCGAGGTTGCGGCGGCGGGCGACGCCGAGCGCATCGTCCACGCCACCCACGGCGGCGAACAGGGCGATCACCCCCAGGGCGACCAGGAAGTCCCGCGACGCATGACCGGTGGCGGCGGCCACCACGGCGGCCGCCGCCAGCGCCGCGCCTACGATCAGCACGCCCCCCATCGTCGGCGTCCCCGCCTTTTCCGCGTGCCGCGCAGGCGCGTCCTCACGCACGGCCTGCACGGCGCCGGCCCGCACGAGCCAGGCGATGACCGGCCGGCCGGCGGCCAGGGTCAGCGCTGCCGCCAGCCCCCACGCAGCCAGGAACGGCGTCGCGGTCATCCGGCGCGTCCCGAGCCGTTCGGCTGCGGTCCTGCCAGCTGCGCGCCCTGCGCGCTCTCCACGCCATGCGGGCCCGGCGGCTCCTCCGGGGCGACGGCCGTGCCGTCGTGTCGCGGCGCCTCAAGCGCGGCGATGATCCGCTCCATCGCCATGGCCCGCGAGCCCTTGACCAGCACGAGCGCCCCCGGCCGCAGCTCCCGGCGGAGCACGGCCACGACCTCCTCAAGATCGGCGCTGTGCACCACCCGCACGCCGCCGGCCGCGCGCGCGGCGTCGGCGAGGGCCCGCGCGAGCGGCCCGAACGCCACCACGAGGTCCAGGCGCTGCCCGGCTGCCAGGCGACCGACCCGGCGGTGCGCCTCGGCGGAGCGCGTGCCCAGCTCTTTCATGTCGCCGAGCACCGCGACGCGCGGCGCGCCTCCGAGCTCGCCCATCACCTCCAGCGCCGCTTCCACAGACTGCGGGCTGCTGTTGTACACGTCGTTCAGCACGGTGATCTCCCCGATCCGGCGCGCCTCGAGCCGCATCGGGAGCGGCGTAACGCGGCGGAGCCCGGCGGCGATCTCGTCTGCGGGCAGCCCGAGTGCCAGGCCCACCGCCGCGGCCGCGAGCGCGTTGCGGATCGCGTGACGGCCGGGCACGCGGAGCACGACC
>JAPVSX010000023.1:0-11172 GCA_047519495.1 Armatimonadota bacterium
GATCGCGCGCTCGACGGCCGGCCGGAGGTGCGGCGCGGCGAGCGGCAGCACGAACTGCGCGCTGTGGACCTCCCGCAGCAGGCGGGCCGCCTCGAGCATCGGCGGCAGGAGACCCCGCACCTCCTGCTCCCGGCTCCCCGGCAGCACGCCGACGAGCGGCGCCGCACCGGCGCCCCACTCCCTTCGTAGCATCTCGCGGGACGCCGCGGCCGCCGCCGCCGCGTCCACGGCCGGGTGGCCGACGAACCGCACGTCGGCCCCGGCCCGCCGGTAGGCGCCGGCCTCGAACGGCAGCACCGCGAGCAGCCGGACCGGGTGGCGCGCCATGCGCGCGGCCGACCGGCCGCGGCGTCCATACGTCTGCGGCGGAAAGAAGTATACGGTCGGGATGCGCGCGGCGAATCGGCGGACGAGCTCGCGGTTCATGCCGGGAAAGTCGATCAGGAGCAGCAGGTCGGGACGGAGGCGCTCGATGAGGCGGGCGAGCGCCCAGAACCGGAGGGCGAACACCGGCAGGCGCACGTACGCCTCCGCATAGCCGATGACCCCCCAGCGCACGCTGTCCACCGCCACATCCACGCCGGCGGCCGCCAGCTCGGCGCCTCCGGCGCCGGAGAATCGCAGGTCGGGACGACGCCGGCGCAGGGCGGCGACGAGGAGGCTCCCCTGGTGATCCCCCGAGACCTCGCCGGCGATAATCGCAATGTGGGGCAAGGACGCGTGCGGGCGGGCCACAGGTCAGGCGGGGCCTACGGCGTGAGCCAAAACGTCCGGTCCCGCGGCTCCACGGCGGCGACCGCGACGCCCGCCGCGCCGGCCGCGGCAATCAACCGGTCGCGCTCCACGAGGATCGTTCGCCCCGCCTCTACCGCCAGCGCGGTACCGCCGGCCGCCGCCAGCGTCTCGACGGTCTGCGGGCCGACCACCGGGAGGTCGTACCGCGGATCCTGGCGCGGGCGGCTGACTTTGGCGACCACGATGCCGGGTGCGAGGGCGCCGGCGCGCCGGATCATCGCATCCGTCCCTTCCGCCGCCTCGACGGCCACGATCACGCCACGCCGGACCGCCACCGCCTGGCCGACGTCCAGCGCCGCCACGCCGGAGGCGATGCGGACGCCCAGGTCGAGATCCCGCGCCTCCTCGGCCGAGGGGGGGCGCGTCGAGAGGACGCCGGGTGCCGGCACCAGGTGGGTGATGTAGCGTGTCTGGTCGACGACCTCCAGGCCGGCTTCCTCGAGGACGGCGACGAGCGCCCCGAGGATGCTGGCGTCGCGGAAGTCGGCCATCCGGCGCGCCGCCTGGGCCGCGGGAGCGTCGAGGCGCACAGAGTCGAGGACGGCCAGCTTGTCCACCTTGCCCGCCAGGAGCACCTCGCGGACGCCGTGCCGCTGGAGCGCGGCGAGCATGCCGCCGAGCTCCCCGAGCGCGACCGTATAGGAGGCCTCAGCCAGCGCCGGCAGCCGGGGGTCCGCGTCGAAGACGTTGATGCAGATCACCGGCCGGCCGAGGCGGCGGGCGCCTTCCGCAATCTCAACCGGAAGACGCCCGCGGCCCGCGATCAGCCCGACCGGGCGTATTGGCTCACGCGCGTCCTGGCTCACGCGCGTATTGGCCCACGCCGCAGGCACAAGGCACGGCCCGCGGCGGCCGTCACCGCGGGATCCCCGTGCCCCGGGCCCGGCTGTCGCGGATAAACTCGACGAGGTGGCGGACCTCGGGACAGGGCTCGATCTCCGCCTCGATCCGCTCGAGCGCGTGCGACACGTCCAGACCGGAGCGCATCAGCAGCCGGTGCGCGCGGCGCAGCTTCTCCTGCACCTCCCCGGGCATCCCGGCCCGCTCGAGGCCGACCCGGTTGACGGCGATAGTACGCGCCGGGTTGCCGGAGACGAGCATGTACGGCGGCACGTCCTGGTTGACCCGCGCGAGGCCGCCCACCATCGCGAGCGTCCCGATGTGGATGAACTGAAGGACGCCGGCCATGCCGCCGAACACGGCGTCATCTCCGACCACGACGTGCCCGGCCAACTGGCACCCGTTGGTGATGATCACCCGGCGGCCGATCTGAGCGTTGTGGCCGGCGTGCGAGTACGCCAGGATCTGCGTGTCGTCCCCGACGACAGTTGCAGCCTCCTCGCCGGTCGCCCGGCTGAGGGAGACGTACTCTCTGAGGATGACGCGGTCGCCGATCCGGAGGTAGCTCCGCTCGCCCGCAAAGTGGCGGTCCTGCGGCACCCCGCCGAGGACTGCGCCGGGGAACACGCGGCAGTCCCGCCCGAGGGTCGTCCACTCCTCGATCACGACGTGGGGGCCGATCCACGTGCCGTCGCCGATCCGCACGTGATCGCG
This sequence comes from Armatimonadota bacterium, assembly GCA_047519495.1. Taxonomy (GTDB): domain Bacteria; phylum Sysuimicrobiota; class Sysuimicrobiia; order Sysuimicrobiales; family Segetimicrobiaceae; genus JAPVSX01. The sequence continues at coordinate 2,350 of JAPVSX010000023.1, forward strand.
GATCACCGCGTACGCGTCCACCCGCACGGCCGCGCCGAGCGCCGCCCCGGGCCCCACGATCGCGGTCGGGTGGATCTCGGGCGCGGCGAGGCCCCGCCGCGGGCGGTCAGCCGCGGTCACGGGGCGCCCCCCGGTCGGTAACGATCTTCCCTTCGGCCAGCATCTTGCCCGCATCCTCGAGGCTCACCAGCGAGTACGTGAAGACGCTCTCGGCGACGATCGTGCCGTCCACCCGGGCGGTCGCCTGCATCTTGCCGACCCGGTCGCGGACGCGCATCACGACGACCTCCGTGATCAGCTGGTCCCCCGGCCTCACCGGCCGCCGGAACCGGCACCGGTCGATCGACGCGAAGAACGCCAGGTGGCCGGCGTGGCCGGGCAGGAGCGAGGCCAGGACGCCGCCGACCTGGGCCATCGCCTCGACGACCAGGACGCCAGGCATGACCGGGTAGTCCGGGAAGTGGCCGAGGAAAAACGGCTCGTTCGCGGACACGTTCTTGAGCCCGACGATGCGCCGCCCCGGCTCCAGTTCCAAGATCCGGTCGACGAGCAGCAGCGGATACCGGTGGGGGATCTGGGACATGATCTGCTCGATATCCATCACGCCGGGCTTCATGAGGCCGGGAGTCCGGTCCGGCACGGTCATCCCTCCTGTGCGCTCAAAGCGTTGGCCAGCGCCACATGCAGGCTGTGGCCGGCCCGAACGGCGATCACAACCCCATGAACCGCCCGGCCCAGGAGCGCGAGATCTCCGAGCAGGTCGAGCACCTTGTGCCGCGCGGGCTCGTTGGGGAACCGGGGCGGGTTCAGGAACCCGGCGCCGCCGATGACAAGCGTGTTCTCCAGGGACGCGCCGAGGGCGAGCCCGCGCGCGCGCAGCGCGTCCGCGTCCCGCGCATATCCCCACGTTCGCGCCGGAGCGATCGTCTCCTCGTAGACGTCCCGCACGGGGTCGAACGTCGCCGCCTGGTCCCCGGGGCCGGGCGGCTCGAGGGTCACGAGGCACGCCGCGGCGAATCGCGGCGCCGGGAGCGCGACCACCCACCCGCCATCGCCGCCGATCCAGGCCGGCTCGCGCACCAGGAGCGCGGGCCTTGCTGCGCGCTGGCGCCGGATGCCCGCCGTGCGGATCGCGCGGACGAGCGGCAGGGCGCTGCCGTCCATGCCGGGGACTTCGGCGCCGGACAGCTCGATGTCCAAATTGTCCACGCCGAGCGCCCACGCCGCCGAAAGCAGGTGCTCCACCGTGTGCACGCCGTCGGGGCCACCGAGGGCGACACAGCCGGTCGTGCCGGTGACGGCACGGAGGGCCGCGGGGATCGACGGCCCGTGGCGGTCGGCGCGCCGGAAGATGACGCCCGTCCCCGGAGGCGCCGGGCGCAGCGTCATCTCGACGACCCGGCCGGTGTGCAGCCCGATCCCCCGGACCGTCACCGGACCGGCGATCGTCTGCTGCCCCGTCGCCTCCACGCCGGCCCGTTATCTCCCCTCGAGGCGGCTGATGCGCCGCCGGAGCTCGTGCAGCTGGCGGACCAGGCCGGGCAGGCGGAAGAGCGCGGCGAGCGACCGCTGGTACTCCATCCGCGGCCGGGCGGGTCGCCCGGCCACGACGGCGCGCGGCGGGACGTCCCGGGTGACCCCGGTGTCGCCCAGCACGACCGCGTCGTCCCCGATCGTCAGGTGGTCCGCGACGCCGCTCATGCCGCCGACCAGGACGCGGTTCCCGATCCGGACGCTCCCGGCGATCAGGCACCCGGCGGCCATCGCCACGTCCTCGCCGATCTCGACATTGTGGCCGATGTGCACGTAGTTGTCGAGCTTCGTGCCGCGGCCGATCCGCGTGATGCCCAGCGTGGCCCGGTCGACCGCCGAGTTCGCCCCGATCTCGACATCGTCCCCGAGGACGACGCTGCCGATCTGGGGAATCGGCACGTGGTGGCGCTGTGCGTCCTGGGCGTAGCCGAAGCCGTCGCTGCCGATCACAGTGCCGGTCTGGAGCACGACGCGCGCGCCGAGCACGCAGCCGTGGCGGACGGTGACCCGGGGATGCAGGACCGAGTCGGGGCCGATGCGGACGCCGTCCTCGATCACGCCGTGGGCGTGCACCTGCACCCCATCGCCGATCTCCACATCGTCCCCCACGACGACATACGGGCCGAGGTAGACGCCGGCGCCCAGCCGGGGCCGGGCGCCCAGGACGCAGGTCGGGTGCACGCCCGGGGCGGGCCCGCCCGCGGGAAGGAGCGTGCGAAGCGCCTGGGCGAGGGCGAGGCGGGTGTTCCGGACGCGGATCGCGGGCAGGCGGGTCGGTGGCCCGTCCTCGGGCAGGATCACGGCGGCCGCCGACGCTTCCGCCGCGGGTAGGAGGTCCACGTCGGAGAGCACGACCACGGCACCTGGGCCCGCCTCCCCCGGCGCCGTCACGCGAGTGACCTCAACGCCGGGATCGCCAAAGACGCGCCCCCCGACTCGCCGGGCCAGCTCGTCCAGCCGCATCTGCCCTCCCGCAGGCCGCCTACCTGCCGTCCCGACCCTCATGCGGGGGACAGGCACGTTGCCTATTTAAGCCGCTCGATCACCTGCTGGGTGATGTCCCTGCCCCCGAGCACGACGGGGCCCTTGACGAGCACGAGGCGAAGCCGCTCTTCACGCGCGACCTGCGCCGCCGCGCTCATCAGCTCCCGGTTGAGCTGGCCTTCGAGGGTCTGCTTCATCTGGCCGAGCTCGGTGAGGAGGCGGGCCCGCCTTGCCGCGAGATCCGCCCTGCTGACCTGGGGCGCCAGGACGGCCAGCTCGGCCGCCATCTGCTTCTCCCGGTCGTCGAGCTGCTTCTGGTACTGGAGCGCCTTGAGACTCTCGTTGAGCACCCGATGCGTATCCACAATCCCCACGGTCTGGCCGCACCCCGCGGCCACAAGCGCCGCCGCGAGCGCGAGGGCCGTCCCCCCCAACCGCCCCATGCCCACCTCCCGCTCACCGTTTCAGCCGGGCGATCAGCTCGTCGGTGACGTCCACCGCGTCGACCGCCGCGACGGCCTGCGTCAGGATGACATCATATCCCTTTTGCTGCGCCAGCGCCGCGGCCTCGACCCGGAGGTCGGCCATGATGCTCGCCAGGAGCCGCGCCCGCTCGCCCTGCGCCGCGGCGACCTGCGCCTGCTGGGCCGCGAGGCGGGTCTGGAACCCGGCCGCCGCCTGGGCCTGGGCCCGGGTCAGCTGCTCACGCGCGCCGGCCACGAGCGCCTGCTCCCGCGCCTGGAGCTGCGTCCGGAGCCGTGTGTTCAGCTGCAGGGTCAGCTCCGCCTGCTTCGCCTCGATCTGCGTGTGCAGCCGGGCGCTGATCTCCGCCGCCTTCTGGCCGAGCAGCCGCTGCCCCTCCTTGGAGAGCTGCTGCTGGAGGTCCGTCATCGCCGTGTTGAACTGCTGCCCCTGCTGCTGCTGGAACTCCTGGAGCGCCTGCTGATTGGCCTTCTCGTGGGCGGCGATCTTCTCGTCGCGCTCCTTGGTCAGCGCCTCGATCTGGGTGTTGAGCCTGTCCGCCTCCTGCTTGTTAGTCTGCTGGACAGTGTCGAGCTTGAGCTTCAGGTTGAGGAGCGGCAGGCGGTACTGCTCCAGGGTCTGCCGCTGGAACTGCTCGTTGTCCTGGGTCAGCTCCGCCTGCTTGTCCTGGATGGCCTTGCGGGCCTGCGCCTCGAGCTCGTCGCGCTTCGCATTGAATTGCGCCTGCTCGTCCTCGCGCACCTTGGTTGCATACGCCTCGAGCTCCTTTTTCGCGGCGTCCTGCATCGCGGACGCCTGCTGCTGGAACTCCTTCCGGAATTCGGGGCGCATCTGCTCGGCCTGGCGCTCCGCTTCCGCGCGGATCTCCGGCGCCAGGTCAATCCGGGGCCCCTGGACGCGGGCGGACACCGGCACGGCCAGCTGCGCCTGCAGGTCGGCGATCCGCCGGTCGAGCGCCTCGAGCTCCGGCCACCGGGGGTGCGCGCGCGCGGCCCGGGCGAAGTCGACCACGGCGAGGCGGAGCCCCCGGGACGCCGCCGGCAGCGCCGGGGGAGTCCCCCCGGACGGTCCCCTGCCCTGGCAGCCTGCGAGGAGACAGGCCATGACCACGGCGGCGCAGGACCGGAGCGGCATCACCCTACTTCCCGCTGACTGCCTTGACCACCTGGTCGGTCAGGTCGACCCCGCCGTACAGCACCACTTCGCGGCTCAGGACGATGCTGACGCCCTGCTGCTTTGCGACCTTTTGAATCGCATCGCGGATGTCCTTGTCGAGGCCGCCGAGGAGCTCGGCGCGCTTCTTGAAAATGTCCTGGTCGACCTGCCGCTGCAGGTCCTGGCGCTGCGCCGCGGTCATGCTCTTCATCTTCGCCTGCGCGTCGGCGATCTGCGCCTGGGCGTAATCTCGGAGCGCCGCCTCCGCGCTCGCCTTCCCGGGGTGGGCATCCAGCGCCCGCTGCATGTCGACATACCCGATCGCCGCCGACTGGCCGAGCGCGAGTCCCGACTGGGTGGCGAGGTACCCGGCCGCCGCCAGGACGACGATCACCGCTACCGCGATCCCGACCATCGTTGCATTCCACTGCTTCATCACTGATCTTCCCCCCTTCGTGAGGCACCCCTGCGGCGCATCGCCAGGGCCGGCCTCACCCTGCGCCCCGGCGCCGCGCGTGCCCAGAACCACCCCATCCGGCCCATCGGGAGGCAGGCACATTGCTGCGGAGAGGCAATTTGTTGGGAACTTCGGTTTCCCTCCACCGCTGCGGAGCGCAAGCTTTTAGAATGTGCCATGACCTCACGTGCAGCGGCTCTAGAAAAGCGCGCCGGTCGAGATCCACAGCTGGCTGCCTTCCGGGCCGATGCCGTAGTCCATGCGAAACGGGCCGATCGGCGTCTTGACCTGGATCCCAAATCCGTAGTCGGTCTTGAGGTTGAGGTTGAGCCCCGACCCGAACGGCTCGGTGTCCCCGGCGTCCACGAACAGGACCCCCTGAATCCCGGTGAAGTGCTGGAGGAACGGCAGGCTGCTCAGCGGGAACCGGTACTCCCCCGTGATGAGCGCCATCTCATCGCCGCGGAAGCGCCCGTTGGCGTAGCCGCGCAGCGAGGTCTGGCCGCCCAGGTAGAACTGCTCCTGGATCGGCAGGACTTCGCTGCCCGTGCCCAGGTGGACGTGCGCCGCGATCGTGGAGTCCCCGCCGGTCGGGAAGAACTTCGAATAGTCGAGCTCATACTTCTGGAATTCAAACGAGCCGCCGAGCGCCGTCATCCCGAGCGTAAAATTGAGCGTGATCCGCTCGCCGTCGGTCGGCAGGAACGGGTCGTTGCGCGTATCCTGCCCCGCGCCCAGCAGCAGCGCGTTCACCGTCCCCGGGGTGAAGGGGAAGTTTGGCGGGGGCGCCGTCCCGAGTGAGGGCTGGCCGAACGTGGTATTCACGCTTTTCGCCCCGTAGCTGATCGAGTGGGTGTCGTTGAGCGGCTGGGTGAACAGCACCTGGCCGCCCTGCTGGAACATGTTGTAGTTGAACGAGTTGTTGAGCCCGAGCGAGTAGTCGGTAGGGATCGTCGTCTGGTTGAACCCCTGGAGATCCATCACGGTGCGGCTGCCGAAGAAGTACGGCTCGTGGAACCCAATCGTGAAGTTGTTCCCGTAGAGCGCGGTGCTGTTGTACTGGGCGAAGACGGTCTGCCCGTTTCCCCCGAAATCGCTGTCCCGGACCCCGAGGATCCCCTGGACTCCGGTGACCGTGCTGTAGCCGACGCCGAGGCTCACGGTCGCGGTGCGCTGCTCGGTGACCGCGATCGTGACGTCCACCGTATCCGCCTGAGTCCCCGGTCCGGGCTGGGCCTTCACGTCCGAAAAGTACTGCAGCTGGAACAGCCGCTTGAGGCTCTGGTTTACGGTGTTGGCGTTGAACACGTCCCCCGGCTTGAACAGCAGCTCGCGCCGGACGACGTAGTCCCGGGTTTTGTGGAGGCCGTCGATCTTGATCTCCTCGATATGCCCCTCCGCCAGCGTGACCGAGAGCACGCCCTCGGGGCTCACCGCCACGTCCGAGACCCGGGCCAGGACGTAGCCGCGGTCCTGGTAGAGCCGCTCGACCGCCCGCGTGCCGCCGCGCATCGCGGCCGTGTTCAGCACCTCCCCGGTGGGGACGCCGAGCGCCTTGACGATGTCGGCGGTGGACACGACCGTGTTGCCCGTGACCGCGACCTGCGTGATCACCGGGTTCTCGACGACGAGAAACACGACCCGGACGCCCTCGGCGAGCGGCTCGATCCGGACGACCGCGTCTGCGAAGTAGCCCAGGTTGAGGATCGACTGGACGTCGTTGCGCAGCTTCTCCTCGTTCAGCGGATCGTTGACCTTGGTGGAGACGACCGCCAGGATCTGATCCGTGAGGATGTGGTCGTTGCCGCGGACGACGATCTCAGCGACCTTCTGCTGCGGCAGGGTCTGCGGCGGCGCGCCCGGCTGCGGGACGAACGGCTGGCCTCCCGGGGGCGGTGGCGTCGGCTGGGGCTGGCCGGACGGGGGGTTGAACGGCTGCGCCCCAAGCCCGCCGGCACCGGGGCCGCCGAGCGCGAGCGCCCAAAACAGAGTGCCCGCCAGGGCGCGCGCCATGTGCGTCCGTCTGTTCCCGCCCCAACGAATCGCTGCAGGAACGCGAGTCGTTGCGGACCCCGGTCTGGGCACGCTCACACTGACCCTCCGTCATGCGTGATCTGCCGCTTCGAGAGGCGCCCCCGGACGGGGGCGTCTCATCAGAACGTGGGCGAGAGGTGTGCTGGATCCGCGGGCGTGGTGAGGCTCGCGGGCTCGCCGATCTGGGCCGGCCCGTGCCCTGGGCGGCCGGCCGGCCCGTCAAAGAGCCTTCCGCGCAAGAAACCCGATCCCCAGGACGCCGGCTGACCGGCCGATCGCTCCTGCTCCTGCTCCGGGTCCGACAGCGCGGGCATGATCGTCAGCAGATGTCCCGTGTCGAGCTGGACGACCCCGGGGGTTCCCCCGGCTACAGGGGCCGCGGCAGAGTCCGCGGCCGCGGGGCCGGGCAGTGGCCCCGGCCGCAGCACCGCGTACCCGGCCGCCGCGATGACGAGCGCCGCCGCCGCCCCGAGGGCCGCGGCCGACAGCCGCCGGGACCCCCGTGGGCTGGCCGGCCGCACCACGAGCGACGCCCCGGCCTCGCGCGCGTGCCGGATCTCCGCCTCGGCGAGGAGCAGGCGAAGCACCGCCGACCGAATGTCGCCCCGCCGGCAGTCGGCGCGCGCCCACCGGAGCCACTCCTCCGCGTGCCGGATGTGGCGCAGGATCCCGTCCGCGTCCGGCACGGCCGCTACTCCTGCGCGCCCAGCGCGCGCAGCCCGGCCGGCATGACCAGCTCCTGAATCCGGCGCAGGGCGTGTTTCTGCAGACGGTAAAAGTGGGAGAGGCTGATCCTGAGTTCGCCGGCGATCCGCCGCGGCTCCTCCTCCCGGAGGAAGAACCCGCTCAGGATCCGGCGCTCGCGCTCGGGCAGGCGGCCGATCGCCTCCACGATCTGGCGCAGCAGCACCGCATCCTCGACCGCCGACAGCCGGTCGGCGGCAGCGGGATCCGCCAGGCGCCCGAGGAGGGAAGTCTCATCGCCCGTCGGGGATTCGGCGAGCATCGCCGGCCGCTCGCGGCGGAGCGCATTGAGAATCCGGCCTCGGATTCGGTACGTCGCGAACGTGCTGAACCGCACGCCCCGGGCCGGATCGAACCGCTCGACGGCCTGGATCAGTCCCACCGTGCCCTCCTGGATCATGTCCATCATGATCGCCTCGCGCAGCCGGAGGTGCATCGCCACCTTGAAGACGAGCGGCTGGTACGCCTCGATCAGGCGCGCGCGGCTGCGCCCGTCGCCCCGGCCCTTGTAGGCCCGCCACAGGCGGGCCTCCTCTGCCGGCGCGAGGAGCGCGACTTTCTGGAGCTCACGCAGATACTCGCTAAACACAGGCTGACTCCTCTGCTCCCAACTCTACAATATCCACCGCCGGGGCGCGGGCCTCTCCTCCGCCCCCGTGAGAGAAGATGGACGAGCCGATAGCCTGGGTAATTAGACGTGGATCGCCCGCGGACCTATCCACACATGGAGAAGCCGGCGGGATGGGACTAGAACGGGAACCGGGTCAGGAGGAACACTCCGTTGTCCCCCAGGGTGTCCACGTCGTACGTCAGGAACACGTTCGGGCTCAGGTAGTACTCCAGGCTCAGCACCGTGTACGCCTGCCCGGTGTAGTTCACGGGTGTCAGGGTCCCGGGCCCGGGCGCCGGGATCGCCGTCGTCGCCCCCGGGGCGGTGGCACGCGGGAACACTTCCGAGAACGCCAGGAACAGGTTGCGGACGATGTACTTTCCGATCCGCAGCGTCACCGGGTTCTGCGCGCCGTACGAGATCGTGAACGTATCCAGGTGGAGGGCGCGCTGGATCGCCTGGCCGAATGAGCCGAGCAGCAGGCGCCCGACCTCCTGGCCGACGCCGGTGGGGCCGGAGGTGCCGAGAACGAGGGCCATGATGTCCCCCTGGGACATCGGCGGCTCCGCGCTCCACGTCAGGGTCAGGTTCGGCACCACGCCGTTTATGTCCATGAACACCCGGGTCTCCCCGTACGTCGCCTGCGCGCGGGCGGAGACCTGCGGTTCGAGCCCGAGTGCTTCCGAGAACGTGACTGTCCCCTCGGTCACCTGGAACGTCGCCCCGAGCAGGTCGATCGTGCCCTGGACCGACCGGATTGTGCCGGAGAGCGCAGGCCGGTTGAGCGTCCCGCCCGCGTGCACGGCGCCCGCGAGCTGGGCCC
>JAPVSX010000024.1:0-4246 GCA_047519495.1 Armatimonadota bacterium
CGGAGACCTCCTGCAGACGTCGCGGCTGCTGGCCGGCATCGTCGTCCTGTCGGTCCTCGGGATCCTCTCGACGTCGGGCCTGCAGACGGTCGAACGTCGTCTCCTACGCGGACGAATGAGAGGATAGGCGGGACGACAGTGGGCCCCCCGGCCGGCCCCTACCCTTCCAGCCCGGGGAACAAGCGCACCCGGCTCCAGCGCAGGTACCGATCCGAGAGCAATTCGAGCGACTTGCGCGCGGTGGGAAACTCCTCGGCCAGCGCCTCGAGCACGGGGCCCTGCGACCCTGCCTCGGGCCGCGAGGCCGCCAGCCGGTAAAAGCGCCGGCCGTGCTCCTCGTATGTCTCGAGCGTCGGCGGCACGGCGCGCATCCGCATGGAGACGCCGCCCCGCGCCCGAGCCCACCGGAGGGAGTCGGGAAAGATCCCGCTCTGGAACAGGGCGATGTCCGCGATCCGCCGGAAGATCCAGGGCACCTCTTCCTCCCCCGCAAGCCCGGCCAGGTCCATCATATGCTCGAGGCTCGACGTGCTGAACCGCCGCCGGACGTAGTGGTCCCCCCGCCGCACGAGGACCGTCAGGGAATCGTTCCGGATGAACGAGGTCAGCATCGACACAAGGTAGGTCCAGATCGCCGGCTCCGCGATAAACCGGCGGACCCGCGGCGCGTCGAACACCGCGACCGTCTCGGCCGGCGTCCGCTCCAGCGTGTACGGCCGGTCCCGGAGGTCTCGGATCACGCGCCGGAGCAGCACGCTGAAGACGAGCCGGGGCGACACGCTGAGAAGCACCTGCTCGTCGCCGAGGAGGCGGTTCACCAGGCGGTCGTCCTCGAGCATCACGTCCAGCAGGCCCTCCCGCTCACGCAGGAGGGCGGGCGCCTCCTCAGGGTCGCAGCGTCCTCCTCCGGCCGTCTCGGCGACGAACCGGAGATCGTCGGCTGAGAACTCCATCGCCTCATTCATCGGTGGCATTCCCTCCGTCTCCCGGCGCGACGGGCCGGGAGCCCGCTGCCCGGCCCACCTCGATCCTGTCTACAGATACCTCTTGCCCATGTGGCTCGATTCCGACCCCTCCCCTATCCGCCTCGAGCACCACCGCCGAGAATCCCACGAGTCCGCCTGCCGGATCCACTCCCTGGTCGTAGTCCACGATACGGCCGCGCACGGGTGCCAGCACCCGCAGCGCGGTGTAGATCGCGCCGAGCCCGCAGACGTGCCGCCGGTTGTTCTCGGCCATTACCGCCTGCCAGAACCCCTCCGCTTCGCCGGCGGCGACCTCGTCCAGCGCGCCCAGGTCGGACGCCCGGGCCTCGGCCGCAAGCGCCGGCCCGACGGGCTCCGCGTCGCCGAACCGCGGGCCCACGTGGCTGAGGTCCACCCCGCCGACGACGTACACGGGGCGGTCCGACCCCGCGATCGCCTGCCGCAGCGCGCCGACGAATGCCTCGACCTCCGGCGCCTCCGAGGGGCTACCGCCCGCCGGCCCTGCCGGGCTACCGCCCGCGCCCCTCCGGGGCGAGCGCCTTGCGCTCCTTGCCGGGCTATCGCCTGCCCGCCCTGCGGTCCTGCCGGACGCGCCCCTGCGGGGCGGGCGCCCTGCGCCCCCTGCGAGCCTATCGGCTGCGCCCCCTGCGCGACTGCCGCCGGCCGGCGCGTCGAGGCTGCTGCAGAGGACCGGCAGAATCGTCAGGCGGCGGCCGCGGGCGAGATACGCGAGAAACAGCGCCTGGAACTCGACCGAGTGCTCCGAGCGGTGGACGGGCTCGTGGGCGAACGCGTCGAACGGGTAGCGGGCGGTCACCGCCTGGAGGAGCGGGCGGTCGACCTCGAGCACACCGAACGGGGTCTCGTAGCCTTTCGTCGTGAGAACGTAGGGGGCGGGCGGGCCGGCGTGCGCGACGCCCAGGATCACGACGCACGCGCCGTCAGGGAGGTCTCGAAGCGCCCGGTACGCCCGCCCGTACGTCGGTCCGCCGCGCCGGAAATCGATGTGCGGCGCGAGGATCCCACGGAGACGCCCCTTCGCTACATCGGCGCCGCCGCCGGCCGGGCCTGTCGGAGGCGCGTCCAGGTAGCGCTCGAGCGCCGCAGCGAGGGCGTCGGGATCGGCCGGATACGAGGCGCCGGCGTGCGCCATCGCGCGGTACGGCGCCGCCCGGTAGGCCGCCGCGAGCTCGCGCCGCCGCGCGTCGAGCGCGGGGCTGTCGAGCAGGCCGTGCGCGTCGAGATCACGGATAATGCAATCGAGATCCCACGACGGGAGCAGGGCGCCGCCGGCGATTCGGGCGTACTCCACCTGCACGTCGCGGATCTCACGGCGACCGTCGAGGAGAAGCGCGACGAGGACAACCGGGAGCGGAAGCAGGACCGGCGAATCCAGCAACCCCTCGTAGTCTCGGGCGCACACCACCTGCTGCCCGTTCCACTCTGTCGCGATGAGGTCCAGAGGACGCAGTCTCGGAACCGGCATCGGCCTTCAGAATCGACTCTCTCTACGGCGATTATAGCAGGCTGGTTCGCCGGAAAGGAAGGCGGCGCGGCTGCGACGTATTGCTCGAGCATGGCGGATCCCCTCAGCAGTCGCGTCGCCCTCGTCACCGGCGGAGGCACCGGAATCGGCCGGGCGATCGCGCTGGCGCTCGCAGAAAGCGGCGCCTCCGTCGCGGCGAACTACAACCGGTCCCGGGCCGAGGCAGAGGAAACCGCGGCGGCGATCCGGACGCGCGGCGGGCGGGCGATCGCCATCCAGGCCGACGTGTCCCAGGAGCGCCGCGTGGAGGAGATGGTGGGCCGCGTAGTCCGGGAGCTCGGCGGCCTCGACATCCTCGTCAATAATGCCGGCACGACCACGTTTATCGACTACAAAGACCTGGACGCCCTCACCGCAGAGGTCTGGGACCGCATCCTCGCCGTGAACGTCAAGGGGACGTTCTTCTGCATGCGGGCCGCGGCCCGCGTGATGACCGAGGGCCGGATCATCAACATCGGATCGGTCGCCGGCATGAATGGCGCGGGCAGCTCGATCGCCTACGCCGCGAGCAAGGGGGCGATTCACACGATGACCAAGTCCTTTGCCCGGGTGCTCGCGCCGCGCATCACGGTCAACGCGATCGCGCCGGGCCTCATCGAGACCCGCTGGCACGCGGGGCACGAGGCCGAGAACGCCCGCCGCGTGCCGTCGTTCCCCGCCAAACGGATCGGCCGCCCCGAGGATATCGCCCATATTGCCCTCGCGCTCGCCACCGCCGACAACTTCCTCACCGGGCAGGTCATCCTCGTGGACGGCGGGGCCGTGCTCAGCTAGAAGGCGGACACCACCCGGCTCGGTCGCTCGAGCCAATGGGCGAACGTCTGTTTGCATCCGGGGACCTGGGTGTGTTATAATCCGAACCGCCTGAGCGCCTGCTGATACGCTCGAGACCGGGGGGCCGCGACGTGGGTAAGGGGCTGACAAAACGCCAGCGTGAGATCCTCACCTACCTGATGAACAACATGCAAGAACGAGGCTATCCCCCGTCGGTCCGGGAGATCGGCGCGGCGCTCGGCCTCACCAGCAGTTCCACGGTGCACAGCCACCTGGCCGCCCTCGAGAAGAAGGGCTACATCCACCGCGACCCCAGCAAGCCACGGGCGATCGAGATCCTGAAGGACGGCGCGAGTCAGCCGCCCAAGCGCATCGTGAACGTTCCGGTCCTCGGCCGCATCGCCGCCGGCCAGCCGATCTTCGCCGAGGAGAACATCGAGGATGTCTTCCCCCTCCCCCGCGACTTCGTCCGAGAAGACGCGTCGTTCATCGTGCGCGTGCGCGGGGACAGCATGATCGAGGCCGGGATCTACGACGGGGACTACCTCGTGATCCGCCAGCAGCCGACCGCGAACAACGGCGAGATCGTGGCGGCGTTGCTCGGCGACGAAGCCACTGTGAAACGCTTCTACCGGGAGCGGGACCACATCCGCCTGCAGCCGGAGAACAAGACGATGTCGCCGATCGTGACCCGCGACGTGACCATCCTGGGGAAGGCGGTGGCCTTGATCCGGCGCCTGCCGTAGCGCTGGACCCGTGCGGTTCCAGCAAGCGCACGCCTTCCCTCGTTACCGACTGACGCTCTTCCGCCGCCTCATTTCGATTGGGAATTATCCCCTTGACGGATGTACTCCCCTGTGGTATACAGAGAGTGAAGAGGGTGAGGCGAATGAAGCAGAGGTTGCCCGATGGACGCGAGATCGAGTACACGGTGGTTCCC
>JAPVSX010000025.1:0-12593 GCA_047519495.1 Armatimonadota bacterium
GCCCGGCCGCGCGTGTACCGCGACGCCCGGCCGCGCCTGTGCGCCGTGAGGCGCCGGACGGGATCCACCGTGTACCCTGCGTAGTAACTCCCGTCACCGCAGCGCAGCAGGTACGCGAAGTAGGCGTGCGCGCCCGCGTCCCGCATGACGCCGGAAGAAATTCGCCCGGCAGAGCGGCGGGCCCTTGAGCGCGGCAGCCTACCGCGCCACATCACCTCAGGGCGATATGCCGGCGTATGGCACGAACGTGACGGCCGGCCGCGTACGCGTATAGGAAACCCTACACCTCAGCGCGAAAGGTAACATGCCCTATGAGTACGCGGTATCTTGGCGCCCGTATCCCACGCAACGAAGATCCGGCGCTGCTCCAGGGACGCGGGCTGTTCGTGGACGACATCCGGCTCCCCGGGATGGCCCACGCGGCCGTCCTGCGGAGTCCACACGCCCACGCCCGCATCCGGCGGACCGATGTGCGGCGGGCGTGCGCGGCCCCCGGCGTTCTCGCCGTGTACGTCCACGCCGACCTGGCCGCGCTGGGGACCCCGCTGCCGAAGCTGATCCCCCACCCGTCGCTCGTCCACCACAAGACGCAGCGCGCGCTCGCGCCGGACAAGGTGCGCTACGTCGGCGAGCCGATCGCGTTCGCCGTGGCGGAGAGCCGGTACCGGGCCGAAGACGCGCTCGACCTGATCGAGGTCGACTACGAGCCCCTCCCCCCCGCGGCCTCGCTCGAGGAGGCCGCGTCTCCCGGCGCCCCGCTCGTGCACGAGGACATCGGCACAAACGTCTGCGCCCACTACACGCAGCAGGTGGGGAGCGTCGAGGACGCGTTCGCGAGGTCGCCCCACCGCTTCCGCGAACGCTTCGTCATCGACCGGGGGGCGGCCTGCCCGATGGAGACCCGCGGGGTGGTGGCGGCGTGGGATCCGCGGGCAGGACGGCTGGAGATCTGGGACAGCACCCAGGCCCCCATCCCGATCCGCAACGGGCTGGCCGCGATGTTCGGCCTCCTCCAGCAGAACGTGCGCGTGGTGGCGCCCGACGTCGGCGGCGGGTTCGGCCCCAAGATCATGATGTTCTACCCGGAGGAGGTCCTGGTGCCGTTCGCCGCAATGCGCCTGGGCCGGCCGGTCAAGTGGATCGAGGACCGGCGCGAGAACCTGGTCGCCACGAACCAGGAGCGGGAGCAGATCCACGACGCAGAGATCGCCGTCGACGCCGAGGGCCGCATCCTCGGGGTGCGGACGGTCTTCCTGTACGATTCCGGGGCCTACATCCCGTACGGGGTGATCGTGCCGATCGTCGCCAGCACGACCCTGCCCGGCCCCTACCGGATTCCCAACTACCGCTGCGAGTTCCGGGCCGTCTTCACCAACAAGACGACCGTCAGCCCGTACCGCGGCGCGGGCCGGCCGCACGGCGTGTTCGTCATGGAGCGCCTCCTCGACCGGGTCGCCCGCGAGCTCCGCCTCGACCGGGCCGAGGTGCGGCGGCGCAACCTGATCCAGCCCGACCAGTTTCCGTACGACGTGGGGCTCATCTACCAGGACAACGCGCCGCTGCGGTACGATAGCGGCAACTACCCCCTGTGCCTGGAGCGCGCGCTCGACCTGATCGGCTACGCGGGCTGGACCGCCCGCAAGCGCCAGCGGCGCGCGGAGGGGCGGTACCTGGGATGCGCCGTGGCGTGCTACGTCGAGGGCACGGGGATCGGGCCGTACGAGGGCTCCCGGATCACCGTGGAGCCGTCCGGCAAAGTGTTCGTTGCGACCGGCGTCGGCACTCAGGGCCAGGGCCACATGACCGCGTTCGCCCAGATCGTCGCCGACGCGCTGGGGGTCACGCCGCGCGACGTATCCGTGCACACCGGCGATACGGGCCTGTTCAGTTGGGGGACCGGCACCTTCGCGAGCCGGGCCGCGACCGTCGCCGGGAACGCCGTGGCGATGGCCGCGCAGGCCGTCCGGGAGAAGGCCCGGCGCGTCGCCGCGCGGCTATTGGAGGCGCCCCCGGAGGAAATCGAGCTCGACGGCGGCAAACTGTTCGTGCGCGGGGTGCCCGGCCGCGCGGTCTCGCTGGGCGAGGTCGCGGTGGCCGCCAATCCGCTGCGGTTCGCGATGCCGGCGGAGTGGGAAGGTCCCGGCCTCGAGGCAACCCGGTACTTCGCGCCGCCGCAGGGCACCTTCAGCAACGGCGTCCACGCGTGCGTCGTCGAGGTGGACCCGGAGACGGGCATGCTGACGTTCCACGAGTACGTGGTCGTGCATGACTGCGGCCGCGTGATCAATCCGCTGATCCTCGAAGGCCAGATCCAGGGCGGGGTCGCCCAGGGGCTGGGGGGCGCGTTCTGGGAGAAGCTGGCGTACGACGGCGGGGCGCAGCCGCTCAGCACGACGTTCATGGATTACCTGCTGCCCACGGCCGCCGAGGTCCCGGGGCTCGAGATCGCGCACGTGGAGACGCCGTCCCCGCTCAACCCCCTGGGCGTCAAAGGCGCCGGGGAAGCCGGGGTCATCCCCGTCGCGGCCCTGGTCGCGCAGGCGGTCGAGGATGCGCTCGAACCGTTCGGCGTTCGGATCACGGAGGCGCCGCTCAGCCCCAACCGGCTGCGGCAGCTCATCGCTGAGGCGCGGAGGAACTCATGAAACTCGACGGCACCAACACGCTCCCGGCTTCGCTCGACACCGTGTGGAAGGCGATCAACGACCCCGAGGCGCTGCGCCGGTGCACGCCCGGCCTCAAGGAACTCAAGGCGGTCGCCCCGGACGCGTACGAGGCGACCCTCACCATCGGGGTCGCCGCGGTCAAAGGGACGTACTCGGGCACTTTGAAGATCACCGACAAGCAGGCGCCGCGCCACTACAAGATCGCGCTGGAAGGGACCGGCGGCGCCGGGTTCATGAAGGGCGAAGGGATCGTGGACCTCGAGGCGCAGGGCGATCAGACCGTGCTCCGCTGGTCGGGCGACATCCAGGTCGGCGGCCTCATCGCCGGGGTCGGCCAGCGCATGCTGGGCGGCGTCGGCAAGATGCTGATCGGCCAGTTCTTCAAGTGCCTCGAGCAGCAGCTGGGCGGCGACCGGTGAAGCCGGCGGCGTTCGAGTACCAGGCACCCCGGACCGTCGGCGAGGCGGTCGGCCTCCTGGACAAACACGCCGATCAGGCGAAGGTGCTGGCCGGCGGGCAGAGCCTCGTCCCGCTGATGAACATGCGCCTGGCCCGTCCCGGAGTCATCGTGGACATCAACCGGATCAAGGCGCTCGAGTACATCGTCGCCACCCCGACGGCCCTCCGGATCGGGGCGCTCGTGCGCCAGCGCGCCGCGGAGACCTCCCGGCTCGTCGCCGAGCGGTGCCCGCTGCTGCGCGACGCGCTGCGCCTCGTCGGGCACGTCCAGATCCGCAACCGCGGGACCGTCGGCGGCAGCATCGCCCACGCGGATCCCGCGGCCGAGCTGACCGCGGTCCTCACCGCCCTCGGGGGCGAGGTCACCGCCCAGGGCCCGCGCGGCACGCGGGTGATCCCGGCGGCCGACCTGTTCGTGACGTACCTGACGACCTCGCTCGATCCGCGCGAGGTGCTCACCGAGGTCCGGTTTCCGACGCTCCCCCCCGGCGCCGGGTGGTCCTGGATGGAGATCGCCCGCCGGCACGGCGACTTTGCGCTGGCCGGGGTCGGGGTCGTCCTGGCGGTGCGGCGCGGCATGATCTCGGACGTCCGGATCGGCCTGACCGGGGTCGGGCCGACGCCCGTGCGCGCCTCCGCGGCTGAGCGCCTCCTCACCGGGCGGGCGCCGTCCGAAGCGCTGTGGGCCGAAGCGGCCGACGCGGTGCGGGCGGCGGTCGAGCCCGACGGCGACATCCACGCGTCCGCCGAATACCGCAGGCACGTGTCAGGCGTCCTCACGCAGCGCGCGCTGCGCGAGGCGCTCACCCGGGTCAGGGAGGCGGTCTGATGGCGCTTCGGGGCATCACGCTCCAGATCAACGGCAAGGCGTACACCGGGCGCGCCGAGCCGCGCAAGACGCTCGCGGACTTCATCCGCGAGGATTGCGGCTTGACGGGGACGCACCTGGGGTGCGAGCATGGAGTCTGCGGGGCGTGCACGATCCTCATGAACGGAGAGGCCGTCCGCTCGTGCCTGCTGTTCGCCGTCCAGGCCAACGGCGCGGACCTGATGACGGTCGAGGGGCTCGCAAACGGCGACCAGCTGCACCCGATCCAGGAGGCGTACTGGGAGCACCACGCGCTCCAGTGTGGGTTCTGCACGCCGGGGTTCCTGATGACGACCCTCGCCTTCCTGCGCGACACCCCCCGGCCGACCGAGCGGGAGATCCGCGAGGCGCTCGCCGGCAATCTCTGCCGGTGCACCGGCTACCAGAACATCGTCAAGGCGGTCGCGGCGACGGCGGAGGCGCTCGCGGCGGGGAAATACCCGGAGTTCTTCCCGCCGCAGGCCCGGAGCACCCTGACCGTAAAGGAGCGTGTCGCCGCAGGCCCCGGGCGCCGCGCCCGGGCGGGGGCGCAGGGAGAGCGGCGTTCGGAAGCAAAGAAGGCAGGGCGGGCTGTCGGCGGGCAGAATGCCAAGCGCAGCGCCCGCAGCACACGCACGCGAAAGGCCAGGGTCCGGCGGCAGCGCCGGCCGGCACCTTAGAGGCTCCAGCCGGCGGAGCGCGGACCCTGTGGTGGAGTGAGCAATGGCAGAGCAGGTCGATGCACTCTCGATGAGCTGGCGGGTCGCCCGCGCGATCCGTGAGGAGGGCTGGAGCGGCGAGGTCATCGCCGTTCACACCCGCAGCGTGTACCTGACCGGCGACGACGGAGAGATCTACGCCGTCGTGGAGGAGCCCCTCGGCAACGGCCCTCTCAACCTCGTGATTCGAGCCTCGGGGGCCCAGGCGTTCGCGGGGCTGTCCGTTGGCGCGGCCGCCGCCTCGAGCGGTGCGCGCCTCCTTCTCGGCGACAGCCTCGACGTGGGACTCGAACGCGCCGCGCTGTGGGATCCCAAGGCGTACCTGGCGCTCGGGGCCGATCCCGATGGCCTCCGGCGCGCCCTCGCCGACCTCTGCCGGCTGGCCGCTGCGCAGGCGCCCGACGAGAGCCTGGCGCGTCTGCTGCCGCACCTCCACGAGGAAGACCTGCCGGCGCCACTCAAGGCGGTCGGCCACTTCCCGCGCAGCCACGCGCTCATCTCCGGGCTCGTCGAGTCGCTGGCCCGCCGCAACCGGCGGAGCCTCAAGGTCGTCACCTCGTCGCTGGCCGGCCTGGGCCCCGGGCTCACGCCGTCAGGCGACGACTTCCTGGCCGGCGTCCTCCTGGCCCTCGCGCTCGTCCGGGAGCAGCGCGCCGACGCGGAGCTCACCGAGATCGCGGGCCTGCTGGTGGAGACGGCGGCCCCCCGGACACACGAGATCAGCGCGGCATACCTGCGGGCCGCGCACAACGGGGAAGCGAGCGAGCGATGGCACCCGCTGCTCGCGGCGATCTCGGCCGGGGACACCCAGAAGCTCCATGACGCCGCGGCTGGCGTGCTGGAGTTCGGCGAGACGTCGGGCGCCGACATGCTGGCAGGATTCATCGCGGGGCTGGGCGTGATCCACGGCGGCTTCCCCGTCGCCTGGGAGGGCCTGATCCCTTCGCCGGAAACACGCCCCCCCGCGCAAACCCTGCCCCCGACGGGCTGACCGCCTGCTTCAACGGCCGCCGCTAGAATTTCGAGGAATTAGATCCGGGACCCCTCTCCCCGGACTCGCCGCCACGGCCCCTCGCCGCGGGGGAACCGGCGGGCCAGGGCGTCGAGCGCGTCCTGCATCTCCGTCCGCACGATCTCACGCCAGTAGATGCCCGTACGGCCAATGTGCCGGTATTTGGCGTACCGCCGGTCGAGCAGTCGCCCGCGCGGCATCCGGCCCAGCGCCCTGAGCGACGCGACGGCGTAGCGCCGCACTGCCGCCGCCGTCGAGGCGTGATCCAGGTGCGCGCCGCCCGGGGGCTCCGGCACCACCGCGTCGATGACTCCCAGCCGGAGCAAATCGCGGGCGGTGATCTTCAGCGCGCCCGAGAGCGCTTCCGCCTTGCCGGCGTCCCGGTACAGGATCGCGGCGGCTCCCTCGGGCGAGATCACCGAGTAGATGGCATGCTCCAGCATCAGCACCCGGTCGGCCACGCCAAGCGCGAGCGCCCCGCCGCTGCCCCCCTCCCCGATGATCACCGACACGATCGGCGTGGGGAGTACCGCCATCGCCGCCAGGTTACCGGCCAGCGCCTGAGCGATCCCCCGGTGCTCAGACTCATAGCTCGGGTCGGCCCCCGGCGTGTCGATCAGGGTCACGACCGGAATCCGGAACTTCGCGGCGAGCCGCATCAGACGCAGGGCCTTGCGATATCCTTCGGGGCCGGCCATGCCCCGGTGATGGGCCGCCGCGAGCTCGGGCGTGCTGCCCCGCTCGTGTCCGATGATCATCACCGTCTGGCCGTCCAGCTCCGCGAGGCCGCCGACGATCGCGGGGTCGTCGCCGCCCTGCCGGTCGCCGTGCAGCTCCACGAACCCCACCGTCATCCGGGCGATGCAGTCCTGCGTCGTCGGGCGGCCCGTGTGGCGGGCGAGCCGGACCTCTTCCCACGCCGCGAGCCCGCCGCCTTCCTCACCCGCGGGCAGCCGGTCGGGCCGCGTCCGGGGCCCCGCGGGGGGACTGAGATGGCTGATCAGGTAGGTCACCGTCTCGCGCAGCTGCCCGCGCGGGACGACGAGATCCACCATTCCTGCGCGGAACAGCGTCTCGGCCCGGTGGGAGTCGGGCGGCAGCGTGGCCCCGGTCGTCTGCTCGATCACGCGCGGGCCCACGAAGCCGATCTGCGCCCCGGGCTCGGCCAGGATGACGTCGCCGAGCGACGCGAAGCTCGCGGTGACTCCCCCGAAGGTCGGGTCGGTCAGGATCGAGATGAACGCGAGCCGCTCGCGATCGTGCCGGGCCGCCGCGGCCGACACCTTCGCCATCTGCATCAGCGAGAGCATCCCCTCCTGCATCCGGGCGCCCCCGCTCGCGACAACGCTCACGAGGGGGATCCGGCGGCGCGTCGCATGCTCGAACGCGTTGGCCACCTTCTCCCCCACCACGGACCCCATCGTCCCGCCGAGGAACTCGAAGTCGAACACGACCAGCACGACGGGCCGGCCGCCGATCCGGCACAGCCCGGTCGTCACGGCTTCCCGCAGGCCGGTCTGCCGTCGGGCCTCGGCAAGCCGCTCCCGGTACGGCTTGCGGTCCATGAACTGCAGAGGGTCAACCGAGGTGAGGCCCCGGTCGAGCTCGCGGAACGTCCGGGGATCCGCCAGCAGCCGGATGCGTGCGGGGGAGGGCATCGCGAGATAGCGCCCGCACCCAGCGCAGATATAGTCTCGCTCCTCCAGCGCCTGCAGCGGATGCTCGAGGCCGCACGAGGGGCACGTGATTGTCGGCGCCGGCGCGCGGCGGCGGAACATTAGATGACGCCCTCGGCCCGCAGGGCTGCGAGCTCGTCCGCCGAGACGCCGAGGCCGCGCAGGACCTCGTCCGTATGCTCGCCGAGCACGGGCGGCGGCATCCGGACCGCCCCCGGCGTCTCGGACAGCTTCACCGGCACACCGTTGACCTTGATCCGGCCTGCCCGCGGGTGCTCCAGGTCCACCACCATCTCCCGGTGGAGGACCTGCGGATCCGTCATCACCTCGTTCATCCGGTAGATCGGCCCGGCGGGCACGCCCGCCCCAAGCAGGCAGGCGACCCACTCGGCGGTCGTCCGGCGCTTGAACACCGGATCCAGCAGGTCGAGCAGCTCCCGCCGGTGCGCGACGCGGGCGGCGTTCGTGGCGAACCGCGGATCGGCCGCGAACGGCACCTCGAGCGCCTCGCAGAACTTCTGCCAGAGGCCCTCACTCCCGACCGCGACGTTCACGAAGCCGTCCCGGGTCGGAAACGGCTGGTACGGCACGAGGTTGGTGTGGGCCGAGCCGACCCGCGGGGGATTCTCGCCTGTCGCGAAGTAGTTGGCGGCCATGTACGTCATCCACGCCACCTGGCCGTCCAGCAATGCGGCGTCGATCCACTGCCCCCGCCCCGTGCGGTCGCGGACGCGCAGCGCGGCGAGGATCGCATAGGCGGCGAACATCCCCGCGCAGATGTCGGCGACCGCCACCCCCACGCGCATCGGGGCCCCGTCCGGCTCCCCTGTAATGCCCATGACGCCGCCCATCCCCTGCACGATCAGGTCGTACGCGGGCCGGCCGCGGTACGGCCCGGTCTGCCCGAACCCGGAGATCGAGCAGTACACCAGGCGCGGCGCTGTCCCGTGCACGGCCGAGTAGGCGAGCCCGAGGCGGTCCATCGTGCCCGGACGGAAGTTCTCCACCAGAACGTCCGCGCGCCCGAGCAGGCGCAGCAGGAGGTCGCGCCCGCGGGGATGCTTGAGGTTGAGCGTTACGCTTTGCTTGTTCCGGTTGATGCTCATGAAGTACGCGCTCTCCCCGTGGAGAAAGGGCGGTCCCCACCCGCGGGTGTCGTCCCCGCCCTCGACCGCCTCCACCTTGACGACGCGGGCCCCCAGGTCGGCGAGCATCATCGTGCAGTACGGCCCGGCGAGCGCCCGGGAGAGGTCCACCACTGTCAGATCGTCAAGCGGCTGCACGGTTCCTCCTCGTTACGCCAAGCCCCGGGGGCATGCTCCCCTCGGGAGGACGGGTCCCCGCGAGCAGGGGCGCGCACACGGTCAGGCCGCGAGCAGGGGCCGCTACGGGGAGCATGCCCCCGGAGCCTCCGCGACGGACACCGACAGACCCGTCCCGTTCATTTCCGCACGAAGGCGAAGCAGCGGCAGAACGCCGCCTCCCCGCCCTTGAACCGGAACGGGAACGCGCCGAACCACACCCGCATGTTGAGCACCTCGTCGATCATCCCGCCCACGTTCTCGACGTGAAACACGCCCTTCGGAAAGAGGTACGTATGGGTCGCCTGGTACGCCTTGGGCCAGGGAAACGCCTCGTCAATCGGCATCTTGATCTTCTGCTCGACCTCGGGCACCAGGTCCGGCCGGGCCCGCCGCACGTTCGTGTTGAACGGGTGGTCGGTCGAGATCGCGTCGATCGCGAGCCACCGGATGCCCCGGTCGAGCACCCAGTCGCAGAACTCGAGCTGCGGGCCCGGATGCTTGAGGAACGCCCGGGGGAGGTTCGGCTTCTCCTTGTTGCGGACCTTGTACCAGTCCTCGTTATAGTAGTGATGGTAGCCCGTGTGAATAACGAGGATGTCCCCCCGCTGGATGCGGGTCCGGTACTTCTTCTCCCACCGCTCGAAGTGGCGGGAGCCGTAGATGTCGTAGTCGCCCACCCCGAACTGGCTCAAGTCCACCACGCACGCCGGGCCGAAGAGCTCCTCGAGCGGGATCCCCGCAACGTCCGGCCCCGGGTCGTTGAAGTGCAGGGGCGAGTCGAGGTGCGTGGCGATGTGGTTCGTGCTGCTGATCAGCTGCGCGTTCACGCCCTCGAACGCCATCTTCTTGACCCACTTGACGGTGGGGCCCTCGTAGAACGCGAACGGCGGCGAGTCCACACTGAAGTTCTGGGACAGATCGAGCACACGGAACCGGCTCATGTCCGCCGGCTTAAACGCCATGCCGCACCCCCCTGTGCAGGATTCTCTTCTTCACCGTACTGTGCGTCGCGGGAGCCCGCCGCTGGTGTGGGAAGGCGAAAGGGCTTGTGAAGGGCACGTTTTAGCTCACGCCGTAGGCACGTCCTGGCTCACGCCGTAGGCCGATCCTCGCACCCCCCGCGCACCGCAGGATGCGGCGAGCGCCTAACGGCCAAGGGTTGCCGCCATCGCCTGGACGGCCTGCTCGAAGCACGCGCGCGGCGGCCGGACCAGGCCGGCGCCGATCTGCCCGATCCCGGCGCACCGGTGCGCGATCCCCGTGTTGACCCGCGGGAGGATCCCGGTGCGGACCACCTTCCGGATGTCGATCCCCGTCGGCGTCCCGCGAAAGTCGAGCGCGGGGATGCCGAACGCGGGGTTCTCGGCGAGCGTGATCTCGTACATCTCCAGCGTGGCCTGCAGGGCGTCCCGGGCCGTGCCGCTCACGAACGTCACGATCGCCGGGGCGGCGGCCATCGCGAACCCGCCGATCCCCGCCGTCTCGGTGATTGTCGAGTCTCCCACGTCGGGGTTGGCGTCCTCCGCCGTAAACCCGGGGAAGTAGAGGCCGCGGGGGACCTCGGCCGGCCCTACAAACCACCGCTCCCCGAGGCCGCTCACCCGAATGCCGAAGTTGGTGCCGTTGCGGGCCATCGCCGTCACGAGCGTGCTCCTGGGGATCCCGTGCGCCGCATCCATCGTCGCCTTACACGCGGCCATCACCGGGTTGAGCACGGCCAGGTCATTCTCGGCCAGGTAGCGGAAGACCTCGCTCAACTGCTCGGTACCGGCGCCCGCGCGGACGAGGTGCGGACCGAGCAGGCGGCCCAGCAGCGCGGAGCCGGCCTTGTTCCGGTTGTGTCCCTCGTCGCCCATCGTGAGCGCCTGGGCGATCAGGGTCTTCATGTCGAGGCCGCCGGTGAGCTCGAGCGCCCGGCCCAGGACCGGCGCGAGCGTCTGCTCGATCCACCGCAGGCGCGCGAGCACATCCTCGCCGTACGCTCCGTACCGCAGAACCTTCCCGTACCCCTCGTTCAGCGTCGAGTAGGCGCGCGTCCCGCCCGCCCGGTTCTCGACGATGTAGACGGGCATCGACGGCGACACGATCCCCGCCATCGGCCCGACGGCCGCGTGGTGGTGGCACGGGGCGAACCGGATCCGCCCCGACGTGACGAGGGCCGCCGCCTCGTCCTCGGTGCGCGCGCGCCGCTCGTAGAGGAGCGCGCCGATCACAGCCCCCCGGACCGGCCCGGACATGCGCTCCCACTCGATCGGCGGCCCGGCGTGGAGCAGCAGATCCTCGCGCATGCCGGGGATCACGTCGCGGGCGCGGCCGATCCCGACGAGCACGGGGGTCGCGCTGAGCACGCGCTGGATCGCCGCAGCGTTGGCCTCGTCGATCGAGCCCCGTTCGGGCGCGCCGGCGCCGCGGGACGCGGCTCCGGGGGCGTCGTCCTGCCGCGCGGTCATCGGAGGCGCTCCAGCAGGTCCATCATCTCCCGGTCGCCGCCGGCCGGCGGGCGCCAGTCGACGTCGATCACGGGCACTTCCTGGGCGCGGAGGCTCTCCGCAAAGATGGCGAGCCCGACGTTGACCACCCGCGGCGGCCCGGCGAGCAGCGCGTCCTCACCCTGGCTCGCGGGCCCAGCCCCGGTGCCTCCGTCTCCGCCCGCTGCGCCGCCCGGCTGAGATGTGGCTGCCCCGGCGGCGCGGCTGATCTCGGCGGCGGCCACCGGGTCCCGGGCCGGGGCGGATGCGGCCCTCCCGGCGATCATCCCCGCCAGGAGGGCCGCGCAGGCGTTGCTGGCCTCGACGAGCACGCCGGCGGCCTCCAGGCGCTCGACCTGGCGCGTGCGGCGCTGGGGGTCCTCGTCGGTGCCGCACACCGACGCGACGACCGCCACGCGGCGGCCCTGCTCGGCCGCGGCGTCGCGCGCGGCGGCGATCGCCGGCGCGAGCGCGCCCGCCGGATCGGGGTGCACGCCCTCGCCCAGGACGACATCGAGCAGGAGCACCGCGACCTCCGGATCGGCGGCCTCCTGGCCGAGGCGCTGGATCCGCAGCGCCATGTCGAGCATCGGATGCAGGCGGCCCACGGTAAAGAGGTCGTCCCCCAGGTCCAGCACCGTGTGGGCGCGGCCGGGACCCGCCCCCTCGCGCCGCTCCGCCGCGCCCACCGGAACGTTGCTGTAGAGCGGGCGGAGCCGTCCCTGGAGCAGGCCGACGGTCTCGGCGCACAGCGTGCCTCCGCTGAACAGGCCGCGGAGATAGCGCTGGGATGGAGCCAGGCGCGCGATCGCCGCGCGGGCGCGCCGGGCGGCCTCCTCCTGCCAGCGGCGGCAGGCGTCAGCGGCGTCCCGCCGCGCTCCTCCCGCCAGGCGAAGCGCCAGCAGCCCGGCCTCCTCGAGCGTCCCGGCGGTGTAGAGCGCGCCGCCCGGTGCTCTGTCCGGGCGACCGCCCACGAGTGCTACGACGATGGGCTTCCCGATCTGGGCGGCTTGGGCCAGCAGCCGGCCGCGCACGTCGGGATCCGGCGGCTTCGAAACCAGCACGACGACGGTCGTCGCCGCGTCCCGGCCAAGGGCGCCGAGCCCGCGGCTCATTGTGGCGCCGCCGACCGCCGCGGCGAGGTCGCGCCCGCCGGCGCCGATCGCGTGGGAGATCCCCCCGCCGTGCCGGTGGATGACGGTCACGACCTCCTGCAGGCCCGTCCCCGCGGCGGCCACGACCCCGATTGGCCCGCGCCTGACGCGGTTCGCGAACCCCAGCGCCGCGCCGCCGATGATCGCGGTACCGCAGTCGGGCCCCATGATGAGCCGGCCCTGCGCGCGGCCGAGTTCCTTCAGCTGCACCTCGTCCGCCAGCGGGACGTTGTCGCTGAACACCATGACGTGCAGGCCCGCCGCAAGGACGTCGCGCGCGACGCCCGC
>JAPVSX010000026.1:0-46542 GCA_047519495.1 Armatimonadota bacterium
CTCGGTCGAGATGGGGAGGTCGGAGGAACCGAGGGCGAGTCGAGCTCGACGATTGGCTCGGCACGTCCTGCCCGCGAGCATCCGGCGGCAGATCGGGCGGCGGCGCACGCCCCGGAGGCAGCCGGCCGGCGGGCGCGATGCGGCGGAGGATCGCCTCCGCGTGCCCGCCTTCGCCCACCGTCGCGTCAACGATCACCGCCCCCGGGCGGGGCGCCAGATACGCGAGCACCTCGTCCGCGAGCACCGGGACGTGCATGGGCGTGAGAGACGACTCTGCCGCCACGCTTGTCCACCCGACCACCGCTAGCCCCACCCGTCACCGCCGCCGCTTACAGGATCAACTGCTGGAGCTGCCCGGCGAGCTCATCGGGAGCCTTCCGGATCTTCTGGAGGCGCCTGCGCCAGTTGGGGGTGCTCCACAGCTCGAGGTGGGCTCCTGCCCCCACGATCGTCACCCCTTTGCTGATCCCGGCGTGCTCGCGCAGGTGGGGCGCCAGAAAGATCCGCCCCTGCCGGTCCAGGTCACAGTCCTCGGCCGCCGAGAGAAGCAGCCGGACGAAGTCGCGGTTCCCCAGGGGCAGGTTCCGAAGCTTCTCCTCCAGGGACTGCCACTCGACGGGCGAGAACGCCGCCAGGCACGGATCGATCCAGCGGGTCACGATGATCCGATCTCCCATGAGGGCCCGAAACTTGGGAGGGATCACCACCCGCCCCTTCTCGTCGAGCGCATACTGCGCTTCTCCCCTGAGCATCCGCGACCACGCCGCCCGGTCTCCCCACCTGTCCCTACGAGCCACCACTGTTCTCCACAATTCCCCAATCTCCTGCAGACCGGACGCGCTTCAGGCAAAAAAATAAGGCCTCCCGGCGGGAGGCCGCTCAATGCCGCACACGTGTTCGGTCCGCTGCGAAGCTATGCGATGGAATCTTCCTGGCGCATCCCCCACTGCACGAGGCCGGCGATCCCGCAGGCCAGGAGGAGATCGCCCGGGCTCACGATCAGGCCCGCGCCCGGATACCCGAGCGCCACCTGATCACCCAGAAAGCCTAACGGCGTCCCGGGTCCGGCAAGGACGTGGCGGGGATCGGCCCCCGCGTCGACCGCCGCGACAAGCGCTCCGCCGATGCGCTCCAGCGCGGTGCGGGAGACGGGCATGCGCCCGCCGTTCGCGAGGATCGCGGCGCCGTTGAGCGCCGTGCCGAGGAGCAGCAGCGGAAACCACGGCTGCGCCCGGTTCAGCCACAGCATGCGGAGCGCGGCGAGGTAGCCGAGGCTCACAAGTAGACGTCCCACCAGGGCGGGCATCCACGGAAGCTGCGCGGCCAGGACGAGCACGACGGCGATCGCAAGCAGGGGAAAGGCGCGGAGCGGAAGCCGGGCCAGTCTACCGAGCCGGCCGCTCCTCGCCCATCCGATCCCCAGCCCGGCGAGGGCGGCGAGCGCCAGGATCAGTATAGAACCTCGCGCACGCCGGTCTTATGGCGGACAACGACGAGATCGGCGCTCTCCTGCAGGCGGCGCACGGCGTCGCTCACCGCGTCCACGTGGACGGAGCCGAACGCGAACTCGCCGGCGGACGGAAGGACGTCCTCAAACGCGTTCCCACAGGCGGTGCAGTAATAGCCGCGCTCGGGCAGAAACGACCCCCTGAGCTGGATCCAGCGGATGGTCACGTGGCCGACCACCGCCTGCTTGCCGCACTGCGGGCACCGCATCCACCGTCTCCTCGGAGAAACCTTCCCGGCCATTATACCATGGCCCTCCACCCGCACCGGAGCGCCGAATCTCTCGCCGGACGGGGCGGTGCGCCGGCGTGGCAGTGCTCTGTCTCGAAGCTCGACGAAGGGGAGGGCGGCCGACCGTTTCGGGAACATCCGTCGCAACACTTGCGAGACAGTGCGCTAGAGCGCAACGCGGACCCGGTCGCGGCCCTCGGTCTTCGCGCGGTACAGCGCCTCGTCGGCCGCGCGGACGACAGCGGCGGCCATCGAGCCGTGCCGGGGGAACGCGGCCACGCCCAGCGACAGGCTGACCTCGCCGAGGGGCCGATCGTGGTAGTAGACGGTCACGCGCTTGAACCCCTCCCGCAGTTGCTCGGCACGGTGACAGGCGTCGTCGGCCGGGGCCTCCGGCAGGATCAGCATGAACTCTTCGCCGCCGTAGCGGCAGGCGATGTCCTCGCGGCGGATGTGCGTCCCGAGAAAATCTCCCAGCGCGCGCAGGAGCGTGTCGCCCGCCTCGTGCCCGAAGGTATCGTTGAAGCGCTTGAAGTGGTCGAGGTCAAGCATGACCACGCTCACCGGCTGCTGCCGCCGGGCGGCCCGGCGGATCTCCCGCTCCAGGGACTCCTCCATGTAGCGCCGGTTGTAGAGCCCGGTGAGCGGATCGCGGATGGACTGAGCGCGCAGGCTCTCGCGCAGCTTCACATTGGCGAGCGCCAGGGCGATCTGGTCGGCGACGGTCGCGGCGAGCCGCTGCTCGTCCTCGCTGAGCGGCGCCGGGCGTCCCTCGGGCGGCGCCTGGTCCTGGACGCCGGTTTGCAAATACAGGATGCCCAGGGCATCCCCCTGGGCGAGCATCGGAACGCACATGTAGCTCGCCGGTAGACGGCCCAGGTGCGGACAGATGAGCCCCGCGCGGGTGTCGTCTACAACGTGCATCCGGCCGCGCCGCAGCGCCCAGCACTCGTTCGGCGCAAACGCTCCCTCGACGGAAGCGGGATCCCCCCACACGGCGACCGGCTCGATGAGCCCGCCCTCGCCCACGACGTATAACGTCCCGGACCGGGTGGGAAACAGCTGCTGGGCGAACCGGGTGATAACCATGTAGGCCTCGTCGGGGGTGACGCAGCTCTGGAGGAGGTTGCCCATCTCGCTCAGCAGGTTGAACTCGCTGTGGCGCCGCTCGAGGTCCCCGATCCACCCCGTGAGCTTCGCGTTGGCCGCCTGGAGCGCTTCCTCCGCCTGCTTCCGCCCGACATCGACCGCGTAGAGAGACCGGGCGTTCCACCAGATCAAGTTGGCGAAGATGACGATGCTCAGCACGACCAGCAGCGAGAACCCGAACGGGGCGTCGTAGACCCCGAGATCCTCGCCCGCCGCGGTCACGAGCCCCAGCACCAGCAAGATCGCGACGACGGGCGGCAGCAGGCGGCGCGCGATGGTGCCGCCCGCGCTGTCGCTCGTGACAGTCGCGACGAGCCCGCGGTCCGGGTGGACGCACAGAACGCCGACGGAGAGCACCGCGAACACCATGGCGGCTGTGACCGTCATGGGGATGAAGGAGGCGACGCCGGAGAGGGCGCGGACGCCGTATGCGTAGCCCGTGAGCGCCAGCAGGGTGATCACGGCCGTCGCCAGCGCCAGGAACTGGGACGGCAGGCGGCCGCCGCGGGTCTCCACCTCGAGCAGTAAGAGCGCGAGCCCGATCAGGAGGAAGTTCAGGCCCGTGCTGGGCGCGATCCGGCTCCCCGCGAAGCGGTCCCCGAACAGCATCTGGTCGAGCCCAAGGTCGCGGCCCGCGGCGTAGCCGGCGAGCGTGAGCAGGCCGGTGAACCCGACCAGGGCCGCGGCGGCGTAGGCGACCGCGCGCACCCGGCGCGCCTTCCTGCGGTCCGCCGGCGCGGCGCGAAACGCCAGGAGCGATATGCCGGCCAGCACGAACGTCGAGGCCACGAGCGGGTTCATCGGGACGAGGCCGGGCACGATGCTCGCAAGCGGCGGTGCGCTGGCCAGCCAGCCGGTCAGGACGATGCTCCCCGCCAGGACCACGGCGGCGCCCGCAAGATACACGAGCGGCCGGAGCAGCGACACGAGACGGGGATTGGATTGCTGGTCCATCCATCTTCTGTGTGCCCCCGGCGAGGCGCGCCTAGACATCCACGGCGCCGCCGGCTGATTCGATGGAAGCAGGGCGGAGGAGTGAGAGTCGCCGTAGAGAATACTGGGCTCACGCTGCGCGAACATAGTGTGCGAATAGGGGGGAATGAGAGTCATGTCACATGATCGCGACAGTTCGAGCACGCCGGGCGACAGGCCGCGGGCGGGAACGTCGGGCCTGACGCGCCGGGAGTTCCTCGCGGCGGGAGCCGCGGGGCTGGCCGGGGTCGCCCTGGGCGCAGCCGGCCTGGACCGCCTCGCCGGGCGCGCGGAGGGGGCGGCCTACGGCGTCCCGGGCATGAACCTGGAGCTTCCGATTGAACGGGGGGCCTCGCTCCGGGTGCTCCGGTGGGCGCAGTTCGTGCCGGTCGACCAGCCGTACTGGGACAAGATCACCAGGGCGTGGTCGCAGAAGACCGGCGTTCCGGTGACGGTCGAGTACGTCAACTGGCCGGACATCCCGTCCAAGACATCGGTCGCCGCCAACGTCGGAGCCGGTCCTGACATCCTGACGTCTTTCTTCGACGACCCGCACATCTATCCGGAGAAGCTCGTCCCGCTCGACGACGTGGCGGAGTACCTCGGGAAGAAGTACGGCGGCTGGTACGATATCTGCCGCGCGTACGGCTTCAACAAGCCCGTCGGCCACTGGATCGCGCTCCCGATGGGAGCCGACGGCTCGTGCACCAATTACCGGGTGTCCTGGGTGCGCGAGGCGGGGTTCGAGACGTTTCCGACGGACATCGACGGGCTCATGAGGCTCGCGAAGGCCCTCAAGGCCAAGGGGCATCCGACCGGGTTCACCCTCGGACACGCGGTCGGCGACGCCAACAACTTCACGTACTGGTGGCTGTGGGCCCACGGCGGCAAGGTGTGGAATCCGGACGGGAGCCCGGGGCTGCGCAGCGACGCGACCCTCCACGCGATCGAGCGCTGCCAGGAGCTCTACTCGACGATGATCCCGGGCGTCGGCTCGTGGCTCGATCCGGACAACAACAAGAACTTCCTTTCCGGCAACATCAGCATGACGAACAACGGGATCAGCATCTACTTCGTCGCCAAAGACCAGTTCCCGGACATCGCCAGGGACATGAATCACGCGGCCTACCCGATCGGCCCCGTCGGCCACCCGACGGAGCTGCAGCTGATGCCGGTCGCGTTCGTCTTCAAGTACACGAAGTATCCCAACGCGGCGAAGGACTACCTCCGCTTCTGCATGGAGGAGGGCCAGTACGACGGGTGGATCAACACGACGCTCGGCTACTACTCGAGCACGCTCAAGGCGTACGAGAACGTCCCCGTGTGGAGCAGCGATCCGAAGGCCAAGCCGTACCAGTACAGCCTGCGCCGGATGCTTCCGGACAGCTTTGCCTCGGCGCCCGGACCCAAGCCTGCGGCAGTACTCGCGGAGTACCTCGTCGTGGACATGTTCGCGAACGCCACGGTGGGCGGCAAGAGCGCCAAAGACGCCCTGGCGAACGCCGAGCAGCGGCTTGCGCGGATTGCGAAAGGCTAGGTGACCTGAGCCGGTCCGTGCTCGACAGGCGGGGGCGCCGGCCGTACGGCGGCGCCCCCGCGGCACCGTCCGCTGTACGCGGCCGGAGACGATCCGCCCCCGGACCGAATGCGGGGCACCGATGAGCGCCGTCAAGGCCGAAGTCGCACTGCCGTCCTCCCCGCACCGGGCCGGCCTGTCCCGGCTGCTGGACGACCGCAACGTCCTCGGGGTCCTGATGGTCGCGCCGGCCGTCCTCATTCTGGCCGGCCTGCTGGCCTACCCCTTCCTGCTCGGGATCTACCTCAGCATGACCAATGCGATCATCGGGCGGGGCGGGCAGTTCATCGGGATCGAGAACTACGTGAGCCTCCTCGGCGATCCCCTGTACCGCCTGGCCACGTTCAACACGTTCCTGTACACGATCGTCGCCTGCTTCTTCAAGCTGATCCTCGGGATGGCCCTGGCGATCGTGCTGAACCGGGAGTTCATGTTCAAGCGCTTCATCCGGGCGGCCGTCCTGCTGCCGTACATCGTCCCAACGGTCCTGTCGGCGATCTCGTTCTGGTGGATCTACGACCCGACGTTCGGCATCATCAGCTACACGCTCCGGCACCTCGGGCTCATCGACCAAAACATCGACTTCCTGGGCGACCCGGGGCTCGCCCGGGCGGCCCTGATCGCCGCCAACGTGTGGCGCGGCGTGCCGTTCTACGCGATCGGCCTTCTCGCCGCCCTGCAGACGGTCCCGGCCTCGCTGTTCGAGGCGGGCGCGATCGACGGGGCCGGGCGGTGGGCGACCTTCCGCCACATCACGATGCCGTTGCTCACCCCGCTGACAGTCGTCATCACGATGTTCTCGGTCATCCTGACGTTCGCCGACTTCCAGTTGCCGTGGGTGATCACGCGGGGCGGCCCCAACAACGCGACGCAGCTGTACGGCACGCTCGCGTTCCAGCGCGCGATCCAGGGCGCCCACATGGGCGAGGGAGCGGCCGTCGCGATGGCGATCTTCCCCGTCCTGCTGGTGACCGTCGTCGTGAGCTTCAGGTACCTCAGGCGGGAGGACTAATTTAGGGATAGACGATGCGCGAGTCATTTCTGACGCGAACGATCACGTTCTACGTGCCGCTCGGGGCGTTCCTCGTCTTTCTCCTGTTTCCGTTCTACTGGATGCTCGTGACGACGTTCAAGCCCAACGCCGACCTCTACAACCCGCGCATCAACCCATTTTGGACCTGGCACCCGACGCTCGACCACCTCAAGTTCCTGTTCACGCAGAGCCACTACCCCTTCTGGCTGTGGAACACGACGTGGGTGGCGGTGGTGTCCACGGTGATCTCGGTGACGGTGAGCCTGCTCGCGGCCTATGCGATCCAGCGGCTGCGGTTCCCCGGCTCCGGGACCCTGGGCATCGCGATCTTTCTCACGTACCTCGTGCCGCCGATCATCCTGTTCATCCCGCTGGCGGACATCGTGTTCCACCTGCGCCTGTTCGACAGCCTGTGGGCGCTGGTGTTCACCTACCCGACGTTCCTGATCCCGTTCTGCACATGGCTCCTGATGGGCTACTTCAAGTCGATCCCGCACGAGATGGAGGAAAGCGCCCGGATCGATGGGGCCACCCGGCTGGGGGTGCTGTGGCGGATCGTCCTGCCGCTCTCGCTGCCGGGGATCTTCTCGTCGACGATCTTCGCCTTCACGCTCTCGTGGAACGAGTACCTCTACGCGCTGGTGTTCATCACGTCACCGGAGCGGCTGACGGTGCCGGTGGGGTCGATCATCGAACTCGTCACGGGGGATGTCTACCACTGGGGGCCGCTCATGGCCGCCGCGCTCCTCGGCTCCGTGCCGGTCGCGCTGATGTACTCGTTCTTCGTCGAGCACTACGTCTCGGCGCTCTCCGGCGCGCTGAAGGAATAGCCGGCCGCGAGCTCGCGGAACACCGGGCGGAGCGTCTCGTACAGCCGCATGTAGGCGTCCCACCGCGCGCGGTACGTGTCCTGCGTGGACGGATCCGGATCGAACGTCTCCGCGACCGGGTTGACCGTCCGGGCGGCCTGGTCCGGCGCCGCATGCCGCCCGATCGCGGCACCCGCCAGCAGCATCGCCCCGAGCGAGGCCGCGTCGGTCTGCCGCGGCACCCCGACCGGCCGGCCCAGCACGCTCGCGAAGATCTGGTTCCAGAGCCGGCTGCGGGCGCCGCCGCCGACGGCGATCACTTCACGGGGCCCGAATCCCATCCCCTCCAGGAGGGCGAGACATGCCCGGACTTCGTAGGCGACCCCCTCCATGATGCTCCGCGCGAGCGCGCCCCGGCCGTGCGCGTCGGTCAGCCCGAACCAGACGCCTCGCGCGTCGGGATCCCACCGCGTCGCGCGGGCGCCCATCATGAACGGCAGAAAGAGCAGGCCGTCTGCGCCGGCCGGCGTCTCCGCGGCGAGCGCATCGAGCCGCCCGTAGTCCACACGGCCGCCGAGGAGCCGGTCGCGCATCCATCTCAGGATTACCCCGGAGCCGCTCATCCCCTGTTCGAGGAGCACCATGCCCTCTATCGCGTGGAGGGAGCACATCACGCGCGGATCGAGCACGGCGGGCATGCCCGGCACGGCGGCCGAGACGTTGGTCGTCGTGCCGGTGGAGACCATCACCCGGCCGTTCCCCGCGCCCGCACCCAGCGCCTCGCACGGCCGGTCGCCGGCCCCCAGCGCGACGGGGACGTCCGCGGGGACCCCGAGGCGGGATGCGGCGTCGCGGGTCACGCGGCCCGGCGCCGCCGTGGACGGGTACACGGGCGGGAACACGTCCGGCGTGATCCCAACGAACGCGCACCCCTCGCCCCACCAGGTTCGCCGGGTCACGTCCAGCAGCATCGTCCGCGAGGCCAGCGTGTAGTCCGTCGCGGGCTCGCCGGTCAGGCGCAGGTAGAGGTAGTCGCGCGGCTGCAGGTACAGGCGGGCGGCCCGGAACTGCTCGGGGGCGTGGCCCCGCAGCCACAGGAGCTTGCTCGCGGTGAACTCGGTGTCCGGGACGAGCCCGGTCACCGCGTGCAGCCGCTCCCGGCCGAACGTCCGCACGAGCGTCTCGAGCTCGGGGATCGACCGGCGGTCCATCCAGATAATGCACCGGCCGAGCGGCCGCCCCGCCGCGTCGACCGGGACGGCGCCGCCGCGGTGGCTCGAGAGGCCGACTGCCGCGACGCGCCGGAGGCGGTCCGCGGGCAGCCGCCGGACGCCGGCGGCGGCCGCGTCCCACCACGCGTCGGCGTCCTGCTCCGCCCAGCCTGGCGCAGGGTAGAGGGTCGGATACTCGACCGCGGCCTGGGCCGCGACCTCGCCCCCGAGCGTGAAGAGGGAGGCCTTGCAGGCGGACGTCCCCAGGTCGAGCGTGAGGATGTGCTCGGAGGCGGCCACCGCCGGCGGGTGGGCGGGCGGCCTAGCGCCGCTCGAGAGCCTCGGGGTTGACGACGTTCGGCGGCATCTTCCCGGTGACGCCGGCCACGCAGTTCTCGGCGGCCATCGTCGCCATCTTGATGCGCGTCTTGATGCTGGCGCTGCCGAGGTGCGGCGGGATGACCACGTTGTCGAGCCTGAGGAGCGGCTCGTCCATCGGGACGGGCTCGACCTCGAGGACGTCCAGGCCGGCGGCCCAGATCTTCTTGTCCACGAGCGCCCGGTAGAGCGCCCGCTGGTCCACGATCGGCCCGCGGGCGATGTTCACCAGCACCGCGGTGGGCTTCATCAGCCCGAGCTCCCGCTCCCCGATCAGGTGCCGGGTCTCAGCGGTCAGGGCCGTGCTGATCACGACGAAGTCGGACTGCCGGAGGAGGTCGTCCAGCGGGGCGTAGCGGGCGCCCACCTCGGCCTCGAGCGTCTCCGGGGCCCGCTTGCGGTTGTGGTAGAGGATCGGCATCGCAAACCCCCGGGCGCGCCGGGCGATCGCCGCGCCGATCCGGCCCAGCCCGACGATCCCCAGGGTAGCGCCGTGGACGTCCTGGCCGGTGAACCCCATGATCTCCCACGTCTTCCACCGGCCGGACCGCGTGAACTTGTCGCCCTCCACGAGCCGGCGGGCCGTGGCCATCAGGATCGCCCACGCCATGTCGGCCGTCGTCTCGGTCAGGACACCGGGGGTGTTGGTCACCAGGATGCCCCGCTTGGTGGCCGAGGCGACGTCGATGTTGTCGTAGCCGACGGCGACCTGGGCGATCACCCGGCACCGGCGGGCGCGGTCGATCGCCTCGGCGTCCATCTTCTCGGTGAGCAGACAGATGATGCCGTCCACGTCGACGATCTCCCGGAGGAGCGTCTCGCGGGGGACGGGCTCATCGTCCCGATCCCACATGCGGTAGTCTACGGCGCCCTCCAGGACCCGCATCGCCGGCTCCGGCAGGGGGCGTGTGATGTAGATGCGCGGCGTCGCCATGACTCATGCTCCTTTCAATCTGTCAGGCAGCCTGTTCCTTCTCGACAGCGCCGACTTCCCCATGCCGTCAGAGGCGGGCCCAGGCGTCTGTGAAGACGCGCTTGGTGCCCGCGATCACCGCCTCCGGCGTCTCACCGGGCAGCGGCTTCACCTCAAAGCTCAGGAACGGCCGGTCGTCCGCGCCGGCGGCCGGGCCGCCGAGGTACCCGATCTCGAACAGGGTCCGGAGAAACTCGATCACTTGATTTGTGTCGTTCTCTCCGCCCTCGATGCCGAACCGGGGGTGCTGGTCCCCGTAGGCGGGATGCTGGGGATCGCGCATCACGCAGTTGCCGATGTGCGCGTGGACGAGGTGCTCGCGCCCCGCGAGGAGGCATTCGCGGATCCCTTCGCCCAGCAGCGGGATGTGGCTGAGGTCCAGCATCAGCCCGAAGTCGGGGTAGTCACGGCGGACGGCCTCGGAGATCTCGACGCAGAGCCGGGTCGGCCCGGCCAGCGCCTTCTTCTCGATGCTGCGGTCGAACGTCTCCAGGGTGATCCCGGCGCCCCGCTCGCGGGCGTAGGCGCACAGCTCGCGGAGGGACTCGACCAGCCGCGCCTTCGCCCGCGCCTCATCCGCCGCGCCAGGGTACGGACCGCTCAGGACGGCGACGCGCCGCGCCCCGAGCTGGACCGCCTGATCCACGCACCCCTGCACGAGCGTGACGGCCGTGCGCCGCTCCTTCTCGTCGAGCGCGTTCAGGTTGGACTTGGTGACGAGGAGGGCCGACTGCGCGCCGAAGCCGACGCTCAGGTGGCTCTCGCGGAGAAGCGCGGCCGCGGCCGCGCGCTCTGTCTCGCTGTCGACCCAGCCGACCTCGACCGCGGTGAAGAAGTCGTCGGCCGCGATCCGGCGGAGGCTCTCGACGTAGGGTCCGTCACCTCGCAGCACCGCCGGGAACGCCATGAAGTGCACGATCCCCAGGCGGAGATAGCGGTGCCAGGACTCCTGCATGCGGCCACCTCCTCCTGCGTGGGATCTCGCGGTCTCCAGCAACAGCGCGGGACGCTCGCCCGGCAGGCCGTGTCACAGTTCTCGGAGGCGCGGAAGCATCCCTGCGTGGTTCTCACACGAATAGGCCTTTCGCCCGATGCCGCATCATCTCTTGGGAACGAGCGCGCGCATCACGCGAACCGTCTGCCGCGCCGCCTCGTCCGGGGTCGGATGCTGGAGGATCTCTGCGGAGACGAAGCCCGCATACCCCAGCTCGCGCAGGACGCCGACGACCGCCGCCAGGTCCAGGTGGCCGGCGCCGGGCGCGCGCCGGTTGCTGTCCGCGACGTGCACGTGCCAGAGCCGGGGCCGCGCCCGGCGCAGGGCGGCGAGGATGTCGGCTTCCTCGATGTTCATGTGGAACGTGTCGGGGAGGACGCCGACGTTGTCCTCCCTGAGCCGCGCGATGAGATCCATCACCTCGTCTACCGTGTTGAGCCAGTTGCTCTCGTACCGGTTGATCGGCTCGATCACGATCCGCACGCCGGCGCGCCGGGCGGCGCGCGCCACGCCGCCGAGCCCGCCGAGCAGGCGCTCCACGGCCGTCCCGCGGTCCGTCTCGGGAGGGACCGGGCCGTGGATCAGCCCGACGATCAGGAGCGCGCCCAGCCGCCGCGCAACCTCGACCTGGCCGAGCAGGCGCGCGGCGGCCCCCTCCCTCGCGGCCGGATCAGGCGCGGTCAGGCAGAGGCCTTCCTCGAGATAGGCCTGCCCGGTCCCGATCGCCGGCACGGCCAGGCCCAGCTCCGCTGCCAGCGCCGCGATCCGGTCTACGTCAACCTCGGATGGATCGCGGATGGCGAGTTCCACCCCATCGAAGCCCAGCCCCGCCAGGTGACGGATGGTGTCCACCGGATCACGGGCCTGGGCGACCGCGGCGAAGCGGGTCGCCGACACGGAGATCGCGTACGCGAGCTTCATGGAGCAGCCGCTGCACCCCCGTCCCGATGGAAGGAAGTCACGGCGGGTAGCCGAGGCTGTAGATGCTCTTCCCGCCGTGCTTCGGACCCTTGAGGACCGCGTCGAGCTCCTCTCGGTCCCGCTCGGTGACCATCTGGATCGGGGGGAGCTTCCCCGGGGGAAACGTCTTGTGGACGTCGGTGACCAGGCGCTCGAGGTAGTCGAGCAACTGCTCGACGCCCCGATAGGCCTTCTCTGCCCGCGCGATGCTGCTGCGGCCGACGACCCCCTCGATGTACGCCTTCACCTCGATCGGTCCCGCCCCGACCTGGCTGTACCAGTTGATGGGGCGGTTCAACAAATTTCCGGCCTTGTCGACGTGGTCGCCCGGCAGGAACCCGACGATCTCGTTGTCCGGCGCGTACTTCATGTCGAGCAGCTCCGGGAACAGCGCGAGCGACCACGACGTCTCGACCTCGTCGGCGTGGATGAACGGGGTCTCGTAGGGGCCGCCTTCGCCCTTGAGCTTGAAGTGGTCCCGGATCGG
This sequence comes from Armatimonadota bacterium, assembly GCA_047519495.1. Taxonomy (GTDB): domain Bacteria; phylum Sysuimicrobiota; class Sysuimicrobiia; order Sysuimicrobiales; family Segetimicrobiaceae; genus JAPVSX01. Next base: position 12,280 of record JAPVSX010000026.1, read on the forward strand.
GTGGTACCAGTTGACGAGCAAGAGGAGGCTCGGCACCCGGTAGCGCTTCGCGAACTGGTGCATCGCCGTGGGGATGACGTACTCCTGGCCGTGCCCGTTCAGCAGGATCTGCTTGCGGAAGCCCATGTTCCAGAACCCCGCGATCATCGCCCGGACGAACCCGGCGAAGGTGTCCTCGGGGATGACGACGGTCCCCGGCATGCCGAGGTGATGGTACGGATGGGAGCCGTACCACAGCGGCTGGGCCACCGTGCAGCCGGTGCGGGCGGCGATCTCCTCCGCCATCCGGCACACGAGGAAGATGTCCTCGCCGAGCGGCGCGTGCGCGCCGTGCGCCTCGGTGGCGCCGAGAGGCACGAGCAGGATGTCGTTCCGCCGCAGGCGCTCCTCCACCTCGTGCCCCGTCATGTTTTGTAAATACACGCCGGTCCGCTTGTCCATGTGCCCGCCCTGCGGCGGGATCGTCCACTTCGACACCCTCATCCCCTCCTTCTGCGCCTTCGGCGCCCCCGCCGCGCCGCGCAGCGTCTTTCCGGTCGCCTTCACGTCTCCGCGTCTCGGGCTCACGTTCTCCCTCCCCCCGTCTCCGTCATCGTGCCGCCAGACAGCCACACCCGCTCGATCACGACACGCACGCCCTCCCGTTCCGGCGGCGGGCACACCCACTCGGCCGCCGCCACGAGCTCCGGCGGACTCCCCTCGACCGCGACCCCCAGCCCGGCCGCATCCACCATCGTCAGGTCGTTGAGGTTGTCGCCGACGGCCACGACCCGCTCGAGAGGCACGCCGACCGCCTCGGCGAGCACCGGCAGGGCGGCCCCCTTGCTGATGCCCGGCGGCAGGATCTCGAGGTAATCGCGCTGCGAGAACACCTGGTTGACCGGCGGGCCCGGGCGCGCCGCGATCGCCTTGCTGAGCGCCTCCAGGTCCGGCGGGTCGCCGACGATCAGCATCTTGACCGGTTCTTCCGTGAGCAGGGCCTCGAAGCTCGGGGCGATATGCACGGTCAGGTGGTCCCGCCGGGCGTAGCGCTCCACGAAGGGGGTCATCCGCTCCGCGTACACCTTGTCGTGGACGTACAGCTGCGGGGAGACCTGCGGGAACCGCCGGAGGAGCGAGAGGATCTGGCGCGCGGTCTCCCGCGGCAGGCGGCGGGTCCACAGTGACCGGCCGGTCCGAAAGTCAAGGACCTGCGCCCCGTTATATAAGATGACCGGGGGGTCGGCGCCGACGGCCTCCACGAACTCGCGCGCCGCCTCCCACATGCGGCCGGTGGCGAGACACACGCGCACGCCGCGGGCCTGGACGGCCTTGACGGCGTCCGCGACCCGCGGCGGGACGACCTTGTCCTCGGCCACGAGTGTGCCGTCGATGTCGGTGACGAGCAGCGCGTACCGCAGCGGCGTCATGCCTTCTCGCGGACGGCGCCGAACGTCAGCGCCGAGATGACGTAGCGGCGCGCGAGCAGCAGCAGGGCGACCGGCACCAGGGCCGAGACGACCCCCATCGCCGCCATCTGGTTCCATATTATCTCGAACTCGGTCACGAAGCTCCACACCCCGATCGAGAACGTCTGGGAGCGCGGGGTGGCGGTGAGGATCAGCGCGTACAGGAACTCGCTCCACGCCAGCGCGAACGTGATCACGGCGGCGGCGAGGAGCCCCGGGCCCAGCATCGGCAGCAGGATCCGGAAGAACGCGCGCCAGCGGCTCGCCCCGTCTACAAGCGCCGCCTCCTCCACCTCCTGTGGGACGTCCAGCAGGAACCCCTTCAACATCCAGACGGCGAACGGAAGGGAGAACGCCGAGTAAATCAGGATCAGGGTCACTAACTGGCCTTAGATCTTCACCATCACCTTGCCGTCCTGGCGCTTGCTCGCCCGCACGACGGCGTCGGTCGCCTGTGCGAGAGGAAACCGGCTCGTGATGATCGGCCGGAGGTCCACCCGACCGGAGGCCATCAGGCGGATGACGTTCTGGAACGTGCCGTATCCCGAGTGCCCCTGGGCGCCGAACACCTGCCCGGCGTGCGTCTGGAAATGCTCCAGGTACATCGGGGCACGCTCGGCCGCCCGGCCGATGATCACGACCTTGCCCCCGATCGCCAGCGCCTGTTCCATCTCCGGCACCGTGACCGCGGGGGCGCCTGCGGCCTCCACCTGCATGTCGGCGCCGGCGCCGCCGCTCGCCTTCAGGATCACCTCGTGCGGGCTCGTGCCGGCCTTCTGGAGCTCGACGGGGTTGTGCACCTCGTCGGCGCCCGCCGCCTTCGCGAGCGCCTGCCGCATTGGACTGACCTCGAACGCGATCACCCGGCTCGCTCCCGCCGCCCGCGCGAGGGCGATCGCCGCGAACCCGATCGGTCCCGTGCCGTACACCGCCACGACGCCGCCCGGCCGGAACCCCTCGGCCCGCACGAACATGCCGTTGTACGCCACGCTCGTCGGCTCGCACAGCGCCCCCGCCTCGGCCGCCGCTTCCGCGCTGCCGTAGGCCTCGGCGAGCGCCGTGATCGGCCAGCAGTACTTGGCGCCGACAACCAGCTGGTCGGCCATCGCCCCGTCGATCGTGAACCCGATCTCTTCGAGGTTCTCACACTGGTTCGGCCAGCCGTTGCGGCACGGGATGCAGCGCCCGCACCAGATCATCTCCTCGACGGTGACCAGGTCCCCGACTCCGAGGCCCTTGACGTCATGGCCGACCTCCACGACCTCGGCGCTGAACTCGTGCCCGATGACCACGGGAAACTTCGTAAGACCCGGGTAGCGGATGTAGCCCTGGTCGTCCGTTTCGTAGAAGTGTACGTCCGAACCGCACACCCCGCACGCCCGCGGGCGCAGGCGCACGTCCTCGGGCCCGAGGGGCGGCTCCGCCACCTCGATCAGCCGGATCTTGGGATGGCGCCAGACGCTCGCCCCCGTCACCGCCTTGCCGGTCTGCCGCTCGAACTCGGAGACCGAATACTCCGGCCGGGGCGCCCACTCCGCCGTGAACTGGAGACCTCTCATGCCGCACCTTCTTCCCGGGAACTGCCGGGCGCGGGACACCTGCCTCCTGCACCCGGGGAGAGCCTGCGCGTGGCCCACCTGCTCGTTCGTCGGGCCGTCCCGACGGCCCTCCACGGCGGGCCCGCGCATTTCGGGTGACCGAACCACCGCTTCCCGCGCGCCGCGTCGCCGCGGTGGTGTTGAAGCAGAGGTCTGGCAGGAAGCGCTTTCTGGAAGGCAGTTCTAGCGGGCCGGCAGGTCCGGGAGCACGTCCGCCGCCGGCCGGACAGGCTCCAGGACGGGCTCGGCGGCATGCAGCCGCCCCGCCTGGTTGACCTCATCGGCCGTCATGGTCTGCAGGAGCATCGGACTGAGGGAAACGGGAGCAGGCCTATAAGCCGGGTTCTGTCGAGTGCGGCCATCTCTCTGGGGCGGCGGTTGCCCGACGCCTCTAGCGGTCTACCCGGGGATCCGCGGGCCGCGTCATCTCCCCCTACGTGACCTTGCTCCGGGTGGGGTATACCGAGCCGGCCGGTCACCCGGCCGCTGGTGCGCTCTTACCGCACCGTTGCACCCTTGCCTCCGTCCCACCCCAGGAATTGCTGCGCAACGCCTGGGACCCTGGGAAACAGAGGCGGTATGTTTCTGTGGCACTCTCCTCGGGGTCGCCCCCACTGGGGACTACCCAGCACCCTGCCCTGTGGAGCCCGGACTTTCCTCGAGCGCCTGAGCGCCCGCGGCCGCCCGGCCTGCTCCCAAATGTATGCTAGCATGCCCCGGCGGGGGATTCAACCCGAGGGACATCGATCCCGTCGAGCCCGTCGAGCAGATCCGGTCCCCCGCCCCGGCCGGCGGCGCCCGGCAGGCGCGGCGCGGGGCGTGGAACGCGCCTCGGCATCGAGGGCGCGGTTCGCCAGCGCATCGGCCGCCGCGTTCTGCTCCCGCGGCACGTGCGCGATCACGACGTGGTCGAACCGACGCATCCGCGCCACCGCTTCGCGATGCAGGGGGGCGAGCGCCGCGCTACGGACCTTGTACCGGCCGGTCAGCTGCCGGACGAGAAGCTCGCTGTCGCTCTGCACGCGGACCGTGCCCGCCCCGAGCGCCTCGGCCTCCCGGAGCCCGCGGAGAAGCGCCCGGTACTCCGCGAAGTTATTCGTCGTGACGCCGATCGTCTCGCCGATCTCCCGGACCGGCACGGCGCCGTCCAGGACGACCACGCCGATCGCGGCCCGGCCGGGATTCCCCCGCGAGGCGCCGTCGATGCAGACGACCAGGTCACGCGCGGCCTCGCTCACGCCGCGGCGTCCAGGTAGAGGATACGGTGACACCGCTCGCACGTGACCACCCGGCCGATTCGGACGCGCGAGACAAACTCCGGCGGGACCGTATTGCGGCATCCTCCGCAGAAGTCGCCGAGGATCGCGACGATCCCCACCCCGCCCTCCTGCGCCGCGATGCCCTCGTACTTCCGAAGCAGCCGGGCCTCCACGCGGGCGGCGAGCGCCGTGCGCTGCGCGGCAAGCGCCGCAAGCTCGGCGTCGAGGCCGCTCTGCGCCGCCTCGAACGCGGCCAGGTGGGCGGCGAGCTGCTCCTCGAGCGTCCCGGCGGCGCCCCGGGCCCGGTCGGCCTCGCCGGTGAGCGTCTCGACCTGGTCGAGCAGGCCGAGGATCCGATCTTCCAGATGGTCGCAGGTCCGCGCGAGGGACGCGATCTCCTCCTGGAGGCTGGCCAGTTCTTTAGGATTGCTGATCCGGCCGCCGTACAGGTCCCCTTCCGCCTTCTTCTGTTTGTCCTCCGTGGTCCGCAGCTGCAGCTCGTGGTCGCGGAGCGCGGCCTGGGCGCGGTGCAGCCGCGCGGCCGCATCGGCGGCGGCGGCCTGCGCCGCCTCGACCTCGGCGCGCAGGCGGCTGCCGTCGTCAAGCGCGGCGAGCCGTCCACGGGCATCGGCCAACCGGAGGTCGACCTGCTGCACGGCCCAGATCCCCGCCAGGGCGGCGCGCTCCTCCGCGCCCGGCTCGTCGGCGGCCGGCGCGCCGGCGCTCCTCGCCCGCTCGTCGGTCACCGCAGGGCCCCCAGATAGATGCCGTGGCGCCCGTCGTCCGTTTCCGCGACGAACGCCACCTGCCCGCGATCGTTGAGCACCGGCGTGCTGAACGCCGTAAAATGGCCGCCGGCGGGCGCCGGATCGCCCGCGCGACTCACGGGCCGCACGCCCGCGCGCGTCGTCACGTAGATCGCCCGGGGGATCGGGTTCGGGGTCCCGGGCTCGAACACGATCTCCTCCTCCGCGTTCATCGTCGCGTTCGTGAACGTCGTGAGGACGCCGCCCGCGACGGCCTGTCCCTGGCGGGCCAGGGTCACGAGCGTGGCGCGGCCGGTGACGTAGAGCGCCTCCCGGGTCGTGCTGCGGGCCGTCCGGCCGACGAACCCGACCGTGCCCGCATCGGAGAGCATCACGAATCCGAACTCGGTAAATGGTCCGCCGACGGGCGCCGTGTCATCGGTGGTGACCACCGGGACCGCCCGGCCGCCGGCCAGCACGTAGACCCCCTGCGTCGAGTGCGCGGTCGTGGATGCGACGAATGCGATCTGGCCGCGGTTGTTCTCGGCCGGCGTCCCGTCCAGGAAGAACTCGAACGCCCCCCCGGTCGGCGCCGCCTGGCCGCCCATGACGGCCGCGGTCGTCGTCCCCTCGCTGGTCGTGAAGATCCCTTCCATCCCCGGCCCGGTCGTCCGGCCGACGTACGCCACAACGTCTTGAGCGTTGATCGTGGGGTTGGCGAAGTCGGTAAAGACGCCGCCCGTCGGCGCCGCCTGGCCGGCGGCGACGATCGGCAGGATCCGGCCGCCGCGGGCGAGGTAGAGGCCCTCGGGGACGGCACTGTCGGTCGTACGTCCGAGAAAGACGAGGGTCCCGCGGTCGTTCAGCACCACGTCGTTGAACGCGCGGAACACGCCCCCGGTCGGCGCAGGCTGTCCTGACGCGACGAGGGACCTCAGCCGGCCTTCGGCGAGCAGGTACAGGCCGGCGTGGGCCTGCGGGCTGGTCGTCAGCGCCCCGAAGACCAGATCGCCGTGGTTATTGATAGAAGGATCCGAGAACTCCGTGTAGGTCCCGCCACCCGGCGCGCGCTGGCCGGTCAGCAGGAGCGCCCGTATCGCCGGCGGCGAGACGCCGGCGGCGACGACCGGTGAGCCGCCGGGCCGTCCCATGGTGGCCGGAGCGGTCAGCACGGCCACGGCTATGAGGAGACCGGGCGCGACCAGCCGGCGAAATCCGTCCATCGCCCTTCTATCCTAGCGGAGGGGACGGTACAGCACAACCTCCCTTTCCCGGGCGCCTCTGGGGCGCGCGCAGGCGTTACGCCGACCGGCGCGAAAGGAGAGGACCATGCATCGCATCGTCGACAGCCATCTCCACCTGGTCACCGCACCGATGTTCGGCCGCATCCGCGACCGCCTGGGCGCACTTCGCCCGGCGGTGCGGGATCGGATGACCGGCGGGGGGAGCCCGATCGCGAGACGCCTCCAGGCCCTGGAAGGGGTCACCCTGGCCCAACAGGCCCAGCGGTGGGCCGCCGCCTTTGACCGGGCGGGCGTGGCGGCGGGTTTCTTCATCGCGATCGGCGAGGGGAACGAGGAGCTCGCGGAGTTCGTCCGCCTCAACCCGTCGCGCTTTCAGGCCTGGGGCAGCGTCGCGGATCCGACGGCGGCCGGGGCGGCCTCGGTGGTGCGGGGGTTCCGGGCGTGGGGGCTTCGGGGGCTGAAGCTCTATCCGCCCACGCAGCGGTTCAGCGCGAGCGACCGCGCAGTGTACCCGCTGTACGAGGCCGCCGCCGAACAGGGGCTTGCGGTCCTCTTTCACTTCGGGATCACGATCGCGCCAATCTATGACCTCCGGTACGCCAACCCGCTAGACCTCTCCGCCGCCGCCAACGACTTCCCCGAGGTCACCTTCGTGATCGCCCACTGCGGGGCCGGGTTCCTGCGCGAGGCCCTCTTGCTCGCGTACCACACGGAGAACATCTGGGTGGACACCTCGGGTACGAACAACTGGCGAGAGTTCACCCCCGGCGCCCCCACGCTGGAGGCGGTGTTCCGCGACCTGGTGCGTACCTACGGACCGCGCCGGATCATGTTTGGAACCGACTCCGGCGTCCCCGAGGAGTACCGGGTGGCGATCCTCAAAGAGCAGCGGGAAGTGTTCGACGGGCTTGAGCTCGGGGCGGACGATCGCGCCGCGATCTTCGGCGGTAACGCCCTCCGGCTGTTCCGGCTCGAGTAGACCGGCGCCGCGCCCATAAACGGAGAAGCCGGGGACCGTCCCCGGCCTCTCCGCGTTGCTGGGGGGGAGGGCGATGCCTTGTGGGCAGGTCCTCCGCTATCATCATGCCCAACTCGCCCGCTATTCTGACACCAGCAACCGGCGGACCGGCGGTCTCCCGCCCGCCGCCTCGGGGTCAGGCGACGGAGTGCATCGATAGGCCCTTAGGCCGATGCGGGATTCCCAAGGATGATATCTAATACGATGCTGGCGTAGGCGCCAGATCGGTGCCCTTGGGTGCTCTTGGGCACAGAGGGGTGAATCCGCACATGAAGCGACGCTCGAGAGAGCCGCACCACCGGAGGCGTCCCCTTCGTGCTTTACTGATCGGGAGCCTGTTGTGCGTGGCGGCGATGGTCGCCCAGGGGCGCGGCGCCGCTCAGGACTCTCCATCCAAGAGCGTCTTCGAGCTCGTGGTCATGAAGCATGTGGTGCAGGGATACGGGACGGGCTATGAGAGCGTCGCCGCCGGGACGGCGTTCTTCATCGCCCCTGACGGAACAGCCCTCACCAGCAGTCATATCGTGGGGCCGCTCCAGCAGGACCGTGTGACCTACCGGCTACTGGCGATTGTCGGGAACGAATTCTACAGCGCGCGGCTCATCTGTGCGAGTCCGCTGCCCGCGGAGACCGCGGGACGAACCGTCCTCAGCCGTGACGTCGCGGAGATTCGGCTGGTCCCGTCAGAGTTCGGCGTTGATCAGTTCTCCTATCGTGGCGTTGTGCTGGCGCGGCCGCATCGGGGCCCCTTGCCGACCTTCCCGGCCCTGGCCCTGGCAGCGGTCCCCGCCATCGGAGATGCGGTGCGCGTGCTGGGATTCGGACGCCGGAATGCAGCGATCCTTCCGTCCGAGTGGTCGGCGGCCGGCGCGGTGGATCGCCTCTGGAACGCCTCGGATGGGACGCCGGTGTTCAGCATCAAGTTCGCCCGCGAGGCGGAGCCTGGGCACAGTGGGTCCCCGGTGCTCAATGCGCGGGACCAGGTCGTGGGCGTCTTCACCTGGTTCGAGGCATCCGATCATACAGTTGGCCTCGCCATCAGCCGCGCCGCGCTGGATCCAGCCTGCCCCTGACCGGCAACCCGCCGCGGCGAGGCCGGACGTGTTCCTGGACGGCCGGCGATTCGCGTCCGTGGCCGGGGCAGGGCGCTGTCGCCCGGGGGCCGTTCTGACCGGCATGTCCCTCCAGGTCACGACCCTGGCGTTCCCGCTCTACATCCGGACCGGCGGGCCGGCGCGCCGCAGTCCGGACCTGGATGCGAGCAGCGCCGCTTCAGTCCGGTGGTTGACCTCGAGCTTGGAGAGGATGCTGCTGACGTGGTGCTTGACGGTCTTCTCGGCGATGGAGAGGCGGCCGGCGATAGCCTGGTTGCGCAGGCCCTCGGCGAGGAGTTCCAGGACTTCCCGTTCCCGCCCCGTCAGTTCGGCGAAGCGCTGCGCCTGCTGGCCGGCCGGCTCCGACAGCCGGGCGAACTCCTGCATGACCCGGCCGACCAGCCCGGCGTCCAGGATCCCTTCGCCATTGTGAACCGCCCGGATGGCACCGAGAATCTCCTCCGGGCTGGCATCTTTGAGCAAGTACCCTCTGGCTCCGGCCTGCAGCGCGCGAAACACCCGCTCGTCGTCGGAGTAGATGGTGAGGATGACGACTTTGACGTCCGGACACCGTTCGGCGAGCCTGCGGGTCGCCGCGATGCCGTCATGCCGGGGCATGCCGATGTCCATCAACACGACCTCCGCCTGCCTCTGGGAGGCCAGTTCGACGGCCTCGTGGCCGTCCGCGACCTCCCCCACGATCTCGAGGTCGGCGGCCATCGCGAGGAGCTGGGTGAGCGCATGCCGCAAGACGCTCTCGTCCTCGGCCACGAGCAGGCGGATCTTCCGGGGAGGCGCCTGATCGGAGGTCACGGCACAGGCTCCCGCGCGCGTGGTCTCGCCAGCCGGGGCAGTGTGAGCGTCACGCGTGTGCCTCCGCCGGGCCTGGCGGAGACGTCCAGCGTGCCCCCAAGCTCCATCGCCCGTTCACGCATGTGCCGAAGACCGAAGCCCGCACGCGGGGGCCCGCCGGCAGAGCCCAGTCCCGCCCCGTCGTCTTCGATGCTGCAGGTCAGGAAGGTGCCGGAGTCGGCGAGGGTCACCGTCACGCGGCCGGCGCGTGCGTGCCGGGCGACGTTCGTGAGCGCTTCCTGGAGGATCCGCCTGAACGCGAACTCGGATGCGGGCGAGAGCGGGATCTCGGGCTCCCGGCTGCGGACCTCGGTGCTGATCTGCGTGCGCGCGGCGAGCGCGGCGAGATACTGCCGTGCGGCAGCCACCGCATCCCCCGCTGACGGTCCCGGCGGCTCAAGCCCGAGGACCAGGAGGCGGATCTCGTCCAGGCCCTGTCGGAGGAGCCGCTTGACGTCCGGGAGGAGGGCGCCGGCGCGCTGTGGGTCCGCGGGCAGCAGGCGCTCCGCCAGTTCCAGCGACTGCGTCCCTGCGGCCAGAATGTGCCCCACACCGTCGTGGATCTCGCGCGCGAGCCGGCGGCGCTCATCTTCCAAGATGAGTTGCTCACGCAGATAGGCGAGTTCCCGTCCGTGCGCCGCCTCTCGGGACGCCGCCCAGGCAGCCCCTACGCCGGCGAGCAGCACGAAGAAGAGGCGGTAGACAGCGACCCACATCGCGTCGAACGACGTGGGCCAGGCCGCGAGCAAATAGCCGAGGGTGACCCAGGTGCTCAGCGACGCCGCGAACCAGAGGTCGAGCGTCAAGACCCCTTCGGCGAGGACAAAGAAATAGGCCAGGTAAAAGTCCGAGCTCTGGCCGCCGAGAAGCCGGACCGTTGCGCTGACCAGGGCGGCATCGATAAAGATAAAGCCATATTCGGCCCAGGCAGGGACCTCCCCACGCAGCACGATCCCGGTCCGGACGAGGAGGTATAGCCCCGCGGCGGCCGCCCAGCGATAGAGATACCCAGGCCAGGGGCCAAGCAGCATCCGCCAGAGCGCCAGGAACCCCATGAGCACCCAGGCGAGCAGGATGACCGCCCGCTGCCGGTGCGTCCAGATTCCCACGGGCCGCGCGTCGGCCGGCATCGGAGCGCCATTCGACGCCCGGGCGGCCTCTTCCCTTGACGGCGGCCGAATTCCGTCAGTCGAATGAAAGTCTCGATAAGGTCTTAAGAGGCCCTCCCGAGGCTATGGCGGCCTTAAGACACGCACAAGAGCGGACCTGACAGGTGCCCCCACGCGCAAGAACGAGGGCCGGAATGATGACCTCGTCTTCAGCCACAACGTAGTGCTCCGCCCACACGTACCACCTCGCGGACAAGAATGTCGAAATCCTCCCGTCGACTGCGATGATTCGTGATCGCGACACGCAACGCGTACTTGCCCGCAATCGTTGTGTACGAAGGGACAGCGATCCCACTTTCGTGTAATTGCATCAGAAGTTCCTGGTTCAATTCATTTAAGGCGGCATCGTCCCAGCCGTCGGCGATGAATCGGAAACAGACGATATTCAAAGGCACGGGAGCGAGCAGTTGTAGATGCGGCGCAGCGTCCACCAGGCCGGCGAGATAGTGGGCCTGATCGACATTTTGCTGAATCAACCGTCCGTATTTCTCAGCACCGTGTTCTTTCAGCGACATCCAGACCTTGAGCGCTCGGAACCCACGTGAGAGTTCCACCCCATAATCGCTGAACCAGACCGAGCCGGCTGCCAGGCCACGCTCAGCATGTGAGAGGTACGCAGGCGTCAACGAAAATGCGCGGCGGTGGTCCTGCTCTCGTCGCACCAGCACACAGCCCACCTCATACGGGATATACATCCACTTATGCAAGTCGAAGGCGAGTGAATCCGCCCGCTCCATGCCCTTCAGCAACCGGCGCAGTCCGGGAGACAACATCGCGAGTGCGCCAAAGGCGCCGTCGACATGGAACCACAGCCTTTCTCGCTGGCAGATATCTGCCAGCGTGTCCAGGTCGTCAATTGAGCCGGTATTTACAGCCCCGGCATTGCCGACAACGCAGAATGGCTGACAGCCCGCCTCTCGATCCTTTGCGATGGCAGTCTCCAAGGCTCCAATGTCGATCTGAAAGTCGGCGTTAACGGGGATGTGACGGAGCGCGTCGCTGCCCAGCCCCAATAATTCAACCGCCTTTTGAATTGAGCTATGCATCTCCCCCGAGCCGTAGAGGATCATTTTCCTCGCTGAGGCTTGCAATCCGAGCTTCCGCAGATCGAATCCGGCTTGCGTATTGCGCGCGACAGTCAAGCCAATCAAGTTGGCCATCGATCCGCCGCTGACCAGCAAGCCGCTGGCCTCGGCTGGGTAGGCGAGCATTTCTTTACACCACTCAAGGACCTGGAGCTCCACAAGATTGGCTACGTGATCCCCTCCCCCGACGTTTGGATTCATGCCCGCGGCCAGCATCTCTGCCAGCATGCCGAGGGAGGTCCCGGTTCCAATCACCCACCCCCAAAAACGCGGGTGAATGTTTCCCATAGGGTGCGGAAGCACATGCTGAACAAAGTCCTCGTAGGCGCGTTCCGGTCCCTCCGGATCGATCGGCACGGGCCGTGTGAAGTGCGTTTTCACTCCGGCCGGGATCGGCTGCCACACGGGGCGCTCTCGGACAGTTTCTAGGTAGGTGATCATGTCTTCCACCATTCGATGACCCAGCTTCCGCATCACCTGCCAATCTTCCGGATCAAGCGATTCATCCGTAGTGACCGGCCGCATCAAATCCATGACTCGCTCTCCTCATAAAGCGCATGTTCGGCCAACCTTCGGGTGGTATGAATGGACAATGGCGGCTCCAAGTCGTCGCCCGGCCCCGTCAGAGCGCGCTCAGCCCAACCGAGTGAGGCAGGCCTCCACGGAGGCGCAGGCGCGCTGGAGCGCGCCGGTCACCACGTTCCGGCCTCGCACCAGGTCCACGAGGAGGAACCGGGCCTCGTCGCTCTCGGGTGAAAGGCCGGCGAGGCGCCGGGCACCCTGCAGCTGCGGGAGGAACTCCACCTCGAGCGCGGGATCGTGCGCGTACGGTCCGGCGGCGGTGTACGTGGCCGGGATCAGCGCCCGGCCCACTTCCTGCAGGCAGGCGTTGATCCGCGCGGCGCGCGCTCCCCCGGTGACCTCGGCCGCGATCCGGTTGAGGCGCCCGCACAGATCCTCGAGGCAGGCTGCGCCAGCGAGCGCCGGTGAGAGGTCGAGCGCCGGGCCGGACGCCCGGGCGAGTTCCTCGAGATTCTTCCGGAGGTCCACCGCGGCCGCGTGGTAGTCGAGCGGCAGCACCGGATCGGTGAGCAGCCGCCAGAGGGCGAGCACGAAGATCCTGGCGTCCCGCACCAGGCGCGCCGGATCGATCTTGTCGAGCGTGTCGTGGGGTGTGTGCCACCACCAGCCCAGACTCCCGTCCGTCTGCCGCGACACGGAGCCGAGGATCGACGGGATGCCCACCCCCCAGAAGGACTGGTCGGAGTTGCGCCCGACCCGCTTGGCGTCGAGCCGGGCCCCGGCCACCTGCTGGACCGCCCATGTGCCGAGCTCCACGGTTTGGGGCATCGAGTTGGTGCTGAAATCGTCGGCGTCGATCGCGCCCACGGAGTCGATGTTGACGTGGACGAGGCACCGCTCCGTGAGTTCGAACCAATGGTTGTCGGCGTACCAGGCCGACGAGGAATAGCGACCGTGCGAGTGCCCGGACCAGAAGGCGAGGCGGAGGCCGCGCCGGAGCTGGTTGCGGTGCGGGGCCAGGACCCGGGCAACCTCGAGCATCGCGGCGTTCGCGCTCCCGTTGTCCATCGCGCCCACGTACCAGGAGTCCAGGTGGCCCGAGAAGAGCACGAACTTCCCCGCCTCGGCCTCGGGGTGCCCCGGCGCGAGATCGGCCAGGACGATCGGCGTTTTGGTCCACCCGGTCGTCACCTGCGCCGTAAAGTGGATCTCGACCCGCCCCGCCGAGCACAGATCGCGCAGCGCCTCCCCGTCCGCCTTGTGCACCGAGAGCAGGTGGACGCGCGGCAGCTCGGCGGCGGTGCGCTGCGATGGGTTCCCCCAGAGGGGCGAGCAGCACATCTCGGAGGCGTGCTTTCCGCTGATGCAGACGAGGCCCCGGGCCCCCGTGCGGGTCGCGTTGACCGCGAGTTGCGGAGTCGCCCGCCCCTCCACGAGCGCGACCTTCCCGGCGGCGCCGGCGCGGGTCAGGTCCTCGGGCCTGCCCTTCCCGGCAGAGACGAGTTCCGCGGTGACGCCGCCCGCGTCTGTGGGGATCCCCATCGAGTGCGTGATGCAGAAGATCTCCTGAGCCGTAGGGTGCGTGACCCGCAGCGTCGCCGCGCCGGGGAGGCTGATGTACGCGTCGTGCACGAGGCTCCGGGTCGTGTACCCGGACTTTCTGAGTTGCTCCTCGACGTACGCCGCGGCCGCGCGCTCGTCGGCGCTGCCCGAGAGACGCGCCCACTGGGCAATCGTGCGGTTGAACCCGACGAGATGCGACTGGGAAACCGCGTCCAGGTCGATCACGAAGATCGCCTCCTTACCAGGATTGTGCCGGTGGCGCCTAGCAGATTCTCGCGTCCTTGATGATGTTCGCGTCGTCTCCGCGGACGCCGACCCCGCAGATGTTGGCGCGCGTCCCGCTGAACGACACGGCGGTCTGCAGGAGCAGGTAGGGGGCGTCCTGGGCCAGCAATTGCTGCAGCGCCTTGTAGTACCTCTCCCGGACCTTGGGGTCGATGCTGCTGCGCCCCTGCTCGATCAGGGCGTCGGCGCTCGGACTCGAGTAGCCGCCGTAATTGTTGAAGCCCTTGCTCCAGGTGATCGCGGTGAACGTGCCGTCGGCATCCAGATTGCCGGGGGCCCAGGCGGTCATATAGAGATCCCACGTCTTGCTCCGGGCGACGACGGTGTTGTAGTGGGCCCAGTCGCCGGAGATGGAGACCTGAGGATCGAAGCCCACCGCCCGGAGGTAGCCGGCGACCGCCTGCACGATCTCGGCGTCGCCCGGCCACCGCCCCTGAGGGCCTTCGATGATGAGCCTTGTGCCGGGTCTGACGCCCGCTTCCGCCAGCAGTTGTCGGGCCTTTGGGGGATCGTAGTTGAACGTGAACGCCGGGTAGTAGTAGTCCATGGTGGCCCCGATGATCGAGCGCGCGCGCTGGCCGTAGCCGCTCAGGATCGACTTGATGATCGCCTCGACGTCCACCGCGTAGTTGAGCGCCCGCCGCAACCGGACGTCGGTCATCGGCGGCTTGCCCATCTGGAAGCAGAAGAACGTGGCGCGGATCGAGTTGGCCTGGATGACCCGGACTGCCTTGTTCTGCCGGAGGCGCGGTACGTCGGCGAGCGGCAGGACGGTGGCCACGTCGGCCTCGCCTTTCTCAAGCATGATCGAGCGCGTCGAGGGGTCGGGCACCGGCTTATAGACGATCTGGCGGAAGTACGGCCGTGGACCCCACCATGCTTCATTGCGCTCGAGCAGCAGCTGCTCGCCCGGCGTCCACTCCACGAGTTTGTACATCCCGCCGCCGGCGTCCACCGGCCTGGAGAGGTCGTGGTTGCGCGCCTGGACCACCTGGGGGTTCAGGATCGCAAGCGCGATCTGGTGGCCCACGTTTCGGAGGATCGGCCCGAGCGGGTCCTTGGTGGTCAGCCGAACGGTGTAGGGATCCGGGGCCTCCACCCGGGTGATCGCCGCGAGATAGGTCTTGCTGAGCGAGGCGCCGGTGCCGGGGCCGATCGCCCGGTCGATCGTGAACTTGACGGCCTCGGACGTGACCGGGCTCCCGTCGTGGAACCTGGCGTCCTTCCGCATGTGGAAAGTCCAGGTCAGGCCGTCCGGGGAGGCCTCCCAGGAGGCCGCGAGCCAGGGTTTGATCGAGTTGTCGTAGTCCAGATAGACCAGGCGGTCGTACATGTCGGCCACGGCGACGATCGCGTCGATGCCGAGCGTCCGCTGCGGGTCGAAGGTCGGGATGTCCACGCTCTGCGCGACCACGAGCGTGTCCTTCGCCGGCGCCCCGGCTGCCGGGTCCGCCTCGAGCGCCGCGAGCAGGCCCCCCAGCGCGGTCGCTCCCGCCGAGCCGCCGAGCAACCTGAGCAGGTCCCTGCGTGTCAGCGCAGCGTGCTGGCGTTCCATCGCGCGTGCTCCTTCCGAGATGCCTCGTGGCGTGCCGATGACGCCTGCTTCGACCTGCCGCACACACGGCCCTGCCACGCGGCAGGAATCGGGCGCGGCGTGCGATAACGAATCTGCCGCGCAATGCGAGTGGGGCTTGCCAGCGGATACGATGCGGGGATGAGCGTCCGCGAGATGGTGGAGTACGTCCGCCTCCGCAGTCCCGTGGTGATGGCGCAGGCGGTGGCGACGCTGGACGAACTGACCGGCGGCGCCAGCGGGATCCCCGACGAGGCGGTCCGCCGGGTGCACCGGTGTCGAAACGCCGGCGTCACGCTGCCGATTCTCCGGCCGGCCGCGCGCCACCAGACGGGACGCCTCATCGACCTGTTCGCGACCAGATAGGGAACCCCACCGTGCTCGCCTACGTCCTCCGGCGGATCTTGCGCATGATTCCGGTGGCGCTCGTCGTAGTGACCCTGGTGTTCCTCATGCTGCACCTGATCCCCGGGGATCCGGCCCAGTTGATGCTCGACCCCTCCGCCACGCGTGAGGAAGTCGTGGCGCTGCGGCACCAGCTGAGCCTGGACCAGCCCCTCGCCGCCCAGTATTTCCGATTCCTGGACCATCTGCTCCACGGGAATATGGGCGTCTCGTTCAAGACCGGCCGGTCGGCTCTGGCCGACGCGTGGGCGCCGTTCCGGCACACCGTGGAACTGGCCGCGAGCAGCGTCGTCTTCGCCGGCCTCTTCGGGATTGGGCTCGGCGTGCTGGCGGGGGCGCGGCCCCGTTCCGCCGTGAGCCCTCTGACGATGGTGCTCGCGCTCCTCGGGGTGTCCGTCCCCACGTTCTGGCTCGGCCTCCTGCTGATCGTCGTCTTCTCGCTGAGGCTGGGCCTCCTGCCGACCGGCGGCGCCGGCTCGTGGGAGGCGCTCGTGCTCCCGACCGTCGCGCTCGGAACGTTCTCGCTCGGCGTGATCGCCCGGATCACGCGGGCCAGCGTCGTCGAGGTGATGCACACGGACTACGTGCGGACCGCCCGAGCGAAGGGCGCGCCCGAGCGGGCGGTGGTCCTCCGGCACGCGCTCAAGAACGCGCTCATCCCCGTGATCACCATCATGAGCCTCTCCTTCGGCTACGCGCTCGGCGGCGCCGTGGCGACGGAGACCGTCTTTGCCTGGCCGGGTCTCGGGCGCCACATCGTGGGGGCGATCCTGGCCCGGGACTACCCGGCGGTCCAGGCCGGGCTGTTCCTGTTCTCGGCGTCGTTCCTGGTGGTCAACCTGTTGATGGATCTCGCGTATGCGCTGGCCGATCCGCGGATTACCTACCGCTAGCCCGCCCCGTAAGCTCACGCGCGACTGTGCGGGAACCCCGGGCCCTTCCAACGAGCGATTACCCGGACACGCACCTGCTGTGAGGACACTGTGACCCCGTGGCGCCGCTTCCTGCGCCATCGCGCCGCGCTGGCCGGCGGCGTGATCGTGGGGGCGTACGTCGTGCTGGCGGCCGCGGCGCCGTGGCTC
Source organism: Armatimonadota bacterium (assembly GCA_047519495.1). Lineage (GTDB taxonomy): Bacteria > Sysuimicrobiota > Sysuimicrobiia > Sysuimicrobiales > Segetimicrobiaceae > JAPVSX01. The sequence goes on from JAPVSX010000026.1 coordinate 29,223, forward strand.
GCCCCCTACGATCCCAGCCAGAACGACCTGGCGCTGCGGCTCCACCCACCGTCGCCCCAGCACCTGCTCGGGAACGACGAGCTGGGCCGCGACATCCTCAGCCGGCTGTTCTGGGGCGCCCGTACGTCGCTCGGGATCTCGGTGGGCGCGGTCGCGTTCGCCGCTGCCGTCGGTGTGCCCCTCGGGCTCATCGCCGGCTACTTCGGCGGCTGGGCCGATGCACTGATCAGCGGCATGGTTGAGGTGTTGATGGCGTTCCCCGGCATCCTGCTGGCGCTGGCCGTCGTGGCCATCTTCGGGTTTGGGATCGCGAAGCTGACATTCGCGATCGGCTTCTACTCCGTGCCGACGATGGCGTGGCTCGCCCGCGGCAGCACGCTCGGCGTCGCCACCATGGAGTACGTCGAGGCGAGCCGCGCGCTCGGACAGCGGAACGGCCGGATCATGCGCCGGCACGTCCTGCCCAACATCCTGAGCCCGATCATTGTTCAGGGGACGCTGCGGCTGGCGACGGCTGTCCTGACCGCGTCCACGCTGAGCTTCCTGGGTCTGGGCGTGCAGCCGCCCGCGCCGGAGTGGGGCGCGATGATCGCGTCGTCGGTGGGCTACCTCCGCGTGGCGCCGCACGCGACCGTGATCCCGGGCATTGCGCTCATGCTGGTCGTCCTGGGCTTCAACGTGGCCGGCGACGGCCTGCGCGACAGCCTGGATCCCGCGATGAAGCACCTCGGCTGACCGCACAGGGCGCACGGCAGTTTCCGAGAATACAGGAAACAGGATCTCTCGCGTGAGCGAGCGGAGGTGCCCGTCCGGTGGCGACAGGGGTCGAGGCGGTGGTCAACGCGGTGCGCGCGGAACGGCTGGCGCGGGATCTCGAGTGGTTCTCGCAGGTGCGCCGGGACACCGGCGGTCCGGGTGAGCGCCGGGCGGCCGAATATATCGCCGAGCAATTGCGGGCGGCGGGCGCGCCCGCTCAGGTACACGAGCTCGACGCCTTTCTGAGTTACCCGATCCGGGCGACGCTCGAAGTGCTGACGCCGGAGCCCCGCCAGATCCGGTGCCTGACGCACTCCTTCGTCCGCCCGACCGGGCCCGCGGGCGCGATCGCCGACCTCGCGTACATCGAGGACGGCGATGTGAACCGGGCCGCCGGCCGCGCGGCGCTGATCGACGGCCTTGCGACCCCCGTGACGATCCTCCGCGCCAGCCGGGCCGGGTGCGCTGCGGTCATCTTCGCAAACCAGGACCGCGTGATCCACAACATGATCGGCACGACGATCTGGGGGACCCCGGACCTGGACCAGATCGACCGCCTGCCGCAGCTCCCGGTGGTCTCCGTGACCACGGAGGGCGGCGAGATACTCCGCCGGCTGCTCGCGCAGGGCCGGGGCGTGACGGTCCGGATCGTTACCGAGGTCAAGACCGGCTGGGTCCGGTCCCTGCTGCCGGAGACGCGGATTCAAGGCACGCGCGAGCCGGAGAAGTTTGTGCTCGTCGGCGGCCACTACTGCTCATGGGATGTCGGGATCACCGACAACGCGACGGGCGACGCGTGCCTCCTCGAGCTCGCGCGCACACTGTGGCAGCACCGCGCCGGGCTCGGCCGCAGTGTGCGCATCTGCTGGTGGCCCGGGCACTCCCACGGGAGGTACGCGGGGTCCACCTGGTACGCCGACACGTTCTTTCAGGATCTCGCGGCCCACTGCATCGCGTATCACAACATTGACTCGCCGGGGGTCCGCGGGGCGACCCGGTACATCGCGCGTCACACGACCGCCGAGGTCGAACGGTTCTGCCGGGACGTCATCGCGCGCGTGACCGGCCAGCATGACGCGCCGATCCACCGGCCGTCGCGCTCCGCCGACCAGTCGTTCCTGGCGAACGGCGTCCCTGCGTTCTCGACGTATCCGTTCCTGCCGGACGACCACCCGGACCGCCGTCCTTGGACCGGGGGCGCGGCAAACGCGTGGTGGTGGCACACCGAGTTCGACACGCTCGACAAGGCCGATACCGAGATCCTGGCGCTCGACACGCGCGTCTCGCTCACGGCGATTACCGAACTGGCGAACGCGCAGGTGCTGCCCATCAATCACGCCGACACGGGCCGGGAGATCCGCACGTTCGTGTCGCGGCTTCAAGAAACGGTGGGAACCCATCTCAGTCTGTCCGGACTCCTGGCCGGCGCCGACCGGTTCCTCGCCGCGGCGGAGCGGCTGGAGGCGGCGAAGAGCCAAGCCGCGGACGAGGCCTCGGCGCACCGGTTGAACGAGACCCTGATGCGCCTCAGCCGGATCCTGACCCCGGTCATCTACAGCCGGAGCGGCCGGTTCCATCACGATCCGGCGGAGTGGTCGCCGATCATGCGGGCGACCGGCCAGTACACACTCCCCGGGCTCGGCGCGGCGTCCGGGTTGCCGAAACTGGCGGGCCAGTTCGCGTACGGATTCCTCCGCGCCCAGGTGATGCGGGAGGCCAACCGGGCCGGGGAGGCGCTGCGCGAGGCGGCGCGCCTCGCGGAGGAGACGGTGAGCGCGCTCGCGTCGCCGCGCGGGCGCTGAGGCATGAGTGCGACGAGTGCAGCATCGCCGTCGGAAGGTGTTCGGGCTACGTGTGATTCGCGACGACCACGTTTCGGAGGACACCCACCCTCTCGATCTCAACCTCGACCACGTCCCCCGGCCTCAGCCAGAAGGAGGTCGGGTCGGGCTTCCGCCCCATGGCGACCCCCGCCGGCGTCCCAGTGAGGATGAGGTCGCCGGGGTCCAGCCGCAGCCTCGACCAGTGGGCCACCATCTCGCGCACCGTGAAAATCATCTCCGCCGTCGAGTCCGACTGGCGCGTCTCGCTGTTGACCCGCAGCTCGAGGTGAAGGGCTTGCGGATCGGGGATCTCGTCCCGCAGCACCAGCCACGGGCCTAGGGGACAGAAGGTCGGAAAGTTCTTCCCCATGAGCGGGCTGCGCCCCCGGCTCCGTTCGCTCATCTGCCAGTCGCGGGCGCTGACGTCGTTCGCCGCGGTGTAGCCGGCGACGTAGTTCAGGGCGTCGTCTACGGAGACGTTGTGGGCCGTCCTGCCGATCACGACCGCGAGCTCGCCCTCGTAGTCGAGCTGCTTCACGTCCGGCCAGGCCACGATCGGGTCTCCCGGACCGACGATGGCGCTCGCCAGCTTCACGAACCCCTCGGCATACGGCGGCCTCGGGGACGCGGCCGTCGCCGTCTCTGCGCGGTGCTCTTCGTAGTTGAGGCCGGCGGCGAGGATCTTTCCCGGGCGGGCCAGGGGAGCCCGCAGCCGCACTTCCTCGATGGCGCGGACCGTCTTGCCGGATCTGGCCAGGTCGCGGGCGAGGGCGATCGCCGCCTCACCGCCTCGCAGGAAGTCCAGCATGTCATGGAAGTAGTCAGCGGCCCCCTCCCCCGCCGCCGCGGCGAGATCCACGAGCCGGTCGCGACCGGTCACCGCGGCGAGGCGCACCTGCGCGGACCCGGGCTGCGAGAACGCCGCAATCTTCATCGTCTGATCGAGGTCTGGCGATTGATGAGGAGCACCTGGCCGTTTTGGTTGCTGATCACGATCTTCATGCGGATGAAGACCATCGGTCCGCTGCGGCCGTTCTTCTGGTAGATGTCCTCGATCATGCTCTTGGCCCGCAGCCGGTCCCCGGGACGGGCCAGCGCCAGGCACTCGACGTCGTTCCCGCCGTTAAGGACCCGGTGGAGCGGCACGGGCGGTTCCGGGAGGCCGAAGCGCGGCATGAACGAGCCGCCGTGGTAGTGGGGGTCGTGAACGGCGGCGTCCAGCGGGTCCGGCGCGTTCGGGGGAAACCGGAAGGCATACATCGGGTACATCGGCGGCGCCACGACCCCGCCGTAACGCGTCGTCGCGGCGTACGCGTCGTCCCAGTACACCGGGTCGGGGTCCATCACGGCCTGGACGAAGCGCCGGATGGCCCCGCGCTCGACCTCGTCCCAGGCTTCCATCTCGGCCTCCGTGCCGATCAGCGCCTTGATCTCCGGCGTGATGTAGTCGGGGTAGCTCGCCTGCTCCGCCATCGCACTGCTCCTCAGGCCTTGAACTTCTTCAGGCCTTGAACTTCTTCGCCTCGTCGATGATGGCCTTGAAGTTGAGACTGTTCATCGCGGGCACGAACTGTCGGGTGAAGTAGGCGTCCGGCGGCAGCGACTGCTTCAGCTGCTTGCCGCTGTACAGCAAATCCCGCATCGAGGCGATCATCTTGTCGCTGGCATCGCCCAGCAGCTCGATGTGGTCGAAGACCCGCTGCTTGAAGCGCATGAAGGGGACCCGGGCCTTCATCAGCTCCACGCCCTCTCGGACGGCGTCGGCGTCGCTCATCCCCGTCGACTTGGTGGCAGGATAGACCTTGTAGTGCAGCTTGGTCAGCTCGGCGGGATCCGCCGCCGCCATGAAGATGAGCGACTTGGCCTGCGCACGGGCCATGGCGGTGATCAGGTCGGGGTCCTCCTGGATCGTCTTCACGAGCGTGTTGGTCGTGTGGGTGAAGCCGATGGACGGCATCGGGTCGGGGCGGAAGAAGCGGAACTGCGCCCCGAGGAATTCGAACTCCGCGAAGATGGAGTCCCACAGTCCCAGCGCCTGGACGCGCCCCTTCCTCAGCGCGTCCAGCGCGGGGATGCCGGTGCCGACGGCCAGGAACTCGATGTCCTTGCCGGCGGTCCAGCCCTGCCTCTGGGCCACAGCGTGCAACACGAGGTCGGGAGCGCCCCCGATCGCGTTGACCCCGATCGTCTTGCCTCGGAGCTGGTCGACCGAGGTGATCGGGCTTTCCTTCAGGACGGCAATCGAGACGAAATAGTCGGGGATCTGGCAGATGAACCCCCTGACCGGCGCCCCCTTGTCGACGGCCTCGAAGAGACCGGCGGTGCCGTGGGAGGAGAACTGCGCCTGGCCGTTCGTCAGCAGGTTGATCGCGGCCGAGGCGCCGCCGACGGTCTGGACTTCGACCTCGATTCCTTCGTCCTTGTAATAGCCGAGCGCCTGCGGGACCGCGCCGAAGAACGCCGTGGTCACGTCCAGCGTCTGAACGCCATAGACCAGGATGGCCCGCTTCGTCTTGGGGGCGGCCGACGCGCGCCGGACGGCGCCGCCGGAGGCCGCGAGCCCGCCCGCAGCCAACCCTCCCAGGGCGGTGCCGATCACCTGCAGGAACTCCCTTCGGGTCCAGTGGCCATGCAACATCGAACGTCCCCCCTCCCTCAGGTCCGCGAACCTCCGAGCTCCGACGCGGCCGCCCACCCGAGCAGCCGCTGGCGCAGCAGCTGGATCCCGTAGTGGAAGACCAGGCCGGAGAGCGACAGGATGAAGATCGTGGCGAACACCCCCGCGGTATCCAGCTGGTTGCTCTCCTGGACGATGAGGTAGCCCATGCCCCGGTTAGCGCCGAGGAACTCGGCGACGATGGTGGCCAGCATGGAGAAGATGATCGACACGTTGGCGCCGGCCAGCAGGTAGGGCAACGCATTGGGCAGTTTGACGTACCAGAAGGTCTGCCCCCGCGAGGCGCGCAGCGAGCGCAGGAGCGCGATCTGCTCCTGGTTCACGGTGGCCAGCCCGTGGACCATGTTGAGGAAGACGGGAAAGAAGGCCGAAAACGCCGCCAGCACGACCTTCGAGGCGATGCCGAACCCGAACCAGACGATCACGATCGGGGCGAGGGCGATGCGCGGCATGGACTGGCCGGCCACCAGCAGCGGAGAGATCGTCCGTTCCAGGATCCAGACCTCGCTGACGAGCGTGGCGAGGATGAAGCCCAGCACGAGGGCGATCCCGAACCCGACCAGGGTCGCGTACATCGTGTAGGCGAAGTGCAGCGGGTAGAGGTGCCTGCCCCGCCACAGCGCCGCGGCGATGTCCGAGGGCGCGGGGATGTAGTAGACGGGGACGCGGGCCAGCACGACCAGGACCTGCCAGATCGCCAGGGTGGCGGCGATGGCGCCGATGGCCCAGAAGAGCCTCGACTGCCGCAGGGCCGACCAAGCCAGCGCCTTCACCGCGGGGGCCGCCTTTGCGGCCCGCCGCAGCACGCCGGCTGTCACGACACCACCGCCGTCCGGGCCGACAGGAGGGAGCGGATGCGATCGGCCAGCCTGCCGAAGTGCGCGTCCCCGAGAAGCGAGAAGTCCCGGGGCCGCGGCAGGTCAACGTCCAGGACCTCGATCACGCGGCCCGGCCTCGGCGACATCACGACCACCCGGTCGCTCAGCAGCACCGCCTCGGGGATGTTGTGGGTGACGAAGACGATCGCCCGGCCGCTGAGCTTCCAGATCCGCAGGAGCTCCAGGTTCATCTCCTCGCGCGTCATCGCGTCCAGGGCGCCGAACGGCTCGTCCATGAGGAGGCACGTCGAGTCGTGGACGAGGGCGCGGGCGATGGCGGCCCGCTGCTGCATCCCGCCGGACAGCTCGCGCGGGTAGGCGTGCTCGAACCCCTCGAGCCCCACCATCTTCAGGAGCCCGCGGGCGTGCGCCACGTACTTCTCCCGCGGCCGCAGACCGAGGATGTCGATCGGCAGCGTCAGGTTGGGCAGGATGCGCCGCCAGGGCAGGAGGACCGGGTTCTGGAAGACGACCCCGAACTCCCGGCTGGGGCCATCAAGCGGCTCGCCGCGCAGCCGGATCTCGCCCGCCGTCGGCGGGATGAGGCCGGCGATCACCATGAGGAGCGTCGTCTTGCCGCACCCGCTCGGCCCGACCAGGCTGACGAACTCCCGCTCCCCGACCGTAAGCGTCACGGCCTGGAGCGCCCTGACCGGGCTGCCATCGAGCCGGCGGTAGGTCTTTTCGACCTCTCGGATCTCGATCACGGCTGCACCGGCATCGACTCCTGGAGCAGCTCGCGCAGCCTGACCTTCTGCACGCGATTCGTCGCTCCGGTCCTCGGGAACGAGGTGACAAACAGGAACCGCCGGGGCACCTTGAAACTGGCCAGGCGCTCGCGGCAGTACGCGTCGAGCTCGTCCGCGCTCACAGACCGCCCGGGGTGGAGAATCACAAACGCGGCGGGGACCTCGTTGAGGCGCGGGTCGGGCGCCGAGACGACCGCGGCCTCGGACACCGCGGGGTGGCTGACGATCACTTCCTCGATCTCCATCGGAGAAACGTTCTCGCCGCCGACTCGGATGACATCCTTGAGGCGGCTCAGGAACTTGATGAACCCGTCCGGGAGCCGCACCCCCTGGTCGCCCGTGTGCAGCCAGCCTTCGCGGTCGATCGTCCGGGCGGTGCTCTCGGGGTCCCGGAAGTACCCCTGCATGACGTTCCAGCCACGGACGCAGATCTCGCCCGGCTGGCCGTCGGGAAGGGTTTGTCCGGTCTCCGGAGCGATGATCTTCACCTCGATGCCCTCATGCGGGCGTCCGTCCGAGTCGTGGCGCATCTCGACCGGATCGTCCCGCCGGCAGATCGCCACGTTGCCCCCGGTCTCCGTCAGGCCGTAGACTTCGCACATCCGTACGTTCCACAGCCGCTCCAGCTCCGCCATCTCGGCCGCGGGGGCGCTGTACCACGCGCGGTCGAAGGCGCCCGCCTGACGTAGGTCGACCCGGGGGTCGGCGGCCAGCTCCCTCAGGGGCCCGATGAAGCCGTGGTAGACCGTCACCCGCTCGCGGACGAGGGTCTGCCAGAACTCGTCGCGGTTGTAGCGGGAGGTCGCGAAGAGCGTCGTGCCGGCGACAAGGCAGGTGAGCAGCCCGTGCATGAAGCCGCTGCAGTGAAAGAAGGGCGCGATGGTGATGAAGCGCTCCTCCGGACCGAGGTTCTGGCGCTCGCCGACGGCCGTGGCCAGCCGCACCAGCCCGTCGTGGGTGAGCATCACGCCCTTCGGGGCCGAGGTGGTCCCGGAGGTCAAGAGGATGGCGGCCACCCCCGCCAGCTCGCCGCCGGCGGCGACGAGTCCGGCGGCGGCGGGCAGTTCCTTGCGGTTCTTCGCCACCTCCGCCGTCCAGTCGAACGTGTCGGGGTAGCGGAGGCCCCGGCGCGAGCGCACGAGCACGGCCTGCGGCCGGGCCGAGTGAACCGCTTCCAGCCATTCCTCGACCAGGTTCCGCCCGCGCACATCGTCATCCAGGATCAGGAGCGCCGGCTCGGTGAGGGTCACCATGTGGACCGTCTCCCGCGCCGTGAGCCGGGTGTTCACCCCGACGGTGATCGCGCCGGCGCGGGCGACCCCGTAGGCCGCGACGGTCCAGTCGGCGGAGTTGGCCATGGCCAGGCCGACCCGATCGCCCGGGCGCACCCCCAGCTCGGCCAGCATGCGCCCGAACCGGTCGGCCCGCGACGCCAGCTCCGCAAAGCTGAGCACCTCCCGGCGCGGCCCCATGACCAGGAACTCCCGATCCCCCCAGCGCCGGGCAGCGCGGACGGCGACGTCGTAAAGATTGGTGGCCGTCACCGGACCAGCGGGCGGCTCCGGTTCAGCATCCCGCTGTGAAGGACCTTGCTCGGCAGCGGATGGCCAACGATCTCCTCCGCGAGTCCCGCGCATGCGATCATCTTCTCCAGGTCGATGCCGGTCTCGATGCCGAGCTCGTTGCACATGAAGAGGAGCTCCTCGGTGCAGATGTTCCCCGCCGCCCCCCTGTGCCCTGCGAAGGGACAGCCTCCCAGACCGCCCACGGCGCAGTCGAAGTAGTCCACGCCCTCGCTGAGGGCCGCGTACGCGTTCGCCATCCCAAGGCCGCGGGTGTCGTGCAGGTGGAGGCCAATGCGAACCCCGGGCACACGGGTACGGACCGCGTCCACGGTGCGGCGGATCTGCTCGGGATTCGCCCAGCCCATGGTGTCGGCAAGGATCAGGGTCCGGAGCCGGTCGCGGGCCCGGGCGATCATCTCGAAGAGGTCGGTGGCGAGGGCGAGCACGCGATCGAGCGGCACGTCGCCTTCATAGTTGCAGCCGAACGCGGCCATGATGCTCGCGTTCTCGATCTGGATGCCGAGCTCGTGGTAGAGCCGTGCCATCCTCTCCTGCATCTCGCGATCCTGCTGCAGGTTGCGGTTCTGATTCTTGAGCGCGAAGGTCTCGGAGGCGGTCAGCGTGAGCTTGCCGGTGATGCTCAGCCGGCCGGTGGCCTGGGCGCGCTTGAGGCCGACGTCGTTCAGGTAGACGGCCGTGTAGCGCACGCCCTCCCGGGGAGTGATCCCGGTGACGACCGCTTCGGCGTCCGCCATCTGCGGGACGACCTTCGGGTGGACGAAGGAGGTCACCTGGATGGTCCCGACTCCCGTCCCGGAGAGGGCATCAACGAGCCGGATCTTGTTGGCGGTGGAGATCTTGTCCGGCTGTCCGATCCCCTCGAACTGGTAGCCCTCGCGGGGCCCGACCTCGATCACGGTGATCCGCTTGGGAAGAGCCATCCCTCCGCCTCCTTACCAGGTCACCGGCGTGCGGTTCGGTGGCACAAAGGGGTACGGCACCGTCTTGCCGGGGGCGGCGGGCACGACCCCGATGGCCGTCCCCCGGGTCGTGATCGCGCCCGCCTGGTTCGACAGGTAGATCTCAAGCAGGACATACCCCGATCCTTCGTGCTCGACGGCTTGCAGCACCTTGCCGCCGGCGAGGACCGTGTTGCCCTGCGGGTCCATCTCCCGGAACTGGAAGCGGATCTTCCAGAGCCACCCGTCCGGTCCCAGGAGATCCTTCACGTACTGGCACATCACCTGCTGCTTCCAGGACCCGTTGACCAGCACGTCGGGAAGGCCGTCCACCCGGGTGGCGAAGGGATGGTCGTAGTGGATCCGGTGCCAGTTCTCCATCGCCGCCGACCAGCGCATGATGTGCAACGTCGTCATTGGCCCCTTGGACATCGGGGGCAGATCCGCGCCCACCTTGAAGTCAGCAAGGGTCCGGCTCTCAACGCGTCTTGGCGAAGTGTCAGCCCTCAATCCGCACCTCGGTGTCCGTCAGTTGGGTAGATCTGGGTCCGGAGCGTCATCGCGCGGGCGTTCCCGCCGCCAGCGGCCTTGGGTTCATCCTGCAGCGCCTCCACCTGCCGGGTCTCGATCAGGTAGACCTCGAAGGCCTCAAGATGCTTCGCCATTCGCTTTGCCGCGTTACCTTATTACTAAATGCACGAAGGGCTTGTCAATGGCCTGCCGGACATCGACCGGGCCTCACGGCAATCCAGGGGAAGCCAATGAAACCCGACGACGGGCATGTTGGTTCTGCGTGGGGCCCGGCCGAAGAGCAGTCTCAGCGGCTACCCTCTGCTCCGCGGATTGCGCCCATCACCTTTGCGAGATCGTAGAACGAAACCCACGTGGCGCGCTCCCCGAGAACCTCGAGCATGCTCCGAGCGCCTCCGGGATTGTCCGAGTGCACGAGGAGAATGGCGTCCCGATTCGGTGTCTCCACCAGCCGCCTGGCGACATCGTAACCGGTCAATGCATCACCGGACCTGTCCAGGTCGTAGTCGAGCGACACCACATCGAACGTCTTGGACTGCAAAGCTTCGATGGCCTGTGCAGCGTTCCAGACGTACTCAACCTGCTCCGAGCCGATGTGCTCTCGGAGCCGCCTGTGGCGTGACGGGTCGTCGTCGAGGAAGAGGATTTTCATGGGCTCTGCCCTGCGCTCGGCATGGAGACCTCTCTCCGCATCTCATCCCACCGGCGCTTGGTGGCGCGGCGGCAGTGCGCGGGCACGGAGCGCGCATCACACGCCGCCGGCGAGGCGCGCGCTGGAGTGCCGCGTTCCGGCCTCCGCGTCACCGCAGGCGACTAGTAGCTCCGGGCTTGGCGCTGGATCGCATCGATGTCGAGCCGGTTGATTTCAAGAATGTACTCGTTGGTGAAAAAGATGGTGACGTCACGGACCTTCGCCTGGACCCCCTGCAGCTTGACCGCATTCTGCCACTCGGTCGCATTGCTCTGGCCGAACGGCGCCCCGGCCGGCGGCTTCCACTCCGGGCTTCGGTGCGCGACGGTCACCATGATGTCTTGAATCGCCTTGTCATACGGGATCCCGAGGCCGACCGACTCGGGATGCATCTTGATGTACACTTTGGCCGCGGCCCTGGGGTTCGTCAGCGCGAACACGGTCCCTTTGGCGACGGCCTGAGCGAAACCGATGATCAGGCCGCGGTGCTCTCGCACGTAGCCCTTCTCAGCCTGGAGATAGAAGCCTCCGATGGACGGGAGCCCCCTGGGCCGGGGCAATACCCGGTACTTGATGCCGGCCACGTCCCAACTGCCGAGGGTGGTGTCCCATGCGAACATCGCATCTACCCGCCCCTGCTGCAGGGCAACGCCGGCCGGGGTGCCGTTGCCGACCACCTGAAACCGCACCTGGCTGGGGTTGACACCGGCCGTCTCCAGCCATTGCTTCACAATGCTCTCATCGGCGGTCCCGAGACCAACCAGGCCGACGGTCCTGCCGTTCAGATCGGACACGCTGCGGATCGGACTGTCGGGAGCCACCGCAAAGTCCCACTTCAACGGGTAAGAGTACTCGTAGAAGCAGATGGTCTTGAGTTCGTTCCCCGCCGCGACGAAGCCGATCTGGAAGTCCTGGGTGCAGACGCCCACCTGCGCGCGGCCAGAGAGCAACGCGGCCATGACCGCTTGGTTCGACCCAAGGTACTGGAACTCAATGTCGATCCCGGCGTCTCTGTAGTACCCTAACTCCTTCCCAATCTCGATATTCTCAAAGAGGGGATTTTGCGACGGCGCGGCCGAGGCAAAGATGATACGTGTCAACGCCGGAGCGGCGTGGACCGAGGGCGCGGCGCCGGCGCACAGCGCCAAGACCGCCAGACCCAGGGAAACCGCAAGGACCTGCAGGATCACCCGATGCTTCATGTCACGTCTCCCTCGATTCCCATCGCTGTCGTCGTGAGGTAGCTTCGAACCTGACGCGTGAGCTCAACGAACTGGGGCTGATCCACTATCTCGAACCGGCGGGGACGTGGGATATGCACGTCGATATCCGCCACGACCCTGCCGGGGGCCGCCGACATGACGATGACCCGGTCGGCCAGGATGACCGCCTCCTGGATACTGTGGGTGATGAAGAACACCGTGGTCCGGTTCACCTCCCAGACGCTGGCCAGAAGCAGGGCCATCTGTTCGCGGGTCAGGGCATCGAGGGCGGCGAACGGCTCATCCATGAGCAACAGCCCCGGGTCCAGGATGAGCGCACGCGCGATCGCATTGCGCTGGGCCATGCCGCCCGAGAGTTCCGTGGGGTAGTGACTCATAAACGCGCCCAGCCCCACGAGGTTGAGGAGATGGATCGCGCGGGATCGGTGCTCCTCCAAGGCGACGCACCGGATCTGCACCGGCAGGAGCGTATTATCCAGGGTGGTCTTCCAGGGCAGCAAGACCGGCCGCTGATAGACGATCCCGACGTCGTGGCGCGGACCGCGGACAGCCTCGCCGTTGATCCGCACCGTTCCCTGCTCGTAGTGTTCCAGGCCGGCCAGGACCATCAGGAGCGTTGTCTTCCCGCACCCGCTCGGTCCCACCACGCTGACAAACGTTCCGGGCGCGATGTCGAGGTGGATGTCGTGGAGCGCGGGCGTCGGCTTGCCCATGGCCGAGCGAAAAACCTTGGACAGGCCGTCGATCTCAATGCGGTCAGACATCCCGGGCGACCCTCATCGCCTCCGGCTGTCTCCAAAAGACGATCTTGCGTTCGGCAAAGCGCACCACGGCGTGCAGCAGGTTGGCGACCAGGGCCAGCACCGCGAGCGCTGCGAAAACCCCGGCGGTGTTGTTGATGTACTGGTATTGGAGAATGGCCACGCCGATCCCCACGCTGCCGGCGACGAACTCTGCGACCACCGCGCCGAGCAGGCTGTACACGACAGCGGCGTCCAGGCCGGTAAAAATCACCGGAAGCGCCGACGGCAGTTTGACAGTCACGAAGGCCTGCCAGCGCGACGCCCGGAGACCTCGCATCAGGAGCAGGTAGTCGCGTTCCACCAGGGTCAGCCCCGTGTAGGTGTTGAGTAACAATGGGAAAAACGTGAGCAGCGCGGCCATCACGACGGTCGATGGCAGCCCATACCCGAACCAGATCAGGATGAGCGGTGCGACCGCCACCTTCGGCAGGCTCTGGAGGGCAAACGCGTACGGCAGCAGGATCTTGTTCAAGGACTCGCTCTCGGCGGCGAGGACGCCGAGCGCAATGCCCGTGATGACTCCCCCGGCGTAGCCGAGCAGCGTCCCGCGGAGTGTCACGGCCATCTGGAACACGAGGCTGCCCTTCGTCGCCGGGTTCGCGGTGAGCCCATGCCAGAGCGCGTTCGCCACGGCCCCCGGAGCGGGAAGGATGAAGTTCGGGACCCTCAGGAAGGTAACGCACGCCTGCCAGGCAACCAGCAACAGCAGGGCGGACAGCGGAAACGGGGCAAACAACACACGCCACCGGCCACGTCCTCCGTCCCCCGGCCGCCGGGTGGCTTCAGCGGCCGGGCGAAGCGGTTCTGACGGGAGAGCTGCTTGCGTCACGCCAAGACAGGTTGCAGCAAGCCCGCCTCCACCAGGCCGGCTCGGACCCGCTCCTTCTCTTTCGCGTCGGCGTTGACGCACAGCGGACGAACGAGGGAGCACGGGATCTGCCCGAGCTGAACCAGGGCCTCCTTGACGCGCGCCACGTAGGTCACGGGTCCAACCGGCTCCTGATTCTCGAAGAGGGCCCGCATCAGGGGGGCGCAGACCCGACGATAGATCTGACTGGCCTCTTCGGCGCGACCTGTGGTCGCCGCCTCGACCATCCGCGCCCAATGCTCGGGGCCAACGACGCTGATGCCGATCAATGCACCGTGGGCGCCGTGCAGGAGCATGCCGAGCAGCTCGGGGGCGTCGCACGCCGCGAGGATAGAGAGCTTGTCGTGGAGGGCGTTCCAGACATCGGTGTAGCGCGTCACGGTGCGCGTCGCCGCCTTGACGCCGACGACGTTCTTCAGTTCGGCGAGCTTGACCAGCGTGGACACCGGATACGGACAGCCGGAGGTATCTGCGTATTCGAACACCGCCATCGGCAGATCCACCTGCTGATCCAAGGCCTGGAAGAAGTTGACGACCGGGCCTTCAAACCTGGCCAGCAGACGATACGGCCGGATGTCGAACGGGGGGAGCACCAGCAGGGCGTCGGCTCCGGCCCGCTTGGCATTGAGACCCTCTCGGACTGCGCCCGAAATCATATGCGACTCGACCCCGGCGATCACAACTTGTCCCGGCCGCTTGGCGCGAACCGCGGCACGAACGATCGCCTCGCGCTCCTCGGACGTGAGCGCCACGATCTCGCCCGCATGGCCGTTGACAACCAGACCCCGGACCCCCTCGGCCGCCGCGGTCTTCTCCAGGTGGTTCTGAAGGCTCGCAAAGTCAACGGACAGGTCGCCAGCGAACGGAGTTGCTGTTGCCGGAAACAGCCCTCGCAACGTCAGCTTCTTCTGCATCACGCCCCTCCCCGCCCAGTGAATTTCCCCAGGCTCTCGGCTCTATATTGCGCATCAGATAGGAGAGTCCTCCAGGCAGGCCACCTCCCGGCCTCAATCTCGACAACGAAACAGCCCTCCAAACCCGTAAGAATCTCAACAGTGCTCCGCTAGGTGCCCTTGCGAGCAGGAAAGAGGGCTAGAATGATGACCGTGTCTTCTGCCACAACGTAGCTCAGGCAGTAGTTCTCTATTACGAAGTACCGAAAGCCGGCATACGGCTGATGTTGCCGCACGGGGTACATCTCTGGAAACTCTGAGATCATCTCAATGCGATTGAGAATGGCTTGCTGGAAACGCCGGGAGAGTCGGTGAAATGCACTCGCTGCAGGCTCGGTCCAAGGGACTTTCACCGTTCCCTTGTCCGGCGTCGAACTCCCTGGATCACACGCTCATGAGGGACGAGGCGGCCTCTGCTCCGCGCGGTGAGCCCCGCCTCCATCGCCTCGCGGGCACGACGCTGTGCCAGAATACCGTCGAGCATCCGCTCGACGCTCTCGCGGTCGGCGAAGTAGCGTAGAGCTTCCCTCACAACGAAGCTCTTATTGCCGGCTCGCGGCTGCGCAAGTGCTTTTAGCAGACGGTACGTATCGTCGTCCAGCACCACCTGGACTTTCTTAGCCATAGCACCCTGCAGGATCATGATCTGTCATGATTCTACCACACCAAAGCCGGAATAACGGCGGATGCGGGAAGCGCACAGCCACGATGTCCACGTCCGTGACGTCTCGGTAGCCGCCAAGCATTCAAACAGCTTCAGACGCCGTTACACTTTTCGGATGGGAACCCAGTCACCCTAGTGGATGGATTGGTCCGCGACTCTTACCTTCGTGTCGAATCAACCCCCCGAGCTCTTGACAAACCGTAACCGTATGGTTACGATATTGGTAACCATATGGTTACCATACGAAGCAAGCAACGTGACATGGTGTTCCGGGCGATTGCCGATCCGACCCGCCGAGAGATCCTGAACGTCCTGCGCGGCAGTCGGCATACCGTCGGCGAGATCGCTGCGAATTTTCGTACAAGTCGTCCGGCGATCTCGAAGCATCTTCGGTTGCTTCGCTCCGCTGGCTTGGTGGTGACGCACAAACACGGCGCTGCACACATCTGCGATTTGAATGCCAAGCCGTTGCGTGCGGTCAACGATTGGCTCCGGGATTATGAAGGGTTCTGGGGCGCGACCATGCAGAATCTCAAAAAGTACGTGGAGGAGAATCGATGAAACCGACAACCACAAGCGATACGATCGTCCAGGAAATTACTATCAAGGCTCAAGCAGACCGCATTTTCCGGGCGTTGACCGATCCCGGCCAGCTTGTGAAGTGGTGGGGCGCCGAAGGGCGATTCCAGACAACCGAGATGAATTCTGATCTGCATCCCGGCGGAAAGTGGATGATGCGTGGAACCGGCATGGGAGGGAAGCCGTTCACGGTGTGCGGACAGTATCGAGAGATTGAGCGCCCGCGGTTGCTGGTCTTCACGTGGCTTCCTGACTGGCAGGAGGATGCGACGGAAACCCTCGTGCGCTTTGATCTGGAAGAGAAGAATGGCGTCACGATGGTTCGCCTGACCCACTCGGGCCTGACGAGTGAGAGCGCTCGCAGCAGCCATCGCGGCTGGCCACAGATACTGAGTTGGTTGCAAGCTTACGCTGAAGGCAAGTTGTAATATCTGGCTCCTATGGTTCAGTATCAATCCCAGGGCCGCGACTCGGCATTTGCAGCCCTGTCCGACCGAACGCGCCGCGGAATCCTCGAGCGCCTCGGGCGCGGGGACGCCTCGATCATTGACCACGAACTGATAGAACTCGGCAAAGCTTCCCCGAGCGCCGCGAACCTATCTCCTTCGCCTGTGCGACGGCTCGATCGACGTGCGGCGCGATCGCCACGTCTGCGGCCTGTTCCGCCGCGCCACGTGGCTCCGGCTCCTCGAAGCGACAGGATTCGAACCGGAAGGGATCCCGCTCGCAGTCGCCCGGGACGAACCGCTCGGGCGCGAGGGCTTCCTCGGTCTCCGCAAGGGGAACGATCAACCCGGCACTGAGAACTCTGGTGAAGCTCTATGAAATGTGCCTGATCGTTCAAGAGTTCCTGACCAGCGGCGCTCGCGAGATGCGCGAGGAAGCGACGAAGACTGGACCAGAGGGAGTGCTTCGATGGCTCGCAAGAGAATCGAGACCAAGAGAATCGCAGTGACCGGAATACGCGCTCGGCTCCAGGCCATCGGGGTTATCCACTCGATCCTCAAGACGCGCCCGGAGGCGCCGAAACAAGGTTGGGAGGGAGCGCCCGATGCGTGGCTCGAGGTGCGCCCGTCGCTGGCGGACGGACTCGACGGAGTCACCGTTGGCGACGAGATCATCGTCGTCACATGGCTTCACCGAGCCCGGCGAGACGTGCTCAAAGTGCACCCGCGCTCTGACAACCGATTTCCACTTACTGGCGTTTTCGCGACGCGATCTCCGGACCGACCGAACCCATTGGGCCTCCATCGGGTCATGGTGCATGACGTCGACGGGAACCGGCTGCGAATTGGACCCATCGAAGCCATCGATGGCACTCCGGTCGTGGACATCAAACCGATTGTCGCTGGAGAATGGGAGGCTCCCGGGTCCTGACAACCGCTTGCCGCCTGTCCCAGTGACGGCAGCCGCGGTGCGGCCGCTGATCCGCCGGCTTGCCAGTGAAGTAGCCGGGCAGTCACACAAGGAAGAGCACGGCCCACGACCAATAGGCTGCCAAGGTACAGATGGTTCGCATAGCAAGACACTCCTGATCCGGGATCTTCATCGGCGATAAGAGCGTGTGGCGAAAAGGGGTAAGGACTGACACGACGCGCGTA
>JAPVSX010000027.1:0-9533 GCA_047519495.1 Armatimonadota bacterium
CTAGCCTCACGCCGGTCGGCATCGGAAAGTCTCCCTTGAGCCCGGTCCTACGACAAGTCGTAATACAAGGACTACCCGCGAGTCAAGGAGCTTGGGGCGCCGGACGGCAGCGCTTAGCCTTCTCGGATGTCAGCGAGTCTGGGGTGTACGGTTTGAACGTGCCTGGGACGAAGGATTACAGGAGGCCCCGCCGCACGGCAAACGCAGCGGCGTGAGCTCGATTGCGAAGCTTGAGCCGGCCATAGAGCGCGCGAAGGCAATTCTTCACCCTGGACTCGGATAAGAAGAGCTTCGAGGCGATCTCTTTGTCGCTCAGGCCCCGAGCGACCTCGGCGAGAATATCGATCTCGCGTTGAGTCAATCTGTGGGGCCGCCGTACGCCCTTGGTAGAGAACTCGCTGCTGTCGCGCGAGAAGCCTTCCACCATCTGCCTGGCAATGACCGGATTGATCATCGTCGCGCCGCTGTGGACCGCGCGGATGGCTTTGGACAGGTTGGTGGGCGAAATATCCTTGAGCACGTAGCCGACCGCTCCTGACTCCGCAGCCTCTTGGAACAGTTCCTGGTTGGAGTAGGTCGTGAGGACAAGGATTTGGGTGCCCGGGCAGCGGCGCTTGATTGCGCGGATTGCTTCGATTCCGTCCGCATTGGGCATTGCGATGTCCATGAGCACCACGTCCGGCCCCACCGCGGCGACCTCTTCGATCGCCTGACGACCGCTGTCCGCCTCGCCGATGACCTCGATATCCCCCTCAGACGAGAGGATCATCTTCAGGCCCTGCCGCATCAGGCTCTGCGCATCGATGAGAAATACCCGGATCGGCCCGGGACGGGGAACTGCCCTCAGCCGTGCTTTGAGCGCGTGTGCTCCAGTTTTTGCCGGTTCCATCCCGTGCGCTCCTCCCCGCGCCGAACGAAACAAGATCGAGGGGAAACATGCCGCAGCGCTGCCCCAAGTTTGATGTGCCCAACCGGAAATGCTTGCAGACCAGCATTTGCGAGTCTCTGAAGGTCGTTCGGTCGAAGACCGCCACCGCCGGTAAGCGCGTCCGGCCGCCCCGGCGATCCTCCGCAGGCGGGATTTTCGTACCATTCCAACGCTGCCTTCTTCATTACTCAAACGAATCGCTTCGGCCGACGCGAAATGTTTGGGAAGAGGGTCCTTTTGAACGTAGGGCAGCGGCGTCTTGAATGCTAATCTTGGATGAGTCAGTGCCGGGGGGGCGGTGCAGTCGGCCGCCGGTTGGGACGGCTGGACCACCAGCACTCAGGAACACTGGGGGGGATAGGCATGGGAATGATGCTGGACAGACGTGGCGCACTTAGGGAATTCCGAGCGGCGTACACGGCATTGCGACACGCCGGGTACCATGAAGCGGATGTCACTGTGCCTTTCGTGCCCGTTCTGGCACGGCAGGACCTGAGGAGGCCGCGAGGTCGCGACGTGCGGCTCTCCCAGTGCGCGGCGCCGGCGGCGTCGGTCCAATTCGCCCGGATGCGAGCGGCGTGGGAGATGCTACCAGAAAGAATACGGGTGAAGGCCCATCTCATTCTTGCCGTTGAGAGAGTGGGAAGACTGTGGTGATACAGGGCCTTTAGGGGACCACGAATCGACCGGTAATCAACCCGGATTTCGAGCCACGAGATGGCGATTGGTTTGCGGGGTACGGCTTGAAGGGTTGCAGACCACAGAGGCCATATGGGAGCGCCTGGGACGCCCGAAACGCAGCACCCCTTGCGTTTCGGGCTCTCGGCTCACCCCCTTCAGGCGCCGGCGCGTGAGCTACGTGAGCTACCCCTCAGATCTGTTCGTCGACCAGCGCACCCCCACCTCATCGAGGTGGTGCAGCAGGTCGGCAGGATCCGCGTAGACCCGGTAGGCTCCGGCCCGCTCCAATTCATCCTGGCCATACCCACCGGACAGCACGCCCACGCCGAGCGCGCGCGCGCGCCGCGCCGCGAGCAAATCCCAGACACTATCGCCGACCACCATGGAGGTCCCGATTTCCACCCCGAGCCGCTCGGCCGCGGCCAGGAACAGGTCCGGGTCGGGTTTGGCCCGCCGCACCTGGTCCCGCGTGACGACCGGCACGTCGGCGGGGACCCCCAGCGCGTCCAGCGACGGGCCGGCGGTGCGGAGATGCCCGCTGGTCGCGATCGCCCAGGGGATGCCCGCATGCGAGAGATGGGAGAGGAGCTCCCGCGCCCCGGGAAGCGGACGGACCTGGGCCGCCTGACGAGCGTAGGCTTCCTCATGCACCCGCTGCAGGCGGGCGACCTCCTCGGCGGTCACCTGGCGTCCGGTCTCTCGCAGCAGGGCGCTCAAAAACAGGCCGCCGCTCATTCCGATCCGGCGGTGAATGCGCCACACAGAGAGATCGATGCCCGCGGCCTCCAGCGCCTCCCGCCAGGCCAGGACATGCTGGTACACGCTGTCCACCAGCGTGCCGTCCAGGTCGAATAGGAATCCTCCTTTCGTCACACGGTCTGTCATCGGGCTCTCTTCCGAGGGGACGCAGATCTTTCCGGCCGCTGCGCGCGGGCCGGGCGAGCCCCGGCGCGCGGATCCCCGGACGCCGCCTGCTGGACGTTGCCCCCTTCGGCTTGCGCAATTTCGACGAGCGTCCGCCTGGAGACGGCCGATCGGGGCATCGCGGTCTCCACGTCCTGCTTCGAGGCGAAGGCGTCCCGGTGTTTGATCAAGAGCCAGGCCGGTCGTCCGGACGACGGCGGGTAGCCGCTTCGGGTCCGCACCAGGACCCACGAGCCCTTGAGCTTCTCTCCCCGGAGCGTGAACTTCAGCTCTCCCCGCCGCAGGCTCGCATCCACGTCCGCATCATCGGGGAGCCACGTGCCCGTGTCCCAGACCATCACCGTTCCCGCCCCGTACTCCCCTTCCGGAATGACCCCTTCGAACCCGGCGTAGTCGACCGGATGATCCTCTACCCGCATCGCGAGGCGCTTGACGGAGGGATCGAGCGACGGACCCTTTGGCACCGCCCACGAGAGGAGCACGCCGTTCCACTCCAGGCGCAGATCATAGTGCAGGTGGCGCGCCTGGTGCTTTTGGACGGCGTACCGGAGCCGCCGGGCCGCGGGTGCGCGGCTCCCGGTCCGGCCGGGCGGCTCCGACGTGACGGCAAAGTCTCGCTTCCGGCGGTACGCTTGAAGGCTCACCGAAATACACCCCATTTCATCAACACAAACTACCCGCCGCTCGTAGCAACGATTGCGAGATTCATCAATCTGAGCATCATTTCGTACTCCCAACCATATCCGGTCTCGCCAAAACCGATATGCATTCCTGTCATTCGGGTCCGGGGGAGCGGTACCTCTCCTCCTGTCCTGACCGAGCTCGCGGCGCCGCTGCCGGCGGCCGGTCCGGCCGGCGGGCAGCTAGCTGCGTGTCACAGTCGCGCCACCAGGCGAATCAGGTTCGCGCTCGATCCCTCAGGGGTGGCAATGAGAATACCGTAGATCGCGAGATCGCGGACAATCAACCGCAGATGCTGGGATTCAGAGGCGTCTCGCAGGCCCTCGCGTGCGGGTCCCGGCTATCGTGCGCCCTTGTGGACTCGATCACTCAGGTGCCAGGAACTTGAGACGAGTGCCAAAATCACTGAGACTCGGCAGCGCGCGTCAACTGTTGGGGCGGATCTGGTGATATACGGCCCACACCGCAGTCACATACCATCGGGTCTCAGCATACGGGGGAATGCCGCCGAACCGGCGCACGGCATGCTCCCCGGCGTTATAGGCTGCGAGGGCAAGGCGCCAGTCTCTGAACGTGAGGTAGCATCCTCGCAGCGTAATCGCCGCCCCAAGGAGGTTTCCCCACGGATCTTTTCGATCTACACCGGCCGCCCGGGCAGTCTGCGGCATCAGCTGGCCCAGTCCTAAAGCGCCTGCCCGGCTCCTGGATGCATGATTGAAGCGGCTCTCGATATAGACGACCGCTGCGAGGAGCCACGGATCGAGTCCTTGCGCGCGGGCCGCGGCCACGATATGCTCACCGATCCATGACGCCTGCGCCCATGTGAGTCGCGGATTCGCCTCGCGAGCGACCGCCGCGATCGCCTGCGACGCGGTCGTTCCGGGCGGTGGCGCTGCCGCCGCCTCTCGGAAGACTCTCAGGCGGTGCAACCACCCCTGCATGATTCGGTCCTGGAAGTCGGTGTGCGGGCGCCGGAGCCCCTCACGAAAGTAGGCTTCCGCGTCATCCATTCTCCCCGCCGCGGTCGCCGCGACGCCCGCCCAGATGGCCGGTTCCGCCGACTGGGGCTTGGCCTGAGCTACCTGGACAAACACGGCCAGAGCCCGGAGAGGCTCTCCAGAGCGGTATGCCTCGACGCCGGCCTGGAGAGGGATCGGTTCAAAGGGACCTTCTCCGGCGTCAGCGGCGGTGATGGTGCCGACGGTTGTGAGGACGGCAAGGGTAGCAATGACGCCTCGGATTGCCTGGCGGATGCTGCGCATGGGCCCCCCCGATGATTCAATTGGGATCTATGCTGACAGTGCCCGCAACCCTCAAGTCACCTCATCGAAGTGACGGTGCTACATCGTGTGTGCCCAAAGGAGGGTCTGACGGCGACAAACAGTGCGCACATTGATCTGAACAGCCGTTCGAGTGAGACGGCCAGTCCAGGGGGACCCACGGCGTCCCGC
Organism: Armatimonadota bacterium; assembly: GCA_047519495.1. Taxonomy (GTDB): domain Bacteria; phylum Sysuimicrobiota; class Sysuimicrobiia; order Sysuimicrobiales; family Segetimicrobiaceae; genus JAPVSX01. The sequence goes on from JAPVSX010000027.1 coordinate 4,666, forward strand.
GCTCAGCCGGCGCCGCGCTCAAGTTTGCCAAAATCAGCCTGACTCTTTGGCGCAAAATCATGTGAGAAGCCGGACCGATCCTGTCGTGGTTCACTGCCAATTCGAGGGCGGACGGCCGGCGAACGTAGCCACCTGAGCAAGGGGTCGACCAGGTGCAAAGCTCACCCGCGTGAGATCCGAGGTGACGCACGACGGTACGCTCAGGGCCTGCTGGCGTGGTCGACGAAGCCGTGCGGCATGCGGTGAGAGCGATCAGTCCTTGCCCCCGAGCGCGGCGTTGAGCCGGCCGGACCCCGTCTCGAGATCCGCGATCAGGTCTTCCACCGCCTCCAGGCCCCGGTACACGGGCGGATTCACGATGCCGAAGTTCTTCTCGGGATCCCGGCCGGCGTGCGCCAGCCTCGTCTCGGGTTTCATCGATCCTCCCATCGGGCGAAGACTTCGATCCGGCCTCGGTCGCGCCCGCGCCCATCCGGTAGACGGACCGTCCGGAGTCGCGGTTAGCCGCATGTCTTCGCTTGTATGCGGCGCCAGGTCCTGCCCGCAGCGCACGCGGCGCCCACGGCCCTCCCCCGGCGCATCGGGAAGGGGCCGTCCGCCTCCGGGCGGAAGCGCCGGTCTCCCCACGCCGGCGCGCCGGCGCGGTGGAGGAGACACCGGGTACGGCCATGGAAGTGGGGTGGACACGGCAGACCCTCGGAGGCCACGATGATCCCCCGGATTCAGAGCACCCAGACAGACCGTCAGGCCGATCTCTTGGACCGCGCGGGCCGCTACCTTGCCGGCGGCGGGCTCGGCCTGTTCGTCCTCCCGCCCGAGGTCGATCTTGTCATCGCCGAGGGGCACGGGAGCCACGTCACTGACGTGACCGGCCGTGACTTCATCGACTACCATCTGGGCTCCGGACCCGCGATCCTCGGGCACGCGCATCCGGAGATCGTGGCGGCCGTCCAGCGGCAGGTCGCCAAGGGCTCGACCTACTATTTCCTGAACGAGCCGGTGATCCACCTGGCCGAGCGCCTGGTGGAGTCGATCCCGTGCGCCGACCAGGTGCACTTCACCGGCTCGGGAACGGACGCCACGTTCTTCGCGCTCCGCATGGCCCGGGCCGCGACCGGGCGTCAGAAGGTGCTCAAGTTCGAGGGCGGCTGGCACGGCATGAACGACTACGGGCTCTGGGGGACCGTGCCGCAGCGGCCGAGCCGGTACCCGGACGCCGAGCCGGACTCGCTCGGGATCCCGGCGGCGCTCCGCGGGCAGGTGCTGGTGGCGCCCTTCAACAACGCCGAGCGCGCGGTGGAGATCATCGACGAGCACGCCGCCGACCTGGCCGCGGTCATCGTGGAGCCGCTGGAGCGGGTCCTGACCCCCGTCCCCGGATTCCTGGAATCGGTGCGGGAGGCCACCCGGCGGCACGGCATCGTGCTGATCTTCGACGAGGTGGTGACCGGCTTCCGGATCGCCTGGGGCGGGGCGCAGGAGCGCTACGGGGTCGTCCCCGATCTCGCCACCTATGGGAAGGCGATGTCGGGCGGTTTTCCGATGGCGGCGATCGCCGGCCGGAGTGACCTGATGGCGCACCTGGACGCCCGCCGGACGGAGCGGTCGCGCCTGGTGTGGGCGAGCGGCACGCTGAACGGCAACCCCGTCAGCGCCACCGCGGGGCTCGTCGCGCTCGACGTGCTCGGCCGGCCCGGCGCTTTTGACCACTTCCACCGGATCGGCGGGCGGCTCCGGCGCGGGATCACCGAGCTCGGCGCCCGGTGCGGGTTTGCGGCGCAGACCCCGGGGGAGGACGCGGTGTGGGGCGTGCGGTTCACCGGCCGGACGCCGCTCCGGACCTGGGAGGATCTGCTGACCGCCGACAAGGACCTCAACCTGCGTTGGTCGATCGAGCTGCTGAGGCGCGGGATTCTGGTCAACCCGAACGAGAAGTTCTACCTCTCGCTCGCGCACACCGAGGCCGACGTCGACCGGACGCTCGAGGCGTGTGAGGCGGCGTTCGCGGCCCTGAAACGGTGAGTTCCGCACAAGGTCCATCAGAGGCCCGATCGGGAAGGGAGGAATCGCAATGGCCCGGCACGCGATGCGGATTCGGCACGTCCTGGGGCTGCTGGCGTGCTGTGCATGTGTCCTCTCGGCCGGGGCGGGCGCGGGGGCCTACGGCGTGAGCCAATACGCCCGCGCGGCCGGAGCGGCTGCCCTCAGCGTGACCCTGGGCGCGATTGCCCCCGGCGGTGTCATCCCCGCCGAGTTCGCGTTCTGCGCCCCGGCGAAGCAGGGTCACGTGACGCAGGGTCCCAACAAGAGCCCGGCGATCTCGTGGTCGAAGGGGCCGGCCGGCACCGCCTCCTACGCGATCATCATGGTCGATCCGGACGTCCCGTCGGTGTTCGACAGCGCCGACAAGGAAGGCCGGACGATTCCCGCAAGTCTCAAGCGCGTCGACTTCTACCACTGGATCCTGGTGGACATCCCGGCGACCGTGACCGGGCTTCCGGCCGGCGCGGACTCGAGCGGCGTGGCCGCGCGCGGAAAAGCGCCGGGGCCGACCAGGTACGGCGTCCGCGGGATCAACGACTACACGAAGGGAATGGCAGGCGACCCCCAGGCGGCGGGCGACTACGGCGGGTACGATGGCCCGTGCCCGCCGTGGAACGACACGATCGTGCACCACTATCACTTCGGCGTGTACGCGCTCGACGTGCCGCACCTCGGGCTCTCCGGCAAGGTTACCGGGCCCGACGCCGTGAAGGCGATGCAGGGACACGTGCTGGCGAAAGGCGAGGCCGTCGGGATCTACACGCTCAACCCCGACGTCGCCAAGAGCCTGGGGATCAAGTAGCCCGCGCGCGCAGGGCCTCCGGCGCGGAAGGACACCGAAGGTCCTCCGCAGGAGTAGCCCGGCGTCTCAGACCTGCAGGCGGGGGTCGATCACGTCCCGGAGCGCGTCGCCGACCAGGTTGAACGCGAGCACGGTCAGCAGGATCGCGACCCCGGGCGCGACGGACAGCCACGGCGAGTCGATCAGGTAGGGCGTCCCCTCGCGGATCATGTTCCCCCACGTCGGCGTGGGGGGCGAGACGCCGAGGCCGATGAAGCTCAGGCTCGCCTCGATCCGGATCGCGCTCGCCGCCAGGAGCCCGCCGAGGACCACGAGCTCCCCCAGGATGTTGCGCAGGACATGCCGCACCAGGATCCGGAGCGCACCGCCGCCCACCGCGCGCGCCGCATCCACGAACTCCTGCCGGACGAGCGAGAGGGTCGTGCCGTGGGCGATCCGCGCGAACGGCGGCGAGAGGACGATCCCGATCGCGAAGATGAGCTTCCCGAGGCCGGGCCCCAGCACCGCGAGCACGATGAGCCCGAGCAGCAGGCTCGGAAACGCCATCATGATGTCTACGAACCGCATGAGCACGCTCTCGGTCCGCCCTCCGTAGTACCCCGCGGCCAGGCCGAGGGCCGTCCCCGTGGCGCCGCCGAGCGCGACGGCGCCCACCCCCACCAGGAGCGACACGCGGCCGGCGTAGAGGATCCGCGCCAGGACGTCCCGGCCGAACGTGTCCTGGCCCAGCAGGTGCTGGCTCCCCGGCGGCCGGAGACGCTGGGTCGTGTCCTGGACGTACGGGCTCCAGGCGGTGAGCCAGGGCGCGGTGAGGGAGACGAGCATGATTCCGATCGCCAGCGCGATGCCGAGGAGGGACACCCGGTTGCGCAGCAGCGTGCTCCACATCTTCTGCCGCGCAGAGCGCACCCCGGCCGCCATCGTCCCCGCGCTCACCGTCGCCATCCCGGCCAGTCCTCACGCCTCATGAAGCGTGGGGCCCCCTTCTCACATCGTCGGACTTCTAGTAGCGGATGCGGGGGTCCGCGAAGCCATAGAGCACGTCCGTGATCAGGTTGATCAGCACGACGAACGCCGTGTACACGACCATGATCGACTGCAGCGCCGTGTAGTCCCGCTGCAGCATCGCGCCGACCATCAGGCTCCCTAGCCCCGGCCGCGCGAACACGATCTCGGTCGTGACAGAGTCGCCGATCAGCCCGATGCTCCAGATGCCCGCAAGGGAGATGATCGGGATGAGCGCGGCGCGGAGGGTGTGGCGGAGGATCACGGCATACGGCCGGAGCCCCTTCGCGCGCGCGGTCCTGACGAAGTCCTGGCCCAGCGTGTTCAGCACCGTCGACCGGGTGAACCGGGCCACCGCGGCCGCCATGACGAGCCCGAGCGTCGCGGCCGGCAAGACGAGATGGCTCAGGTCGTCGCTCAGGCTGCTCAGGTTCCCGGCGCCCACCGCGGGAAACATCCGCAGCTCGATCGCGAACAGCAAGATCAGCAGGATCCCCAGGTAGTAGGCGGGGACGGAGAGCCCCAGGAGCGAGAAGACCCGTCCCAGCGAGTCGGGCAGCCGGTTCCGGGTGAGCCCGTTCATGACGCCCGTCGGGACGCCGAGCAGCGTTCCGAAGACCAGCGCCAGCATCGTCAGTTGCAGGGTGTAGGGGAGGTTGTGGCCGATCTCGTCACGGACCGGGATGCCGGTCGTCAGGGACTTCCCGAGGTCCCCCCGAGCCAGGCCGGCGAGGTAGGCCGCGTACTGGAGAGGAACCGGGCGGTCCAGGCCCATCCGGTGGCGCAGCGCCTCCACCGCGTCCCGCGACGCGTAATCGCCGAGCGCCGCCGCGGCCGGGTCGCCGGGGAGCACCCGGACGACCAGGAACACAATCGTGACGACGCCCAGGAAGATCGGGAGCGCCAGCACGACGCGGGTGAGGACATACCGGGCCATCGGCGCGGGTCCCGGGTGGACGCAGGGACGCTCACCCCGCCGCCGCTACCCCCGCCGGACCCGGGTCGTCTCGTCGATGCC
>JAPVSX010000028.1:0-20934 GCA_047519495.1 Armatimonadota bacterium
TCGAGGCCGGTCACGGCCTTCCCCATCAGCACACGCGTCGCCAACCGGATTCTAGCCCGCGGCGAGCCGGGAGGCGATCTCCATGTACGCCGCGGCCTGCACGACGAGATCGCGCAGCGCCACGGACTCGTTCGGCCCGTGGGCGCGGTGCCGTGACGGGTCGCTATCCGGGTGGCCGGGCGCGAAGCCGTACGCCCGGACCCCCAGCTCTCGGACGAACCGCGAGTCAGTAAACCCTCCGCTGAGGCTCGGCACGACCTCGATCGGCCGGTCGAGCACGCGGCGCATGACGTCGCTGAGCATCGCGGTGAGGTCGTCCGGCGCCGGGGAGGCGTTCGCCACCGCCGTCTGGTCGACATGCACGTCCGCGCCGGCGAGGAGGCTCCGCACGTGCTCTTCGACGTAGGACGACCCCTGGTGCGGGAGCGCCCGGACGTCGCACGTGAGGCGGCAGACGTCGGGCACGCTGTTCGACTTGACCCCGCCCGAGATGAGCGTCGGTGTGATCAGCATCCGCGAGACCTGCCGGAGGTGGTCGGCCAGCCGGGGGTAGTCGCGGCTGAGCCGGGCGATGACGTCATCGACGTTCGCCGGCGTGATCGGGCCCGCGACCCGGCTGAGGGGGCCGAAGATCGGGCCGCTCGTGTCCCGCTCGGGTTCGTACTCGCGCAGGCGCGCGAGCGCCTGCGCGGCCCTGTAGAAGGCGTTATCCCCCTGCCACGGCCGGGCCGCGTGGGCGCCCCGGCCGTGGAACGTCGCCGACACCTCGTACCGGCCTTTCTCGCCGACGCCGAGCAGGCACCACTGCCGGCCGTCCACCTGCACGAACGACCCACCGCCCTCGTTGAGGCAGGCCTCCGCGCGGAACCGGCCGGGATGTTCCCGCGCAACCCACCCCGCGCCGTAGGCGCCGCCGGCTTCCTCATCGGCGACGCAGACAAACCCCACCGAGTGGGCGAGCGGAACTTTCAGACGCCGGAGGAGGATCAGGGCCATCGCCTGGGCTGCCACCGTCCCCTTCATGTCGGCGGCGCCGCGGCCGTGCAGGTAGTCGTCCTCGATCACCCCGGCGAACGGCGGATGGATCCACTGCGACGCGTCCCCCGCGGGGACGACGTCGGTGTGCGAGAGGAATACGAGCGCCGTCTTCCCGCTCCCGCCGGGCAGGGCGGCGAAGACGTTGCCCCGTTCAGGGACGCGGCCGTGGATCTCGACGTCGATCCCGGCGGCGCGCAGCGTCTTCTGGAGGAACGTCGCCGCCTCCGTCTCGTTGCCCGCGGGCATGATCCCGGTGTTGGTGGTGTCGATCCGGACGAGATCGCGGGCGAGAGACGCGATCTCGTCGTGGTGTTCCTCCGCGATCCGCAGAAACTCCGGGGCGCCCATGAGGGGAGCGTTCCCGCCGGTCGGCGCCTCTTCCTCCCCGGGTCAGGGATCGCCTGGCGCCGCCCTCAGACGTTCAGCTCCTTGAGCGTGCCGGTGACCATGTAGATGATGCGCTCGGCGATGTTCGTGACGTGGTCGCCCATCCGCTCGAGCGCCTGCGCCACCATCAACAGGTGTGTGGCCCGCTGAACGCTTTTTGGATCCTCGATCATGTAGGTCAGCAGCTCCCGGAACACCTGCCCGTACAGGTGGTCGACCTCGTCGTCCTTCGCCGCCATCCGCTCGGCCAGCCCGGTGTCCCGCCGGACAAAGGCGTCGAGGCCGTCGCGCAGCATCTCCTGTACGAGGTCCGCCATCCGAGGAATGTCGATCAGCGGCTTCAGCAGCGGCTGGTCCGCCATCCGCTTCGTCGCCCGGGCGATGTCCTCCGCGTGGTCGCCGATGCGCTCGAGATCGATCGTCATCGTCAAGACCGCGGCGATCGTGCGCAGGTCCTTCGCCATCGGCTGCTGGGTCGCGATCAGGCGCAGGCATCGGTCTTCCAGCTCCAGGTGCAGGGCGTCGATCGTGTTGTCGGCCTCGATGATCGCCTCGGCCATCTCCACGCTGCGCGCCCGCAGCGCCTCGATCGAGCGCCGGATCGCCTCCTCCACGAGCGCGCCCATGCGCAGGAGATCGTCCTGGAGCTGCGTCAGCTCGCGATCGAACGTCTCGCGCGTCGTCATCACGGTCCCCCGATGGAAGACCTGAAGCCCCGGTGCCGCGGAGCCTTCCCGCCTTCCACCGCGTCTTCCTCCTCTGCAGCGCCTTCCACTGTCCTCCTCAGTCTCGCGAGGGATGTCCCCGAAACAGCCGGCCGCGGGGCCTGCCCTCCGCTCTCTGTCGAGGGACGGATTCGAACGTCCGCTGCCCACGGCGTGAGCCAAGACGTCCGGGCAGTCCCCCGTGTCCGTCCTTCCCTCGTCAACTGCGGGACGGAGCACAGCGGCCCGCACGGGTGTCGCCTTGAACGGCATCAGCCGAACCGGCCGGTGATGTAGTCCTCCGTCCGCTGGTCCTTGGGGCGGGTAAAGATCTCCGAGGTGGGACCGTACTCGACCAGCTCTCCGGCCAGCATGAACGCGGTCGTGTCCGAGACGCGCGCCGCCTGCTGCATGTTGTGCGTCACGATGACGATCGTGAGCGTCTCCCGCAGCGTCCTGGCCAGCTCCTCGATCTTCAGGGTGGAGACGGGATCGAGGGCGGAGGCCGGCTCGTCCATCAGCAGCACCTCGGGCTGCACCGCGAGCGCCCGGGCGATGCACAGGCGCTGCTGCTGCCCGCCGGACAGGCTCGTGCCCGGCTTGCCCAGATGATCCTTGACCTCGTCCCACAGCGCCGCCTGCCGCAGGCTCCGCTCGACGACCTCATCGAGCACCCGCCGGGCGCGGACGCCCGTCAGCCGGAGGCCCGCGGCGACGTTGTCGTAGATCGACATCGTCGGGAAGGGATTCGGCCGCTGGAACACCATGCCGACGCGCCGGCGCACCACCACGGGGTCCACGTCGGGCGCGTAGATATCCTCGCCGTCGAGGAGGACTCGCCCCTCCATGCGCGCCCCCGGGACGACCTCGTGCATCCGGTTGAGACACCGCAGAAACGTCGATTTGCCGCATCCGGAGGGCCCGATGATGGCGGTGATCCGGTTCGTCGCGATGCCGATCGAAAGTCCCCTCACCGCGTGGACGCGTCCGAAGTAGGCGTGGAGGTGCTCCACGCGAAAGCGCTCCGCCGACACGCTCTCCACAGCCCTCACCTTCGTCAGCGCGGCTGAGAGGGCCTGGCTCCACAGGGTCGTCGGGACGTCCGTTTGCATCTACCTCCCCCCCGAAAAGCGCTGCCGGCCGGCCACGCGGGCCACGACGTTGAGCGCGAGGGTGATCGCCATCAGAACCAGCGCGGCGGCCCAGGCCTGCCGGTGCCAGTCGTCGTACGGGGCGATCGCATAGTTGTAGAGCTGCACCGTCAGGGACGCGATCGGCTGGTCGAGGCGGGACTGCCAGAACTGGTTGTTGAACGCCGTGAACAGCAGCGGCGCCGTCTCGCCGCCGATCCGGGCCACCGCCAGCATGACCCCGGTGATCACGCCGGCGGTCGCCGTGCGGAGGATGATCCGGAGGGTCGTGACCCACCAGGGGATCCCAAGGGCGAGCGACGCTTCCCGGAGTTCCAACGGGACGAGGCGCACCATCTCTTCGGTCGTCCGCATGACGAGCGGGATCATCATCATCCCGAGCGCGAGCCCTCCGGCGAGGGCGGAAAACCGCTTCATCGGCACGACGACGAGTGTGTAGACGAACACGCCGATCACGATGCTCGGGATCCCGTTCAGCACGTCCGCCGCGAAACGGACCCACCACCCCAATGCCCTGCCGCCGACCTCGGCCAGGAACAGGCCGCCCAGGATGCCGACCGGCACGCCGACGCACGACGCCAGCACGATGAGCGTCAGGGTGCCCACGAGGGCGTTGGCCATCCCCCCGCCCGGCTCCCCGACTGGCGCGGGAAGGTGGGTGAAGAACGCCCAGTTCAGCCCAGCGGCCCCCTGGAGCGCGACGTACCCGAGCACGCTGGCGAGCGGCGCGACGGCGACCAGGATGGCCCCAAGGGTGAGCGCCGTCATCGCCCGGTCCACGATCCGGCGGCGACGTTCCGTCGCGCGGGTCAGCGCCATCATACGCGCGTCACGCGTGAGACGAGCCACCGGGCGACGGCGTTGATGATGAGCGAGACGGCGAACAGCACGAGGGCCATCTCGATCAGCGCGGAGAGGTAGAGGTCGGACGTGGCCTCGGAGAACTCGTTCGCGAGCGCCGCGGCGATCGTGTACGCCGGCTGGAAGAGCGACGGGACGATCTGCGGCCGGTTTCCGATCACCATCGTCACCGCCATCGTCTCCCCGAAAGCCCGGCCGAGGCCGAGGATGACCGCCCCGATGATCCCGGCCCGCCCGTAGGGAAGCACCGCGTGGCGGATCATCTCCCACCGCGTGGCGCCGAGCGCGTACATCGCCTCACGCTGCTCCTGGGGAACGGCCCGCAGGACGTCCCGGGAGACCGACGAGATGATGGGAATGACCATGATGGCCAGGATGATCCCCGCGGCGAGCAGGCCGATGCCGTATGCCGGTCCGCTGAACAAGGGGGTCCACCCGAACGCAGCCGACAGCGCGGGCTCGACGGATGTCCGCACCCAGGGAGCGAGCACAAAGATCCCCCACAGGCCCAGGATGACGCTCGGGATCGCCGCCAGCAGCTCGATCATGAACGAGAGAAGGACGGACGCCTGCACCGGCGCGATTTCTGCCAGATAGATCGCGACCCCGAGGCTGATGGGCACGCCGATCAGCAGCGCCAGGATGGACGACGCCACCGTGCCGTAGACAAATGGCAGCGCGCCGAAGATCTCGTGTACGGGGTCCCAGCGGGACGTCCAGAGAAACGCAGGGCCGAAGCGGCGGATCGCCGGCATCGCCGCCCCGGCGAGCGAGACCGCGATCCAGGCCACGAGCAGGATCACTGACAGGCCGAAGGCGGTGAGGACAACACGGAACGCCCCGTCCGCCCAGCGGCGGGGGCGATAGCGGGCAGACGGCGGGAGGAGGGCCGCAGCCCCCCTTCCGACCTGGAAGTGGAACGACATGCGCCGGCGGCTACTTCTCCGTGAGGAGGGCCTTGCCCTGGTACGTGATCTGTTTGATGATGCCCTCGTCGATCTTCACGACGGGCGCGGGCAGCTGCGCGTACAGGAGCAACGCGGCGTCCTTCTCCCCGTCGTGGATCGCCCACCAGAGGAAGTCGACGAGCGCCCGTCCCTTGACCTCGTCGGTCTGCTGCTGCGGGACCAGGAGGTAGGTGAAGCCGGCGATCGGATAGGTCTTGGGGCCTGGTGCGTGGGCGATCGACACCCGGACGTCGTTCGTCTTGACCATCATCTCAGCGCCGCCGGCGGCGGCGGCCGTCGTTGCGCCGAGCGAAGGGGCGATCCACTGGCCATTCCGGTTCTTGACGACCGCGTACGTGAGGTTGTTCTGCTTCACGTAGGCCAGCTCGACGTAGCCGATCGCGCCCGGCGTCTGCTTGACGGCGCCCGCGACGCCCTCATTGCCCTTCCCACCGATGCCCACGGGCCACTCGACCGCGGTCCCGTGCCCGACCCTGTCGGCCCAGCCGACGCTCACCACCGAGAGGAAGGAGGTGAAATGGAACGTCGTACCGCTCCCGTCAGAGCGGTGGACGACGGTGATGGGCATGTCGGGGAGTCTCACACCGGGGTTATCGGCCACGAGCCTGGGATCGTTCCACTTCGTGATCTGCCCCATGTAGAGCGCGACGATGTTCTGCGGGGCGAGCCGGAGCCCGGTCCCGACTCCCGGGATGTTGTAGCTCATCGCGATCGCGCCCGCCACGGTCGGGATGAGCACGATCGGCCGGCCCATCTCCTTGAGCTGCGCGTCGGACAGCGGGGCGTCAGAGGCGCCGAAATCCACCGTCCCCTTCCTTACTTGCTCGATGCCGCCGCCGCTCCCGATCGACTGGTAGTTGATGCGCACTTCGGGGTGCTGGCGATTGTACTCTGCGAACCACCTGGAGTACAGGGGGAAGGGAAACGTGGCCCCCGCACCGTTCAGCGTGATAATGCCCGCGCCGCTCGCGGGCCCGAGGCTGCCGAGCGTCGCACCGGCCAGCCCGCCGATGATCGCGAGGCTTACGAGGATGCGCCGCCATGGAGTACTGCTCATCTTGTCCCTCCTTGGACTGGTCGAGCGGGTAGTTGGGTACCCGCACCCACTATCACCTTACGACCCTGCCATTAACCACACAAGCATACCCCGGCGACGTTAACCGCGTGTGGACGCAAGGGGAAGAGGCCGTTAATACGAGGATAAGACCAGGTTACGAGTGGCTGAGCGCACGGGCGCGGGCCCGGTACCGGGGCGGTCATGACCCTTATGCGCTCAGGGCCGCGCCGACTCGACCGGAGCGCGCGGGAGCAAGAGGGTAAAGCAGCTACCGCGGCCCTCCACGCTCTCAACCTCGACCCTCCCGCCGTGGGAGGTTGCGATGTGCTTGACGATGCTGAGGCCCAGACCGGTGCCGCCGAGGGCCCGGGAGCGCGACCGGTCCACGCGGTAGAAGCGCTCGAAGATCCGAGGCAGGTGCTCGGGGGCGATGCCGATCCCTGTGTCCGCTACGGACAAGGCGACGAGGTTCTCGCGCGCCTGCCCCGAGATCGTCACCACGCCTCCATCGGGCGTGTACTTCACGGCGTTGTCGACCAGGTTGGCCACCGCCTGCGCGAGGCGGCCCGCGTCTCCCCAGGCGGGAGGCAGGCCATCGTCCAGCTCGATTCGCAGCCTGATGCGCCGCGGGTCCGCCATCGGGCGGACCTTGGCGACGACGTCCTCGACCACCTCGCGGAGCGGGACGGGGCCGATCTCCAGCTTGGCGCTGCCACTCTCGATCGCCGACAGATCGAGGAGGTCGCTTACCAGGAGCGTGAGGCGGTCGATCTCCGAGATGATCTGCTCGAGGAAGCGGGGCCCGGCCTCCCGGTCGTGGATCGCGCCGTTGACCAGCGCTTCGGCGAGGGCCCGAAGAGACGTCAGCGGCGTCCGAAGCTCGTGCGAAACGTTCGCGACGAACTCCTGCCGGACCAGGTCGGTGCGGTGCAGGTCGGTGATGTCCTGGGCGACGACCACGGTGCCCAAGGACTCCCCGCGGCGGCCGGCGACCGGGTTCGCCTGCACCCGGAGCAGCCGGTGGTCCGGATGATGGACCTCCATCTCGCGCGCGAGCGGCGCCCGCTCGCGTTCGGTCTGGCGGACCAGGGCGTCCAGCTCGAAGTGGTGGAGCACCTCGATCAGACGGTGGCCCGCCGCGAGGGGCGCCGCGACGCCGAAGAATCGCTCGGCCGGCGGATTCACAAGCGTGATGGCGCCCCGGGCGTCCAGGATCAACAGGGCATCGGTCATGTGGGTCAAGACAGACTCGAGCGTGCTCTTCTGCAGGTCCAGCGCGGCGATCGTGCGCCCGGCCTGCGCCACCATCGCGTTGAACGCGTCGACCGTCTTGCGGAGGTCGTCAAACGACGCGCCGCCCGCGGGCCGGAGGCGGCCCTCGACGCCCGACCATGCCGCGGCGGTGATCTCGCGGAGCGGACGCCGGATCGCCGCGTCCAGCCGGCCGCCGAGGACCAGCGCGCCGGCCAGACCGGCGGTCAGCGCCCCGAGGAGGGGCACCACGAGGCCCGGGAACCGCGACGGCCATCCGGTGAGCGCGAGGCACAGAACCGCGGCAGCGGCGGTGAGCGCCGCTTCGATCGCCAGCGCGAGCGTGACCGCGCGGTGCAGCCGCATCCTACCCCGCGAGCCTGTACCCCACGCCGCGGACGGTCTCGATCGCGCTCCGGGCTCCGGCCTCCTGGAGCTTCCGGCGCAGCCAGCGAACGTGGACATCCACCGTCCGGTCGTCCCCGGCGAAGTCGTACCCCCAGACCTGCTGGAGCAGCGTCGCCCGCGTCAGCACGCGGCCGGGATTCGACAGGAACGCCCGCAGCAGGTCGAACTGGCGCGGGGGGAGCGCAATCGGCCGGTCGCCGACGGTGATCTGGTGGCGCGCCAGGTCCATGGTGAGCTCGCCGGCCCGGACGACCTCGTCGCGTACGGTCCCCGTGGGGGCCGCCTGGGACCGGCGAAGCGCCGCGCGGATGCGGGCCAGGACCTCGCGGAGGCTGAACGGCTTCGTGATGTAGTCGTCTGCGCCGAGGTCGAGGCCTGCGATGCGGTCCGGCTCGTCCGCGCGGGCCGTGAGGATGAGGATGGGCACGGACGACTCCTGCCGCAGGATCCGGCAGACCTCGAACCCGCTCATGCCCGGCAGCATGACATCGAGGAGGACGAGATCCGGGGACCCGGTGCGCGCCAGGTCGAGCGCCTTGCTCCCGTCCGACGCCTCGACCACGTCGTAGCCCTCTTTCTCCAGCGCGTACCGGAGAGACTCCGCGATCGCCCGCTCGTCCTCGACAAGCAGGATCCGCTGCGCCACGCACCCACGCTCCCGTGTCGGGCCCGTCCCGTGCTCAGCCCGAGCTTACCATGGCCCGCAAGACGCGCCAACGCGGGCGTCTACATGTTCTTCGTGTGGATGCTGTCCAGGACGTTGGCGGCGTCTTCCGCCTGGTCCGTCGCCTCTTCGAGCGTATCGTAAATCTCCTTCCATTTCACGACGTCGATCGCGCTGGCGCTGCTGGCGAAGAGCGCGGCGACGGCGTCGCGCTGGACGTGGTCGGCGAGGTTCTCGAGACGGTTGATCTCGCGCACCGGCCCGTCGAGCCGTTCCAGCCTGCGGAGGTTGCCGATCGCTTCGACGAGGGCCTCGCACACGTTGAGAATGATGTGCGCGAGCTCCTGCGCCTCGCGGGTCGGCCGGGCGATGCGGTACACCGCCATCCGCGCCGCGGCGGCCTCGATCCAGTCCAGCACGTTGTCGAGCTGCTTCGCCAGCTCGTAGATGTCCTCCCGGTCGAACGGGGTGACGAACGTCCGGTTGAGCCGGTCGATGATCTCGTGGGTGATCTCGTCTCCCCGGTCCTCGACCGCCTTGATCGCCTCCGCCTTGGGCTCGACGTCGCGGAAGTCGTCGACGAGGTCCCGCAGCATCCGCGCGGCCTGGAGGATGTTCTCGGCCGCCAGGTTGAACAGGCCGAAGAAGCTCTCCTCGCGCGGGAACAATCGCAGCACCACGGATGCGCCTCCTCACCCAAAACGCGCGGGCGATGCGCCCGGCGCCGGCTACCTCATCACGGTACCGAGGATGCCGTACACGACCGCCGCCGTCGCCGCGGACGCGGGGATCGTCACCACCCACCCCCAGACGATGCGGGTCGCGACTCCCCACCGCACGGCCGAGAGCCGGCGCGTCGCCCCCACGCCCATGATTGCCCCGGTAATCGTGTGGGTCGTGGACACGGGGATCCCCCCGAACGACGCGCCGAGGATCGAGAGCGCCGCCGCCGTTTCGGTGCAACACCCCCCGACCGGCTCGAGCTTGGTGATCCGCATCCCCATCGTCTTGACGATTCGCCACCCGCCCGCCGCCGTCCCGGCGGCGATCGTCAGGTTCGCCGTCAGGACGACCCAGTAGGGCACGAAGAACTTGGAACCCAGGTACCCGTTCGCAAAGAGGAGGGCGGCGATGATGCCCATCGTCTTCTGCGCGTCGTTGGACCCGTGGCCCAGGCTGACCAGCGCCGATGACGCCAGCTGCAGCCGGCGGAAGAGGCGGTCGACGCGGTGGGGCGTCGCCCGCGCGAACAGCCACATCACCGAGAGCATCAGCGCGAAGCCGAGCAGGAGGCCGATCAGCGGCGAGAGGACCATGAACACGAGGGTCTTGCTGATGCCGTCCCAGACGAGCGCGCCCCAGCCGGCCGCCGAGACCCCGCTCCCTACGAGCCCGCCGATCAGCGCGTGCGACGAGGAGATCGGCAGGCCAAAATACCACGTGATGAGGTCCCAGGCGATCGCTCCGGCCAGCCCGGCCAGGATCACGTGGTTCGTGATCGCGCGCGGATCGACGATCCCCTTGCCCACCGTGGTGGCGACGTGCAGGCCCATTCCGAACGCGACGAAATTGAAGAACGCGGCCCACGCGACGGCGTAGCGCGGCTTGAGGACGCGGGTGGAGACCACGGTGGCGATCGAATTGGCGGCGTCGTGAAAGCCGTTCATGAAGTCGAAGGCCAGCGCGACGATGATGATGATGATGGGAATCATCGCTACGCTCTTCTACAGCGGTCTCCCGGTCTCCTGAGCCGTCCCGTCGGGCACGACCAGTGCCACGGCCGCGCGCCTGTACGCCTCTACCGCCGCGCGCTGCTCGTCCGGGGACCACCCAAGCTCCTCCGCCATGAGCGCGGCCACCCGCGGCGCAACCTCCACTCCCGCGTCAGGCAGGAGATGGGCCAGGCGGGTCCGCCGCAGCAGCACGTCCCCGATCGTGGCGGCCATCTCCTCCTGCACGGCCACCACGACCTCCGCCGCGATGTTCGGACAGCCCGGGGCCAGCGGCTCTCCGAGATCGGGCCGGGCCGCGACGGCGTCCAGCAGGGCCGCCGTGCGCGTGCCGTACGAGCGGATGAGGTGCACGAGCGTGCGCCGACCGAGACTGAGACGCCGCGCGCGCGCCCGCAGCGCCGGCAGGGCGCCGGACAGGCCGTCCGCGCCATCCAGCGGGAGGCGGCGTGTGGGAGACGGCGTTCTCGCCGGACGCCCGGCGACCGCGTTCATCACGTCCTCCGCCATCCGCCGGTACGCCGTGAGCTTGCCGCCGACGATCGAGACGAATCCCGCGGGCCCGGAGACGACCTCGTGGCGGCGGGAGATGCGCGCGCTCGACGTGTTCGCCCCCGCCCCGAGACTGACGAGCGGCCGGAGGCCGGCAATCGCCCCGAGCACATCCCGATCCCTGAGACGAGTGGTAAGAAACCGGGATGCGTGGTCGAGGAGGTAGTCCACGTCGCGCCGGTCGACCAGCGGCGTCTCCGGCGGGCCGTTCCACTCGGTATCGGTCGTCCCGATCATGACGGCTCCGAGCCATGGAACGACGAATGCGAGCCGTCCATCGTCGGTCTCGGGGAGCACGAGCGCGGCCCGGCCGAGCCGGAGCCGCGCGGGTGACAGCATGAGGTGCACGCCCTTGCTGGGGCGGATGCGGAACCCGGGGCGTCCCGCGAGCCCGGCGACGGCCTCCGCCCACACCCCTGTCGCGTTGACCGTCGTCCGCGCCGAGACAGTCATGGCGCGCCCCGTCAGCGCGTCGATGGCCCGCGCGCCCGTCACGCGCTCCTGGTCCGTCGCAAGATCGGTCACCCGGACGTAGTTGCAGGCGACCGCCCCGAGGCGGACGGCCGTCTGGATCACAGTGACGGTCAGCCTGGCGTCGTCCGTCACCGCGTCGTAGTACAGGTAGGCCCGGCGCAGCCCGTCGAGGCGCAGCGGTGGGACGAGGGCCGCCGCCGCGGCGGGGGTGAGGCGCCGATGGAACCGCATGCGTCTGCGGGGGGCCCGTGCTGTCGCGCCGCACGCCGGGATGTCGTCTGCAGCGATGCGGCGCGGTAAGCTGGCCAGGATGTCATACGCCCAGAGGCCGCCGGCGAGCCCTACCGGCAGCGCCGCGCGGAGCACCGCGGGCAGGTTGAGGCCGAGCGGATTCCGGGCGCCCCGGTAGAGCGGCAGGACGAACGGGAGCGGGCGGACCAGATGCGGGGCGTTCCGGAGCAAGAGGCCCCGCTCCTCGAGATCCTCGCGCACGAGGCCGAGGTCGAGCATCGGGAGGTACCGGAGTCCGCCGTGCACGAGCTTGGTGGAACGGCTGCTCGTCCCCCCGGCGAAGTCCGC
Organism: Armatimonadota bacterium; assembly: GCA_047519495.1. Classification (GTDB taxonomy): domain Bacteria; phylum Sysuimicrobiota; class Sysuimicrobiia; order Sysuimicrobiales; family Segetimicrobiaceae; genus JAPVSX01. The sequence continues at coordinate 11,825 of JAPVSX010000028.1, forward strand.
CTGCTCGACGAGCGCGACCCGTAGCCCGCGGGCCGCGGCGTCCAGCGCGACCCCCGCGCCGGTGATGCCCCCACCGATCACGAGGACGTCGAACCGCCCCGCGGCCAGGCGGGCGAGGCGCTCTCTGCGCATCGCAGCGGACGAAATCGACCGTCCTCCTACCCGGGTACACGTGCTCCGGCCGCACGCTACGCCGTCCCGCCCCATCACGCGAACTGGGCTTCCTACGAGAAATCAAACAGCACGACCGCTGGCACGAGATAGCCCGGCTCTACGGGGTACTTGGCGCCGGTCCACGCGCGGTCCTCTCCCGGAGGCCCACCGGCGGCCGGGATGACCGCATTCTCCCCGCGCAGAATACTGTGCCCGGAGGTGGATGCCCATGAGCGACATCTCGCGCCTTGATTCCGAGGGCGATCTCAACCTCTCGCCCCGCCGCGCCCGCTGGCAGGCCGCGGCCCTCAACGCCGAGACGCGGGCCCTGCTCGACGAGGACGCGCGGTACTTTCTCCGCCAGGCGCTCTCGACGCCGTGCCTCAACGCGCTGCGGGCGTGCGAGGGCGCCTACATCGAGGACCTCCAGGGCCGGCGGTACCTGGACTTCCACGGCAACTACGTCCATCAGGTCGGGTTCGCCAACCCCGCGGTCATCGCGGCGATCAAGGCGCAGCTCGACGAGCTCTCCTTCTGCACGCGCCGCTACACGAACCGGACGGCGGTGGCCCTGGCCAGGACGCTCGCGGATCTGGCCCCCGGCGACCTGAACAAAGTGCTCTTCTGCCCGGGCGGCACCGGCGCGGTCGGGATGGCGCTGAAACTCGCCCGTGTCGCCACCGGCAGGCACAAGACGATCTCGATGTGGGACGCGTTCCACGGCGCGTCGCTCGACGCGATCTCAATCGGCGGCGAGGAGATCTTCCGGGCCGGCGCCGGCCCCCTGCTGCCCGGCACCGAGCACGTGCCGCCGCCCGACCCCTACCGCTGTGTGTGGGACTGCCACGTCCGCGGCGGCTGCGACCTCAAGTGCGCGGCCTACATCGAGTACGTGCTCGAGAAAGAGGGGGACGTCGCGGCGGTCGTGGCCGAGACGGTGCGCAGCACGCCCGTCATCCCCCATCCCGAGTTCTGGCGGACCGTCCGGCGGGCCTGTGACCGGCACGGGGCGCTCCTCATCCTCGACGAGATCCCCACCGCGCTCGGCCGTACGGGCACGATGTTCGCCTGCGAGCAGTTCGAGGTCGTGCCGGACATCCTGGTGGTCGGGAAAGGCCTCGGGGGAGGGGTCCTGCCGCTCGCCGCGCTCATCGCGCGTGAGCGCCTCGACGTCGCGGCCGATCGGGCGCTCGGGCACTACACGCACGAGAAGAATCCGGTCGCCTGCGCCGCCGCGCTGGCCACGATCGCGTTCATCGAGGAACAGGGGCTGTTGAGCCGCGCCCGCGATCTGGGGCGCTACGCGCTCGGCCGGCTCGAGGCGATGAAGGCCGCGCACCCGCTGATCGGCGACGTCCGGGGCCTCGGGCTGCTCCTGGGGCTGGAGCTCGTGACGGATCGGGCATCGCGCACGCGGGCCGCCGATGCGGCCGAAGCGGTGATGTATGCCGCCCTGTCGAAGGGGCTGAGCTTCAAGCTGACGATGGGCAGCATTATCACCCTCGCGCCGCCGCTGACAGTCACGCGGGACGAACTGGACCGGGCGCTCGCGATCCTCGATGAGTCCCTGACCGAGGTGGAGCACCTTGGCGCGCCCCGTTGACGTCGCGGCCCCAGAGAAGGCCCACGCGCCACTCGCCACAGGCGCGCCCAAGAAACGGTGACTATGGCGCCAGCAGCGACCGGCCGTCCGCTCCGGGCAACTTAAGGCCGAGCACCTGGGCGGTCGTCGGGGCCCAGTCGGCGAGGTGTGGAGGCCGCGCCGCGAGCGCGCGGGCGATCCGCGGCACCGCGGCATGCCCGCCTGTCACCGCCGCGAGGGTGCGGGCGGTCGCCGGGCCGCCATGGTATCCTCGGGGGCGGAGGCGCGGCGCGGAGAAGATCCAGCCCGGCAGCGCTGCTGCGAGAACCACGCCGTCGCCGCAGTCGCTCCATCCGGCCACCCCGGGCACCTCCCCGAGGACACGGCCGGCGGCCCTCTCTCCGACCCCGTCACGCACCCGCACGAGCGCCGCGCCGCCGTCGCCCACCACGTCCACCGCGACGACCGCGACCTCTGGCGCGGCCAGCAGGTCGATCGGAGGTCGGTCGGTCCGGGGCTCCATCCCGTGATCGGAGACGATGACGACAAGCGTGTCCTGCCAGAGCGGCCCGAGGGCATCGAGCACCTCGCCGACGATCCGGTCGGCCCTGCGGTAACTGGCGCGCGTGGCCGGGTCGTCGGGGCCGAGGTCGTGCCCGAGCGTGTCCCCTTCGTTCAACTGGCCGAACAGAAAATCCACAGCAGGATCGGCGGCCGCGGCGAGCAGGTGAGGCCGGACGGCGTCGTTGGTCGGGTACGCGTGCGCGTCCCGGGGGACCTCTGGCGGCACGCGTCCTCCGGGCGGCCAGGTCATGCCGGCGGCCTCGGTCTGGAGCACGGCGTGGAGCAGATGGTCCCCCTGGACCGCCGCGCTGCGCAGGCCGGCCGCCCGGCACACGTCGAACAGCGTCGGCACGGCGACCCGCACCTCGCCTCCCCAGCCGGGGACCGCCCCAGGCCGCGATGCGGTCGTCCGCACGCGGTGCCGCCCGGGCAGACACCCGGTCAGCAGCGTCCCAAAGCATGGGTACGTGGAGGACGGCAGCGGGGCCCGCCCTTCGAGCGTCAGGCCTCCCGCCCCCCGCAGGCTCCACAGGCGCGGCGTCACCGCGGGGGACACGAGGTGGATCGGACAGCCGTCGATCCCGAGGAGAACGACGCGCGGGCGGCCGCGGCTAGACGTTCCCGCTCGCATAGAGCCAGCGGGCGACCAGCGCTTCGGTGTCGCCGCCGAACGACTCTCGCGACCCTTCCGACAGCACCGTGCCGGTCCGCATCACGTAAACGTAGTCGGCGATCTCCAGGGCCCCCTTGATGTTCTGGTCCACCAGCAGGACGGCCTTGCCCTGCGCCGCGAGGTCCTTGATGATGCCGTAGATCTGCACGGCCACGCGCGGCTCGATGCCGGCGGTCGGCTCGTCGATGAGGAAGACGGCGGGGTCGTGCATCAGGCTGCGGGCGATCTCGAGCTGCCGCTGCTGGCCGCCGCTGAGCGTGCCCGCGGCCTGCCGGTGCTTCTCTCTGAGAACGGGGAACTGCTCCAGCGCGCGCTGCACCAGCGTGTCGACACGGGCCCGCTGGCGCTTGTGCCGCCAGGCGCCCAGCCGCAGGTTCCATTCGACCGACAGGTGCGGAAAGATGCTGGGGCGCTGCGGAAGGTAGGCGATGCCGTACTCTCCCATCTGGTACGGCATGATGCCCCGAGTCGACCGCCCGTCGAGGGTGACCTCGCCTTCCGACGCCGGGAGGAACCCAAACAGCACCTTGAGGAGCGTCGACTTGCCCGTCCCGTTCGGTCCGAGCACGCAGCGGATCTCGCCGCGCACCGCGTCCACTGAGACGCCGCGCAGGATGCTGATGCCGGGGAGGTACCCGGCGACGAGGTTCCTCGCGGCGAGGCAGGGCGCCGTGCGGCCTGCACCTACCGGGATGTTCGAGTCTGCGGCCATCCTAGAGTCCCGAGTACGCGGCCAGCACGGCCTGATCCGCGCGCACCATGGCCGGCGGGCCGTCGGCGATCTTGCGCCCCCGGGCCATCACGACGAGGCGCCGGGCGACGCGCAGGATCGATTGCATGTCGTGGTCGACGACGACGAACGTCCGCCCCGACTGATGGAGCTGGTGGATCCGCGTGATCAGCTCGTCCCGCAGGTGGGGATGGACGCCGGCAAACGGCTCATCGAGGAAGAGGATGGCGGGCTCCAGCATGAGGGCGCGTCCGAGTTCGAGGAGCTTCTGCTGTCCCCCCGAGAGGTTCTTGGCGGCCAGATGCTCGAGATGGGCAAGGTTCAGGAACTCCAGGTAGGTCCTGGCCCGCCCCGTCACGGCCTCCCACGTCGAGCGCGGCCGCGTCAGGCCGGGAACCAGCATGTTCTCGAGGACGGTCATCCGCCCGAACAGCTGGGTCAGCTGAAACGTCCGCGCGACGCCGAGCGCCGCGAACTCGTGCGGGGGCCGCGCGGTCACACACCTGCCGCGGAGGAAGACCTCGCCCGACTCGGGGCTGAGGTGCCCGGTGAGCAGGTTGATGAGCGTGGTCTTCCCCGAACCGTTCGGGCCGATCAGCCCGATCAGATCGCCCTCGGCGACCGAGAAGTCGACGCCGTCGGTCGCCACGATGCCGCCGAACCGCTTGAGCAGCTGCATGCCGTTGACGATCGTCCCGTTCCCGCTCATATGCCCGACCCTTCCTGGCCGGCTTCGCGGGGGGCCGGCGGCGCCCCCCGGGCCTCGCCCAGCCGGACGAACTGCTGCCAGATCGGCGTCAGCAGGCCGTTGCGGGCGAAGCGCATGGTCAACAGCAGGACGAGGCCGAAGATGACGAGCCGCCACTGTCCATAGGCCCGGAGGAACTCCTGCAGCACCTCCACCCCGACCGCCCCGGCCACGGCTGTGGGAATCCGCTCCATGCCGCCGATCACGGTCATCACCACGACGAGCGCCATCAGGTCGAGCCCGCCGAGGCTGGGGGTCAGGATCCCGATGTAGTGCCCGTAGAAGCTCCCGGCAAGCGCGGCCAGGGCGCTGGCCACCGCAAACGCCAGGATGCGAAACCGGGCCACGGCGACGCCCGAGGCGCTCGCCGCCTGCTCATCCTCCCGGATCGCGCGGAGGAACAGGCCCCAACGGGAGTGGACGATGAAGCCGATGAGGGCAACTGAGCAGGCGAGCAGGCCGAACGCCGTATAGAAGTACGGCAGGCGCGACGCGATGTGGAACAGCGGCGCGGTGTGCAGCCCGGCCATGCCCGCGGTGACCTGGTCCTCGGTCGAGAACGTGATGCGCACGATCTCTGAGAACGCGAGCGTGAAGATCGCAAGATACGGGCCGCTCATGCGCAGGCAGACCCAGCCGATCACGCCGCCCAGCGCGCAGGACAGGACGACGCCCGCCGCCATGCCGAGCGGGATCGGAATCCCGTACCACTGCACGAGCAGCGCCGACGTGTATCCTCCGACCGACGCAAACGCCATGTGGCCGAGCGAGAACAATCCGCCGTACCCGGCCAGGAGCGACCAGCTCCCTGCGAGGATGCCGTAGAACATCGCGATGATCGCGACGTGCATCCAGTACGGATTGAGGAGGTGCGCGTAGACCAGCGACGCGGCTCCGGCGGCGAGCAGGACGTAGACGTGGAATCCGCGCACGCGCCTACTCCATCCGCACGTGGCGCCGGCCGAAGATCCCGGTCGGCCGGAAGATCAGGACGACCATCAGCACGAGCACGCCGAACGCGTTCGTGTAGGCGAACGCCCGGGTGGGATCGGGAAAGAACGCCGTGAACAGCCCCTGCGACTCTCCCAGGAGGATGCCGGCGATGATGCTGCCGAGGACCGATCCCATCCCGCCGAGGATCACGATCACGTAGGACTGGATGTTGGGGAGCACCCCCATGTCGGGCGCGAGCGAAAAAATCGGCGCGATCAGGGCGCCGGCGCCCGCCGCGAGGGCCGCGCCCACCCCGTACGCCAGCGAGTTGAAGCGGCGCGGATTGATGCCCACGATCGCGGCGGAGTCTCGGGACTGGCTGACGGCGTCGAGTGCCTGTCCCCAGATCGTGCCGTTCATGAAGTAGAGGAGTCCGAAAATCAGCAGCAGCCCGACGGCCCCGGCAAACACGCGGTCGTTCGTCACGATCAGGGTCCCGATCCGCAGCAGGCCCGGCGCAAACGACGGCGGCCTGAGGGGAAACGGGCCGAACACGATGAGGGCCATGTTGCGCAGGAAGAACGCCAGGCCGAACGTGACGATGATCCCGTACTCGTCCTTGCGCTCGGTGCGCTCGCTGTAGAGGGGCGTCAGCAGCAGCCGCTCGAGCACGATGCCGAAGCTATAGACCGCGGCCATCGAGACGACCAGGGCGGGCAGCGGCGGCACCCCGAGCAGCGTGATGACGTAGTACGCGCAGTAGCCCCCCAGCATATAGAGGTCGCCGTGGGCGAAGTTGACAATCTTCAAGATGGAAAAGATGAGCGTCACGCCGACGGCGATCAGGGCGTAGATGATCCCGATGACGGCGCCGTTGGTCGCCTGAATGAACAGGTAGTCCCAGTTCATCTGTCAGATCCGGGGGGCGCGCCGGCGCAGAAGCTCCCTATCCATCGGGGGAGGCCGCATGCCGGCGTGCCGGCTGACCGCGCGATCGCAGCCCAGCGTGACCTGCCGGCGCATGGCCCGCGGTGAACTGGCACCGCGCGCCACAGATGCGGGCCTCCCCCACGATGGCGCGATTACCCCCTGCCGGGGGCAGGTCGGACCGAGCCGCCGATCACTGCGGCTTGAGGTACGTGTACTGCACCGTGGCCAGGCTTCTCGGCCAGATGACCGGTGCGTCATCCGGCGTCTGACCGACCTTATCAAACTGGATGAGATTCAGCGGCGCCTCCACGAACTGGTGATAGGCCCAATCAGGCGAGTGGCTCGTCGAGAATGAGGTTTTCCCGCGTGCCCCGACCCAGCTCGTCTTCTCGAGCGCCTGGATCACTGCCTTGGGATCGGTGCTGCCGGCGCGCTTGATCGCATCGACAAGAATCCACTCCGCGTCATAGCTCTCCATCGCCTGCGGGGTGGGAGGGCTATTGAACCGCTTGGTGAACGCGGCCACGAACGCCCTTGTCTTGTCGTTCCACTTTGCCTTCGGCAGGCCCGGAACTTCTGTAATCAGATACTTCCCGGCCTCCCCGACGTTCTTCCAGAAGGTCGGGGTGGTCGCAGGGCCGCCGGAGTTGGACATGCCCGTGTGCGGTGTCGGCGCGAATCCGAGGCTGCGCGACTGACTGACCAGCGGATAGAGCCCGGCTTCGCTGAAAAGGGTGACAAAGAAATCATACGGCGGCGTGTGGCTCAAGAACCGCTGGATTTGGGCCGTAAACTCCGTCTGGTTGAGGTCGGCGCCGACGACATCGTACTTGATCCCTGGATGCTTATCCAGGGTGGAGACCAGGACGTCCCGGCCGCTCTGCCCACCGTCGGTCTTCTCGTACAAGATGGCGATATTCTTGAATCCGGCCGCCGCCAGCCAGTCCCCGTACTTCGTTTGGATGAGCGCCTGGCAGGGGGCGACCCGGAACACCTCGGGATACCCTGCGGCGGTGATCTTGTTGGCCCACACGTCCACGGCCACGATCGGAGTCCCGACCTTGTGGGCCACCTCCATCTCGGCCACGAACACGGAGCTGTGGAACTCGCCGAAGATGCCGACGACGTGCTCCTGGGCCGTGAGCCGCTCCGCGGCCGCGGTGCCCTCCTCCGGCAGGCCGCGCGTGTCCTGGTAGCTGACCGTGACGGGCCGGCCGAGCACCCCGCCTTTAGCGTTGATCTCATCCGTCGCGAGGATCGCTGCGTCCTTCATCAACTGGCCGTCCGCATATCCCCCGGGCGGCGACAGCGGCCCGACCTCGCCCAGCTTGATAGGCTCGGCGGCGCTCCACAGCGTTTTGACCGGCACGAAGATCAGGCCGGCGATCAGCAGCACGACGAGACTAGCCGGTACCCCACGTCTCAACACACGCATTGCTCCTCGCCCCCCTTCCGTGTGACTCGCTGCATTTCGTTGCTCGTGCCTCGCCACCGCTCCCACGACCGCTGCGCCCCCACCCCCTCATCCCGCGACGTCGGCGAGCGCGCCGTCGATCGCCCGCACGCCTTCCTCGATCTGCGCTTCAGAGACCACGAGCGGCGGCGCCGCCACGAAGACGTTGTACCGCCCGATCAGGTACGTCCCGCGCGCGAGCGCCCCCTCCAGGAACGCCTTCATCGGGCTCGGCCCGCTCCGGCTGAACGGCGCCAGCGGCTCCTTGGTGGCCCGGTCTTTGACGAGCTCCACGCCCCAGAACAGCCCCTTCCCCCGGACGTCGCCCACGATGGGGTGACGGTCGGCCAGGCGGCGCAGCCGGTTCCCCAGCAGCTCCTCCAGGCGCCGCGCCCGATCGATGAGGCCTTCCTCTTCGAAGACCTCGAGGTTGGCGCAGCCGGCGGCGCAGGCGAGGGGATGGCCGGAGTACGTGAGGCCGGCCCAGAGCACGTGGTCGTCGAAGTGGCGCGCGATCGGGGCGGTGACCAGCACGCCGCCGAGCGGCACGTAGCCCGAGGTGACCCCCTTGGCAAACGTGATCATGTCGGGGACGACGTTCCAGTGCTGGCAGGCGAACCAGGCGCCGGTGCGCCCGAAGCCCGCCATCACCTCGTCGAAGATGAGGAGGATGCCGTGCCGGTCGCAGATCTCCCGCAGGCCCTGGAGGTAGCCGTCGGGTGGGACGATCAGGCCGCTCCCCCCGATGACCGTCTCGACGAGGATCGCAGCCACCGTCTGGGGCCCTTCGTACATCAGGACGGTCTCGAGGTGCTCGAGCGCCGCGGCCGCCTCGCGCTCAGGGGGCACCGAGAACGGGCTCCGGTACGGGTACGGCGTGAGGAAGCGGACGACCCCCGGGATCCCCGGCTCCACGGGCCACCGGCGCGGGTCGCCGCTCATGGTGATCGCGCCGTACGTCGCCCCATGGTAGCCGCGGTACGCGGTGAGCACCTTGTGGCGTCCCGTGAAGAGGCGGGCGATCTTGACGGCGTTCTCGTTGGCGTCGGCGCCGCCGTTCGTGAAGAAGGTCTTCGCGAACGCCTGGCCGGGGGAGATCCGCGTCAGCATCTGGGCCAGCCGGGCGCGGATCTCCGTCGAGAAACTCGGGTTCACGTAGGTCAGCCGCTCGGCCTGCCGCCGGATCGCGTCCACGATCTTCGGGTGGCTGTGGCCGGCGTTCACGTTGACCAGGCCCGAGGAGAAGTCGAGGATGCGGCCTCCCTCGGGCGTGTAGAGGTAGCAGCCGTCCGCGTGATCGATGACGGGAGGTGGCGCCCCGCCCTGCGCCTCCCAGGGGATCAA